>CAZXMX010000007.1:0-33633 GCA_964641645.1 uncultured Neomegalonema sp.
AGCTCTTTCACGACTGTCGCCGACAGTAACCCGTAAGAGTCATCGGGACGCGGAGCGAACTGAACATTGGTCGGCGCATTGCCAACGGCGAAAGGAACTTCGACATCGTCGTCGTTAAAATCGTGCTCCCACGATCCCCGCAAACCAAAAGTCCATGTTGGTGCAGCAGGGGGACGATAAAAACCGCCGAGCGCCAGCGTGCCGCGATACCCTTCGTATTCTTGGTCCCCGATCCGAGCGGCTAGCGATGATGGTGCACCGCCGCGGGCCGTCTCATTGAAACCGTCGATGTCGACTCTTTCGTAGGCGAATCCGACGCTCGGATTGACGAAGAAACCATTCCCCACTGGCACGACAGCACCCAGATTGGTCCGCGCAATAAAGTACGTGCCGTCGGTTTCGGCATCATAGTTGTTTCGGCTGACAACATTCCCTGCGAGATTGCTGGTGGTAAATTGACGCTCGATATCAACCTCGTCAATGATACCGCCACCCAAAAAGGCATTGGCATATACGCCCGGATAGAGCTGAGCGACACCAAATACGCCACCGATGAACAGTCGCGAGTCAAAGCTGCCGCGACTATCGTCAAATTCGACTTGCCCGTGATCAATGCTGCCACCAATGCCGACCATGACATTGTCAGTTATCATGACATCAGCAGCCGCCTTCAACACCTGAGTGGTCGCATCGAAACCGGGCACGACTTGTTGCTCTTCGCTCTTGTAGAAACCGAGCTCGGCGCCACCATAGACTTCGACACTGCCGACGGGCCTGCGGATTCGTTTGCCTTCATCATCGTTGATGAAAAACGCGCCGAGATTTAGTCGTTGTTCTAGCCCTTGCGATTGTTGACGAAGGCCGGTGATCGTAGCGACGGGAATTGCTCCAGATTGACCAATGGCCGTGAGCGCCGAAAAAGCTAACTCACCGAGCAATAGATTCGCCTCGTTGGTCAGATGCCGATCATCTGCGAAGATTGCGGTAAGCCCGGGGCGCGTGGTCAAACCATCAATACACTGAACAGCGGATGGGGTCAGACATTGGGTATTGGCGAGGTCGAGATGCTCTTCGCGCGTGAGATCTGAAAAGCCATACCGTGCCGCATCATCAAGGACATCGTTCACCACGGCACCGGCATCCACGATCGTTGCGCGACCTGCAACACCGCCAACAAGGATGTCGTTGTACGTCGAGGTGAGGCCGGAAAGAACCGCCTGAGCCTGCGGAGAAGAACTCTGACCCACGGGTGTGCTGGTGCCGATGTCCGGCACAGTCACGACGACAAGGTTTGTCGCTCCTGCATCGATAAGCCGCTCGACTTCAGCGACGGCCTGCGTCGCCGCGAGGCCGACGGCTTGGAAAGCCTGTTCCGGCGATTGAGTCACGCCAATCTCTTCCGCATTGACCGAAATGTCATTCGCGCCGACCCAGTAGATCACGAGATCATTCGCGTTAAAGCTCGGCGTTGCGGCGAGAAGACGGTCTACCTGAGTGTTGGATGGGGTCTGTGTGATACCGCCAGCCAACTGTCCCAAATTGTCATTCTCAATCGTAACCCGCGCCCCACCCTGCGCGAAATTGGTACCGCCGACTTCGATATCGTTGGCAGCGCCAGCGAGCGGTGTTCCCGCCGCGACGGGAACACCGGTGATGAGATTGGGTTGGATATCAATACCCAACCGATCAGCCACGACCTCAGAGTAGTTGAGGCTAGATCCATCGGCGAGGTTGTTCGTGAACCGATAATTTATGTCGGTGGGAAACGGATCACCATTCGGCAACGTATTTCCCAAAAGTGCGGCGCCGGTTGGGATCGCCTGTGAGTAGGTACCGAGGTCACTGAGACTGTCACCCACTACGAACAGACGATCGATCCGAAATTCCTGAGCCATTGCCGGTGCCACCAACACCGTTGAAGCACACGCGGCCGCGAGCGCCTTTCTGAATTTGAAAGCCATACACTGTCCTCCCTCATGCCCTCGGTTTTCCGAGTCTGAGCGGCCCTGAGGAGGCCGCGGCGTTGCATGCGCTCACCTGCGCGATTGCTGGGATTTTTACCACTCGGACAGCCGAATCAAAACGCAGAAACAACCTTAAGTGTTCCTGCGTTCGATTCTTTTAGTAGACGCACGGTCACCTGTGCGCCTTGGGTGACAGTGAATTCCCGCCTAAGGGGTGTTCACTTATGCCGCAGCCTGTTGAGGCTGAAAGCGGCCATAGAAGGTTTCCCCTTTGGACGCGATCTCTTTCAGCAGATCAGGGGCTTTGAACCGGTCCCCGAACTTCGATTCGAGCGCATCGCAAAGGGCAACGACCTCTGCCGGCCCGGTCAGATCGACCCACGACATCGGTCCGCCTGACCAAGGCGCGAAGCCCCAGCCCAAGATCGCACCGACGTCGCCTTCACGAATATCGACCAGCACGTCTTCTTCCTTCGCGCGGATGGCCTCCAGCACTTGTGAAAGGATGAGGCGGTTTTTGACTTCATCAAAATCCGGCTGTTCATCCGCAACAGGGAAGTGTTCCGCGAGATCAGGCCAGAGTTTTTGACGCTTTCCCTTCTCATCGTAATCGTAAAAGCCCTTGCCGTTTTTACGACCGGCACGGCCTTGGCC
The DNA here is from genome assembly GCA_964641645.1 of uncultured Neomegalonema sp. Taxonomy (GTDB): domain Bacteria; phylum Pseudomonadota; class Alphaproteobacteria; order Rhodobacterales; family Rhodobacteraceae; genus JAHDDY01. Next base: position 2,619 of record CAZXMX010000007.1, read on the forward strand.
CTCGAACATTTTGACGATCACATCATCTGCGCCAGTGCCTTCATAGGCATCGCCCATCTGGGCTTTGGTCGCGGTCATGATGCGATGGCCCAGTTCGAGCGACGTCTCATCGGTCAATTGAAGCGGCGCAACCGGCATTCCGATTTGCTTGGCCGCGTTTTCGATCAGCGCGGGTTTGACACCTTCGCCAACCATCGTCATCGCCTCGTTGAGGTAAGGGATGATGCAGCGATTAGCATAGAAGAATCGAGCATCATTGACCACGATAGGCGTCTTCTTGATCTGGCGAACGAAATCGAGCGCTTTGGCAACGGCGACATCGCCAGTCTTCTCACCCTTGATGATCTCAACCAGCATCATCTTTTCAACCGGCGAGAAGAAGTGGATGCCGATGAATTGTTCTGGACGCGACGAGGCTTTGGCCAGTCCCGTAATCGGCAAGGTCGACGTGTTGGTCGCAAAAATCGCGTCCTTGGGAATAACCGCTTCGGTGGCTTGCGTGACCGTCGCTTTGATCTTTGGATCTTCGAAGACAGCTTCGACGATCAAATCGCAGCCGGACATCTTGTCGTAGTCAGGGGTTGCGGTGACGCGGCCCAAGATTTCGTTCTTCTGATCTTCGGTGACCTTTTTGCGTTTGACGCCCTTGTCGAGAATGGCTTCGACTGAGGCACGCCCACGATCCGCGCTCTCTTGATCGCGATCTACGAGGACCACATCAATGCCTGCACGCGCAGAGACGAAGGCGATACCCGCGCCCATCATGCCCGCACCAATGATGCCGACAGATTTGACTTTCTGATCCGGCACGTCCGGACGGCGCGCGCCTTTCTCAATCGCTTGCTTGTTGACGAAGAGCGAGCGGATCATGGCCGATGATCGTGGGTCCATTAGGACAGAGGTGAACCAACGCGCCTCAATCTTGAGGGCGTTGTCCATATCAACCAGCGAGCCTTCGTAGACCGCGGACAGCATGGCATTGGTTTGCGGATAAACGCCCGCCGTCTGCGCATGGGTCATGGCAACGGCACCGAGATAGGTTTGGAAACCCTTTGGTGTGTAAGGTGCGCCGCCGGGAATCTTGTACCCGCGCTCATCCCAAGGCTTCACTGCATCTTTTTCGCTTGAGCCGCGAACCCATTCCACCGCAGACGAAACAAGGTCCGCCTGTGGAACGATCTCATCAATCAGCATGGCCGCTTTGGCCTTTTTCGGATTGATCAGTTTGCCCTTGAGCAAATAATCCGCCGCGCCCATCACACCAAGCATCCGAACCAAGCGAGTGGTTCCGCCCGCGCCGGGGAAGAGTCCAACGAGCGTTTCCGGCAGGCCCAGTTTGGCTTTTGGATTGTCCGCTGCGAAACGGCGATGCGATGCGAGCAGCAATTCGAACACGCCACCCAGCGCCGTGCCGGGCGTTGCAGTGGCAAAAACTTTGCCGCCCTTTTTGGTTTTCTTGTCTGCACCCGCGACTTCGATTTTACGATACAGCGAATGGAGCGCCCAGACGAAACCGAACAGCGCTTCGCCAACATTGCCGCCCTCTTTCGCAGCTTGTGCTTTGATCTGCGCGAGCATGGTCAAGTCGACCCCGCCGCCCATATCGTTTTTCGCTGAGGTAATCACCGCACCCTTGAGCGAGTCGTCGCCGAGCACAGTATCGACATGCGTATCTAACTCGCGAATGACATCGGCGGTCATGACGTTCATCGAACGATCCGCCATGTCCCAGGTGATGATTGCAACATCGCCGTCTTTTTCGAATTTCCAGTTTGTCATTTCAATTCTCCAGACGGCGCTTAAACGCGCTCAATAACGGTTGCTGCGCCCATGCCGGAAGCGACGCAGAGGGTGCAGAGCGCCGTACCGCCGCCCGTGCGCTCCAACTCGTCCAACGCGGTGCCGATGATCATCGCACCCGTTGCACCGAGCGGGTGGCCCATCGCGATGGCACCGCCGTTCGGGTTCAGCTTTGCGTGATCCGCGTTGAAGGCTTGCAGGAAGCGCAAGACCACCGCCGAGAAGGCCTCGTTGACTTCGAACAGATCGAAATCGCTGATCGTCATGCCGGTTTCTTTCAGCACTTTTTCGGTCACAGGGACAGGGCCAGTCAGCATGATCGTTGGGTCGGTGCCGATTTTTGCCGTGTGCTTGATCCGTGCGCGCGGTTTCAGGCCAAGCTTTTCGCCGATCTCCTTCGACCCAATCAACAAGCCTGCAGCGCCGTCAACGATGCCCGACGAGTTACCGGCGTGGTGAACGTGATTGACGGATTCAAGCTCTGGGTACTTTAACAAAGCGACGGCATCGAAGCCGGGCAGTGTTTCACCCATATCCTTGAACGACGCTTTCAAGCCGCCGAGGGATTGCATGTCCGTGCCGGGACGCATGTGCTCGTCTTGGTCGAGAATCGTCACATCGTTCATGTCTTTGACAGCGACGATGGACTTAGCGAAGCGCTTGTCTTCCCATGCTGCTGCTGCTCGTTTCTGACTTTCGACCGCAAACGCATCGCAGTCATCGCGAGAGAAGCCATACTTGGTCGCGATGATGTCCGCCGAAATTCCTTGAGGCACGAAGTAGGACTTCATGGCGGGGATCGGATCAACGGCAATTGCAAAACCGTCGCTGCCCATCGGCACGCGGCTCATCATTTCAACGCCGCCCGCGACATAGAGTTCACCGGCACCGCCCTTCACTTGGTTGGCCGCGAGGTTGACCGCTTCCATCCCCGACGCGCAAAAGCGGTTGATGTGAAGGCCGGGAACGCTCTCGTCATAGTCGGCCTGCAAAACGGCGGTTCGCGCAATCTCGCCGCCCTGTTCGCCCACGGGCGTTACGCAACCGAGGATTACGTCTTCAATTTCGGCGGTATCCAGATCATTACGATCCCGCAGCGCTTCGAGGATCGTCGACGCGCATTTCAGCGACGTCACTTCATGCAAAGAACCATCTTTCTTGCCCTTACCGCGCGGGGTTCGGACGGAATCGTAGATGTAAGCTTCGGTCATCAGGTTATCCTCTTATCGCGTCCGTCGAGTTTCGTTCTCAAATCGTTTCGAACAGAACCAGAAGGCAAAAACTGGAGTGTATAAACTTTACAACACCACGCATAACGAGAGCGTGATTGAACGTGTGCCGAAATTGAACTCATTTCACGATTGCGCTCGATAACGTGTCATTTCGTAACACATCTCGAAAAGGTGATTTGTATGAAGTTCGACGGTTTTTCTTCCATAAGTGACCGCGTAGGCCAAGCCAAACAAGATTTTGCAGATCAAATTGGATCTAAAGGCCAAGATCGCACCGGCGGCGCGCGAGGCCGTGCCGAACGCGCGATCGCGCAAGCCGAGGCCCGTGCTGAACGGGCTACCGCCCGTGCCGAGGCGCAAGTCGCCCGGGCCGAAGCGTTGGCCGAACGACTGGCGACTCGTCGTGGTGGGCGCATTGACCCACCCCAAGCGCCAAATCCCGCTCCGCCCCCTCCGCCCAATGTCCCAACCACCAATGGTCAAATTTTGGGCGGCACGACTGTCGCTGGCGCCGTGATCGATCCGGTTGCCGGAGACTTCACGCGAGACGGCGGCGACGTTCCGATTGCTCGTGTCAGTGTCGAAGACCTCGGCGGCAATGCCGATGGAACCCGCAACATTCGAGTCAACGTTGCGAACACCGGCCCCGATGGCGGCACGTTCCTGACGCCGACTTGGGTTGCGATCCAAGACGGGAGCTTTGATGTTTACAACGCGGGCGAAGCCGCAGCCGGATATCTGGAAGCCCTTGCCGAAGATGGTGCGACCGATCCGATCTCGAACGCCTTCGCGAGCAGCGGCGCCGCCGGTCAAGACGGTGTGGTCACTGGACCTGCTGGTCTCGCGGCTGGGCCATTGGACACCGGCGAAAGCGGTTCGATTGTGCTGACCGTCGATCCGAGGAAGTCGCAATTCCTGAGTTATGCTTCGATGGTCATCCCGTCGAACGACGCGTTCATCGCCTCGCCGGATAACCCCACTGCCCTGCGGATCTTTGATGACCACGGCAACTTTGTTGGCGGTGTTGATGAAGCCAGAGGATCCGACGTTCTGGACGCCGGCACCGAGGTCAACACCGAGGATGACGCGGCCTTCCTGAATCAGACCGCGCCGAACACGGGCGTTGACGAAGGCGGAGTCGTTTCGTTGCACCCTGGCTTTATTGGCTCTGAGGGTTTGACGGCGACCGACGCTCCAGAAGCACCTGGACGCAGCGGCGATGCACCGGGTCGAAACAGCCGCGCTTACTAGACTTCGGGGCACCAAGAACCCGTCACTGGTGACTCTTTTATACAAATGATCTGCCCCGTCGCGCTTTCCGAGCGCGGCGGATTTTTTCATGATGATCGATGTAAACCATCCAGTCATCAGAACTTACGCCTTCCCCGGCATCAGATCGTACGGATGTTTCCATCCCGCCAATGCCTGCATACGAGCTTGCCACGCTTCGATGTTTTCAAAGCGCTCGTCGTCCGTCCATTGATATTCGTCGCGCGGATAGAAGACGTATCCTGAACAAGCCACATCCGCTGTTGTCACATGATCCGCCGCGATCCATTCGCGGCCCTTCAAATGCTGATCAAGAACCTTCAACGCACCAAGCGCACGCCCACGCATAAATTTGTTCACGTCATCACTGCGTGCGGCTTCCGGCGCCCAATTGAGCATGAAGCGATAGATCCCTTGAAAGCTGTTGAGCTTATGGTTTTCCCACAAGGTCCAACGCAAAATTTCGAGGCGCTCGTCTTCGTTGTCCGGGCCGAATTTCCCGAACTGTTTTGACAAATAATCGAGCATCACACCCGACTGGACAAACTTTTTGTCCCCGTGGATCAGCACGGGCGCTTCGCCCATTGGGTTGATAGATTGATAATCGGGGCTGCGGGTCTCGCCGTTGAAAAAATCAACAAACACTGGCTCCCAATCCGCATCGCAAAGCGACAGCATGAGCGCCGCTTTATAAGAATGCCCGGATTGAGCAAAGCAATGCAGTTTAAAATCAGCCATCGTTTTTCCTTGCGTCTGACGTCTGCCAGAGACCTATCAGTTTAAGAGCTTTACAGTATTCTCCGGAAATTCCACTTTCTCAAATCCCGGATACACATCCCGCAAGACTCGAAGTTGCACCGCGTCTTCGATCCGCACGAGCCGCCATTCGTCGCCATCTCGAACAGCCAAAGTGTGTGACTTCGCCTCGACTTTGGCCCCTTGTACATCGACAACCGTGCGGGTGGGCAGAAAGACGTAGGCAATACCGTTCGGCGTTTCTTCGATCTCGATCGTGGATGTTTCCATACCAAATTCTAGAATTTGGACTTCCGACAACACGTCCTGCATTTGTTTGACCACCAACTTCGTGAGAAGCTCTGGGGTAAGCTCCAGTTCAAGGGCCATCTGACCGAACACTTTTTCAGGAACCAGCGACATCACGGTATCGAAATCGGCATTGTCCATCGCGGCCTCAAAAGTCGCCACCGTTTCCAGCAAAGCACCTTGGTCAGAGTCTTTTGCGTTCGCCACGCCAAACGAGATGGTCAAAGCGGCGAGCCCAAGCCAGAACCGTTTCAGCATCTTGGAATACTCCAACCGTGGATGCCCCCCAGCTTATCCGAGAGGCAGAGGTTGAGCTTAAAATGCTTCCGCATCAAGCGCCATCACGGCATCAGAGCCAGATTTGATCCGCGCAAGGTGAGCGCCCGTCGCTGGCATCACGCGCTGCATGTAATATCTGGCGGTCTTGATCTTGGCTTCATAGAAGGCCGGATCATCCGCATTACCGGCTAGAGCCTCTTGAGCAACTTTCGCCATCTGTGCCCACATAAAGCCAATCGCAGCATGGCCGAACAGGTGAAGGAAATCGGTCGAACCAGCCGCAGCTTGATTGGGGTCCTTCATGCCGTGTTGCATGAACCACATGACGGCCTCTTGCAGTTCCTTAGAGGCTTCTTTCACGGGTTCGACGAACTCGGACATCTCGTCGCCGTCGTTTTCTTTGCAGAAATCTTTAACCAATGCGAAGAACGCCTGAATGCCCGCGCCACCCTTTTGCGGTAGTTTGCGGCCAATCAAATCGAGTGCCTGAACACCGTTTGCGCCTTCATAGATTTGGGCGATCCGGGCATCGCGGACGAACTGGGATTGCGACCAATCTTCGGTATAGCCGTGACCGCCGAACACCTGCTGCATCTGAACCGCCGTGTCGAACCCTCGGTCGGTCAAGAAGCCTTTGACGACAGGCGTCAGCAACGCGATCAAAAGACCTGCCTGCGTCCGAACCTTTTCGTCTTCATGGTGGAGCTCTTCGTCAATCAGGGTTGAAGCCCAGTAGTAGAACGCCCGACCACCTTCGACGAAGCTTTTCGCATCCATGAGCATCCGGCGAACATCGGGGTGAACCATCAATGGGTCCGCTTTTTGATCGGGGAACTTGTCACCGTCGAGCGCGCGGCCTTGCATGCGGTCTTTCGCGTATTCCACGGCATTCTGATAGGCGATTGAGGCTTGGGACAGCCCCTGCATGCCGACCAACAGACGCGCCTCGTTCATCATTAGGAACATGGCGCGGAGGCCTTTGTGTTCATCGCCCACCAGCCAACCGGTCGACTCATCGTAGTTCATGACGCAGGTCGAATTTCCGTGGATGCCCATCTTTTCTTCGAGCTTACCGCAGGCGAGTGTATTGCGGTTGCCGAGAGACCCATCTTCGTTGGGCAAAAACTTCGGCACAACAAAGAGTGAGATCCCTTTGACGCCCTCAGGTCCGCCCGGAATTTTCGCGAGGACGAGGTGAACAATATTCTCACTCAGATCATGCTCTCCCGCCGAGATGAAAATCTTCTGGCCAGAGATTTTGTAGCTGCCGTCATCTTGTGGCTCGGCTTTTGTACGCAGCAGCCCCAAGTCCGTCCCGCAATGGGGTTCGGTGAGGTTCATGGTGCCGGTCCAAGAACCGGAAATCATCTTCGGCAGATACAAGTCCTTTTGCGCATCTGACCCGAACCCTTCGATGGCTTTGATCGCGCCATGCGTTAGGCCCTGATACATTGAAAACGCCATCGCAGCAGAAGAGGAAAACTCGCCGGTCACGGCATGAACGATATAGGGCATGCCCTGCCCGCCATATTCCGGGTTACAGTCGATGCCGGGCCAGCCGCCCTCGCACATCGCCGTATACGCTTCTTTGAAACCATCCGGTGTGCGCACAACACCGTTTTCGAGCACACAGCCTTGCTTATCGCCCGTCTCGTTGATCGGAAGCAGAACTTCGGAAGCGATTTTTCCTGCTTCCTCGAAGATCGCACCCGTCATATCGTCGGTCAGATCAGCATAGCCTTCGATGTCAGAGCGCTCATGGATCCGCAGGACTTCATGCAAAATGAACTGAACATCTTTTGTCGGTGCCTGAAAAATTGCCATGGTTTCTCCATTCTAAACAAATCGCGCGCCGCAAACGCGGGTGCTTTCAGCTTTGATTTTGTTTTTCCGCTAATATCCGTCGAACGAGCTCAAGCTGATCTTGGAGTTCGACAATGCCAACTTCAAGTTCTTCGCGCTGACGGCGCATCTCTGACAGGCGAAGTTCGGCGGTCTCAATCGTCCGGGTCAACTGCGTGACTTGGGAGTCGCCCGTATCATAGAGGTCCAGAAGTTCGCCAATCTCAGCCAAGCTAAAGCCGAATCGCTTCCCTCGGAGGATAAGCACTAACCGTGCGCGGTCCCGATTTCCAAAACGACGCCGCGTATCTTGGCGAGATGGATGCAATAAACCCTTGGACTCATAAAACCGCAAAGCACGGGGGGTCACGTCAAATTCGCGACACAGCTGGGTCACCGTGTAGACAGCGCCGTCGTCCTGGTGTGAAGTCACTGAATTCATCATCTCCCTATCCTAAGCTGACGCTTACGTTAACGTCAACTAAATCCTACAGCTTTCATTTTCCAGTTCAGCCACTCCTCCGTCGATGATGTTAGATCAATCTTAAAGATAATCGACGTACATAGTGCTGAACGGGCGCGCCAACTGGCGTTTCCGGAAAGACCGTGCGGAAGATGTTGATGATCCCAAGCGAGCACATTCTAGCGGACGCCGCCGAAACGCAGGAAAACTGCGAATCGGAAAGTGTTCGTGATCTTGGGGCTGAAATTGATCCGCACGATGCCGAGTCGCTGGACGATGACGCTTGGTTGGAGGCGTGCCGTAAAGATCTGCACGAAGACACCAGCAAATCTTCCGATACGGTGCACACCCGCCCAGACTCTCTCTCGATGCCACATCAGATGTCTGATGATGGCGATAAATTAGCTGCTCGAGCAGATTCTTCTGACTCGGAGTTGGCGATAGATAAGACAGGCGATGATGCCATGAGCAAATTCGGACACGCGATCGGAGCCGTCGCAGAACGCGACGAAGATTTCGACGATCAGTCGCTCGATTATGCAGCGGAAAGAGCAAACCCTTCATCGGTGCGCGATCAAGCCGTTGCGCCGCATATCGCTGCGGCCGAACGCGAGTTGGAGACATCCAGAGGCGGTGGATCGCTGGATATCTTTGACCGGATCGCGCAAGCCGCCGAATCGCAATTCGATGAATCGCGTGGAAGCACCGCGAAGCGCGTGAGCGAACTGGTTGATGATCGCCGTGTCGGGACAAAGCGTTGGACTCCGTCCAAAACAATGAAACAGCGGATGGAAAAGCTGGAAGCCGCTCGTGCCGCAGCAGCAGGGGATGCCCCCGCTCCATCTGAGACAAGCTCTGCTTCGAGCAGCGCTGCCGCTGCGACAGTCGCTGCAGGTGCCGCTGTCGCCGCCTCGGCACCAAGCTCCAGCACCGCGACGATGGTGACGCCGAAATCCGGAAAGAGTGCGAAGTCGGAAGACAAAGCCGACGCTGAACTGTTGGCCGAAGAACAGCGGGTTGCCGCATCGCAGCCAGCAGTCGATGAAAGCGTTGATACGACAGCGGCGACCGCCGGTGAAGCTGCGACTGTTGTCGACGAAGCGGAAGATGATTCGGCTGACACCCTGCGTGTCATTCCTGGCGCACGCGGTCGTCGCCGTGATCGCGCTCGTAAATCGCGTTTGGACGAAGATTTCGAAAAGGTCTTCGATGACGACGGCAAGCCGTCGATCAACAGCCTCCGCCGCAAACTGCGCAGTTCTGCTGCGACGGAAGCCGAGGGCGAAGCTGGCGCTGTCGTAACTGGCGACGAAGCGATGGACGGCGAAGCAGGAACCCAGCCAAAGAAAAAAGGCTTGTTCTCTCGCCTCCTTCAACCGAAGGCGAAGCAAGCAGCTGAGCTGCCTATTGAAGCCGAACTGGGAACAGAAGAAGACGACTTGGTTGCAGCTTTCGAAGCCGGCAGCCAACCTCTCGGCGATAATTCCGATCTGGATGCGCTGGGCGGAGATGATCTGCAGGCAGCGCTCGAAACGGAGCGTAAGCAGAAGCGGATCGCTGTGCCGATCATTGGTGCCGGAGCTGCGATTGCCTTGCTCGGCAGTGGATGGTTTGCGTATCGCTTCTTCTTTGGTTGATCTCAGCCAACCTAAAGTATTCAAGGGCGCTCCTGCGGGAGCGCCCTTTTTTGTTTCGGCTTCCTCTCGCAACGCGCTACCACTCCCTAGCAGGATGCAATGGGTACGGATGTGATGAGCGACGATGACATTTTTCGGGGATGGATGACCCCAGACCCTAGCACTCAGAGCGGAGAAGGCACGTTGATGTCCGCTATTCCTCATTCGGCTGAGCTGAAGATGCGATTGATCTCGCGCGGTGCGGATGAAGCGGTGATGATGATCCCCTACGACCCGCGTCTCATCGGTGATCCTAAGACGGGTGTCATGCATGGCGGTGCCATCACAGCGCTACTTGATACCTGCTGTGGAGCAGCGGTGATGATGGCTTCCAGCAAGCCCTCCTCTACGGCGACCCTTGATTTGCGCATCAACTATATGCGTCCGGCAACGCCTGAACGTGATGTCTATGCACACGCCCACTGTTATCGCGCCACACGCTCCGTTGGGTTCGTCCGGGCTGTCGCCTACCACGAAGACCGCAACGATCCTATTGCTACGGCATCAGCCGCTTTCATCCTGAACTACAAAGAGGCTCAGCGTGAAAAACAAGGATGAAGCCTTCGCGGCGCTGACCGTCAATATCCCGTACATCTCGTTTCTGGGTGTCGATTTCGCGCGTCGCGGCGACGAAGTCACGGCCCGTCTTGCATATGCCCCTCGGCTTATCGGCAACCCATTACTGCCCGCTCTGCATGGTGGCGCCACGGGGGCCTTTCTGGAGATCACCGCGATAACGTCCCTTGCATGGGTCGCGGCATTGGAACGGATGACGAGTGACAAGAAGTGGGACGGGTCCTTCGCACCCCAGCCCAAGACAGTCGACTTCAGCATCGATTACTTGCGTTCTGGCAAGCCGCAAGATGCCTATGCGCGTGCGCTCATCTTGCGGCGAGGACGACGGATCGCGAATGTTCGCGTCGAGGCTTGGCAAGACGAGCGCAGCAAACCCTTCATCGCCGCCCACGGGCATTTTCTGCTCCCTCAGTCCTCATGAGTTCTTGCCGGCAGAAAGCGTTACCATGACTCCGGTTACCGGCGCGCGGGTCCTGATGATTGCCGCTCCGGTAGTTCTGTCGAATGCTACCGTTCCGATTCAGGGCGCGATTGATACGGCAATTATCGGCAACCTCGGAACCGCTTTTGCCTTGGCTGGCGTTGGCATTGGCGCAGAGCTTTTCGCCATTCTCTTCACCAGCTTCAATTTCCTACAGCTCGGATGTTCAGGCCAGTCTGCGCAGGCTCTCGGCGCTCAGAATTTTGGCCGCGTCCTCAACACGCTGTTGCGGACATTGGTCATCGCCGCCGCAATCGCGATGCTCCTGATCCTCTTTCAATCGCCGCTCTTGTGGCTTGGTTTGCAGATTTTTGAAGGAGGCCCGGAGACTGAAGGCGTCGCCGCGCAGTACTTCAATATTCGGATTTGGGGCGCGCCTTTTGAGCTTGCAAATTACGCGCTGTTGGGATGGTTCACCGGTCAAGAACTGACCAACCGGTTGTTCCAGCATCAGCTCGTCATCACGCTCTCCAATATCGCTTTGAGCCTGACGCTCGCCGTTGGTTTTGACATGGGCATTACGGGCGTTGCTTTGGCGACGGTTATCGCCAATGGCCTTGGATTGACTTTCGCTCTTTGGATGGCCCAGCGGCGAGCTGTGACGATTGCTCCGAAAAGTTGGCATCTCGATTGGCCACGAATTCTGGAAACATCCGAGCTGTGGCGCGTGATGGCGATGAACCGGGATATTTTTATTCGAACGGCACTGCTGACCCTCGGATTTGCCTGGATCATGCGCCTTGGCAGTTTGCAAGGAGATGAGATCCTGGCGGCCAATGTCATCCTCTGGCAGTTCTTCATCGTCTCGGCTTACGGGTTAGACGGGTTTGCGATGGCGGCGGAAACGTTGGTCGGACAAGCGCGGGGCGCGAATGATCCTAAAGCGCTGCGCCGGGCTGCTGTTATTTCGTCGATCTGGTCCGGTGCCTTGGCTGTTCTCGTCGCGCTCTTGTTCGTTCTGTTCTCAGGCATAATTATCGACGCGCTGACCAATGTTGAGACCGTCCGTGAACTCGCACGCAGCTATGCGCTGTGGGCTGCCCTGATTCCAGCGGTGGGCTTTGCGGCGTTTCAACTCGATGGCATTTTTATCGGCGCAACAGAAAGCGGGCTGATGCGCAACGCGATGCTGTTCTCAGCCGCGATCTATTTCCCGGCATCATGGTTTCTCGCCATGGCATTTGGCAACCACGGCGTCTGGGGTTCGATCTATCTGTTCTTGGGTCTGAGAGCCGCAAGTCTGCTGTGGCTCTACCCCTTGCTTGAGCGGCGAACGTCGGCTCCAATGGCCTGATCCAACCACGTGTAGCCATCCCGTTCCAGCAGTTTTGCTAGCCCTTTGATGATCTGCGGCACGAGGCCCATCCCGTGATAAGAGAGCGCCGTGTAAAGTTGGACGAGCGATGCCCCGGCGCGAATTTTGGCATAGGCTTGCTCTGCCGAGCCTACGCCGCCAACACCAATGAGCGGAATGGCACCTTCCGAGATTTCAGCGATCCGATGCAGAACTGCGGTTGATTTCTCGAACACGGGCTGACCTGACAACCCACCGGCCTCATCCCGGTGAGCCGACACGAGCCCATCGCGAGACAACGTCGTATTCGTCGCGACAATACCGTCGATCTGACGCTCTAGGCATACTTCAATCACGTCGGTCAATTGCGCGTCGGAAAGATCCGGAGCCAGCTTGAGCAGCACCGGCTTACCAACGGCCACCTCGTCACGCACAGAAAGTACCCCTGCGATGAGATCGTTCAAGGCGCTACGTTCCTGTAAGTCACGAAGTCCCTGCGTGTTCGGCGAAGAAACATTGATCGTGAAAAAGTCGGCACAGTCGGAAAGACGTGTGAGCACAGTGGCGTAATCTGCGGCACGATCCGCGCTGTCTTTGTTGGCGCCGAGATTGACCCCAATCGGACCCCGTGCGGGATGGGCTTTGAGGAAAAGACGTTTGCGGACCGCTTCAACGCCTTCGTTGTTGAACCCGAACCGATTGATGGCGGCGGCGTCCTCTGACAGTCGAAACAATCTCGGCTTCGGGTTTCCATATTGCGGACGCGGCGTCACCGCGCCGATTTCGACAAACGAGAAACCGCAATTCAAGAGAGGCCCCACCGCTTCAGCATTCTTATCGAACCCTGCGGCGAGGCCCAGCGGGTGCGCCAAGTCAAATCCCAGAACTTGTGTACGAAGCACGCCGGGCAGCGCGCTTTTCCAAGGCGGAACCAATCCAGCTCGCAGGCCGTGAATGGCCATTCGATGCGCCCGTTCGGGATCGAACGAGCGAACCGCGCGAAGGCCGAGTGATTGGAACCGGCTCATATCGCGCTCGCCGGAAAGACGTGCGCCCCGTCCACGAGTGGCAGAGGCTCGGCCGACGTCGCTTCGCTTATTTTAAGCGCCCGGTAGAGATGAGGGAAAAGTGCGCCGCCACGCGAAACCTCCCACTTCATCTCATCACCCAGAGCGTCTGCATCGACCGCGATAATCACCAAGCCTTCTCGACCGGCGAAGTGCTTTGCCGCCGTCTCGCGCATCTGTTCTGCCGTGGAAAAGTGGATATAGCCGTCGGTGAGATCGATCTCGGCTCCTTTGAACTCGCCCGCCTCAACAGCGGCGTCCCAAAGTGTCCTGTCGCATATTTTGTAGATGAGCATCGGGATTCCTAGACTTGTCTGGGCAGGATCGATAGCGCCTCGAACACGAAAATGCACGGATCGAAATCAGATCGTGATTTCAATCACTGCCCCAGCCTATGTTGCGGCATACCAAGTCGACGTTAGGGGGCTATATGACGATTTCTCGCGAGGATATTAGCGCAGCAATACGGTACTGCTCCGCTTTTCAAACCCATTACAGGGGCCCGAATCCACTGTCAGCCGGTCTGAACGTTGAAGACCTTGAAACGCGAGATCAGCTTATCGAAGACACATGGCTTACCTGGGCGAGTTTTTCCCGCACCTATTTCATGGGGATGCTCAATGTCATCAGCGGCATGAAACCGTTGCAGCTTAAATCAGAGATCCAAAAATTCTGTACCCCGGCTGAGGCGCTGGGTGGCAATGCCGCAATTGAGGTCTTTTGGCGGCGCGACTTAGCGCACCGCGCACCGCTGGAATGGCGCGGCGCTCACCCCATGAATGCAATCCAACTCGCCATACTAGCGAACGACGAAACCAACGCCGAGGTGTTCCGGGCGGTCGAGAAGAATATGGAAACCGAGATCATGCGGATTTTGCGTTCTCGGCGTAACTTTCTGCGAGGCCTCGACCCCGATACAGATCACAACGCGGGGCTGGATACCGACACGGCATGGTTCTTTAGCGGTGGCAGGCCGAAGCGACTGTCAGCTCAAGATCGGAACAAAAATTACGATGGCGCGTTGCTCTGATCGCCGATCACTCACCCGGAGTCGGATCTTTGCGTTCACGTTCAATCCGCGCAGCCTCACGTTCTTCCATCCACCAACGAGGCGGCGCATAGCGTGCCCAGCGCAAGAAGCGCGGAACCCAAGCCATGATGCCTTTGCTTTCCATCCACATGGCATAGCGGACGTAGATTGGATCACGGGATAGGTGACGTTCTTCCGTTCGCGCCCGGATGTAATAGATCAGATTGACGCCCAGCAAACGCAAGGTTCGACCCAACGCATCGCTCCAATGCCCGCTCCATCCTTGCCCTCGGAACCCGAAGAAAAACGGTGCGATAAAGGGAAGCGATTCAAACCACCAGCTCAGGTTCTTTGACAGGTAGGCCGGGTGCTTGGTCCACCGATACGGACCATTCGTAATGATCCCGCGATGTGTCAGGTTTGAAAACCGCAGGCCGAAACTGACGGAGGCCCAAGTATAGATGCCCATTAAACCCAGAATGATCAGGGCAAAGGCGACCCTCAATGTTGGGTATCCTTCAAGAGCAGACGCCCAATCGAGCTCGGTTCGGTAGGCGAAATAGTTCGGCCCGATCAGCCCCCAGAACGGCTGATAACAAATCACCGCAGGAATCCACCCCGACCATGTCGGTTCGGTGCTGCGGATGTGGCTATCAAACAGGCGGACCGTCAGAGCATAGCCGACGACGATGACACCGACATCCACAAGAATGAGAATATCATAGAGGATGCGCTGCCATGCGATGATATCGAGCTGAGCCGCGTCCCAAGTGAAAGCCGGGATTTCGGTGACGCGCAGGTGATTGATGTTACCGTGGAAGTAGCTGAACATCAGCGGCAGGAAGAATCCTTTGACCATCCAGCCCAAAGCGAATTGACGCAGCTTGGCCAGATCGACCGCTTCCGACCAGCCCAGCATGAGTGCGCCAAGGTGCCAATACCCATCACGCGGCTCTTTCATCCGTCCATCGATCCAGAAGAAGTAGACCGGCGACACCAGAAGGAAGACCGGAATGACGATCTTCAGAACATCCCAAAAGGGTTCGAACAATGTCGCCTGATATTCTGGAAACAGCAGATAGATGAGCGCGATGATTGCGAGTGTCGTCCATAGACCGACGAGCTTCATCGCAACACGCGCAATGCTGGTTTCATTAATGCGAGGCTTTACAGACCAATCGAGACCCGCATCAGGGTTGCGATAAGTTTTGAGAATGAGGAACTCTAGGACAATGACCGGCAGCGCAAAGCTTGCACACGCGATCAGCGTCGCCGCGACATTCGGGATCGCTGGTGTTTGCCGAAGCAGCCAGACCGACCCGAGAAAACAGGCGACACCGATCCAGTTGATGCTCTGCAACGTCGCCGAGCGTGGGCAATGAGACGGGGTATCGCTCATTAAACTGCTTCCAATGCGCGTGCTTCGCCGAGGCCTTCACCGGTCACAAAGGTAGGCTCCAAGCTGTTCACCGCATCGATATCTTCTTCAGTTGCAACCTCGCCGCCGATGAGCGCGATGTCGTGCATTTTTAGTGCTTGCGCGAGACGCCTCGGATCACCGCCCTGCTCTTGAGCGCTTCGCGCCATTGCGGGGCCGTCGACGAGGATGAATGCCATGCCGCTTCTGGCGAGAGATGACAGGTTGATTGACCAATCCCGCACGTTATCCAGCCCGAAACGGCAGCCTTCCGCAGCGATTGTCGTTAGGGTCTGCAACGCCGCATCGCTAAATTCTTGTTGTCCGGTCAAGATCGCCAATCTGCGCTGCAATGGCGGATGCTCCGCGACAGCGGACAGCACGGCATCGCGAACCGCAGGCTGTTCCAAAGTCGCCGAAGAGAGCCTGACAAACAGCAGATTTTCGCGATTTGCTTCTTCCAACTCACTCGAAATCTTAATCGCGTGTTGTAGTAGAGCGGAGAAATCTTCTGAGACAGCCGTATCGCTTGATCGCAAGATGAACGCGACTGGCGTCCCCAGTTCCGGCTGAAAGACCGGAGCGAGTGAAGCGTCACTCACGGCCACCACCGGATTTTGCTCGTCTTCCGTTGGCTCCGTGGCCTCGGCCTCGCCATTCCCTCGGGCCATCAACGTTCGAAGGCTGGCCACATCCGTCGTCGAAGCTGCAGTTGCGGCCACGGCTGCGCCGGTCAAGCCAAGCGTTGTCGCTCCAACGACATGCGACTCATTGCTGGAACTCTGAGCTTCTAAAGCCGCGATCCGAACTTCTAACTCTTCACCTCGACGACCGGCGGCACCCTCGGCTCCAACTGCCATACCGGGCGTTTCACGAAGCGTCGTCACTTCATCACGCAGCGCCTCCAACTGGGTCCGCGTGATGTCGCCCCCTTCGGCAGTCAGAGTCGTGATTTGCTCAACGATATCCGCCAGCTCATCAATCATCTCATTGTTCTTGGCGACCTCAGCCGTCAACCCGGCCGTCTGCTCTTTGAGTTCGGCGTTTTGCTCCTGCAGAACGGTAATATCGTCGGTCAGGTATCCAATCTCGCGACTTTCCTGCGAACGAAACGCAAGGGCGAGCGCAGAACCTGCAATCGCGATGGCAAGCGCGGCAGGCCACCAAGACGGCGTCATCACGGTCAGCAATATTGCGATGGCGATGCAAATCGCGAAAATCACAAATGGCAGGTACTGCAAATACTTGTTCAAGGCCCGTCTCGCATTCTATCGGCGACTCACTTGGAATTCGGTCGCGCCTGAAAGTCTCATTTTTCGTTTGATATACGGTTAACTATGTAAATCCCGGGCGGTTTTATCTTATTGATTCAGGGCAAAGCGTCACATTTCAGAGCTGTGGGGCCCCGTTACGCGCGCAATTGCGTGACCGCAGCCTCGTGTCGCCATCTCATCAATTCAGGGCAGAAGAGGGAACGACTGGCTCCGGCCAGGGGTCCATGCACCACAATTTCATCGGGATTAAATCTATGGTACACTCTCCCATAGATTGATTTTTGATTCTGCTGGGTTCGAAGATCCGCCCGGCGGCGCTTACCAACAGATTTTAAGAGTGCTGAGGCAACGGGAAAACGAAGTTATGAGACGCATTGCTTCCCTATCTTCAACTGATCGCAGACCTGCGACAGCCGAGCCACGGTCTCGGATCGGAAACGCCGATCGGTTTTACGTCTACATTATGGGCAACGAAACCAATGGTAAGCTGGCGGTTTCGATGACCCAGGACTTGCAAACCCGCGTCCGCAATCAGAAAAATGACTTACACCCGCAAGATTTTACCTCGGTGAACTCGATCCACTCACTGCTACGTGTCGAAGAGTTTTCGGACCTATGTGAGGCTCTCGCCCGGTACAACCATTTACGAAGCCTCGATATCGACGATTTGTCTTGGCTGGCGACGGAGGAAAACCCCGGTTGGCACGATCTCTTTCAGCAATATTCGGATGAAACCGCCCGAGCATAGCTGTAGCGGTGGAGGCGGTTGACTCCAACCGCGACACCCGTCATAAGCCCGGTTCTCGCGGCGCAGGGTTCCTGTGGCGCATTAGGTTTATTTGACGCTGTTCGAGGTTGGCCAAGCGCCGAAAAGCGGGCTTTTCAGCTCCACCACAGAACGCGGGACATGAGAGGCGAATATGTTCGCGGTCATCAAGACCGGCGGCAAACAATATAAAGTTGCCGTCAACGACGTTATCAAAGTTGAAAAGCTGGCTGGTGAAGCCGGGGATACATTGACCTTCGACAACGTGCTGATGCACGGCGGAGACGGTGCCCCCACAGTTGGCTCTCCGATGGTCTCCGGCGCTGTTGTAACAGGAGAAATCCTAGAACAATTCCGCGACAAGAAGGTTATCGCCTTCAAAAAGCGCCGCCGCAAGCACTCCTCCATGACCAAAAAAGGGCACCGCCAATATCTCACAGCAGTGCGGATCAAGGGCGTCCCCGGTGATGCTGACGGCTCCAAGTCGACCGCTGCTCAGAAAAAAGCAAGCGATGCCGCTGCCGCTGAAAAGGCAAAAGAGGCCGAGGCTTCGGCTGCGGATTCAGAGGCAACCGAAGCAAAGGCTGCTCCACCGAAGGAAGCGGCTGAAACTGCTGCACCCACCAAAAATTTGGATGATTATAACCGTCCGTCTAATTTCCTTGATGCACCGGTCGAAGACAGTGACGATCTGACCAAGCTTCCGGGGATCGGTGTTGCTTCCCAGAAACAATTCAACGAGATGGGCGTCTACTACTACCGCCAGTTCGAAGAATGGGACGGCGCTGACTGGGACTATGTCGAAGCCTATGTTGAAACGCAGCTTAATGGCCGCGTTGATGTGGATCGGGCGACGATTATGGTTCAGATCAAAAAATTGCTCGAAGGCTAAGGAGAACAACCGATGGCACATAAAAAGGCAGGCGGTTCATCCCGCAACGGTCGCGACTCCGCTGGACGTCGCCTCGGCATCAAAAAATACGGTGGCGAGCTGGTCATTCCCGGCAATATCATCGCACGTCAGCGCGGCACCAAATGGTGGCCGGGTGAAAACGTGGGTATGGGCCGCGATCACACGATCTTCTCAAAAGTCGAAGGTCATGTGAAATTCCAAAAAGGCCTGAAGGGTCGGACGTACATTAATGTTGAGCTTCCTGCGGAAGCTGCCGAGTAAAGCACCCAGTTAGAAAATCGCCCCCGCTGCTTCGTGTGACGGGGACGGTCCTATCCAGTAGGGCCGAACAAAATCGCCTCGCTGCACGATGCTGGCCGCGATTCACCCCCACACCCAAAATCATGGCTGCCTCTGACCATTGGTGTCAGATTCAAACAACGCTGCAAACCACTCGTCAGGTTGCAGTCTGGTCCCCGCCGTTCTTTAGTTGGACTCGCATTATTCGGGATTGGGCAATGCAGCCATGAAGACAGTGAAACTCTATGTCAGCGTGACCAACGAGGATGGCTCGTTTCTGGTGCGCGGAATGGCAAGCCGCCAAAAGACAATCGAGGTCTTTCAGCAGTTTCGAGATCGACAACCAGGCGGGCGAGCCGTGTTCACCTTGCTGAGCCAGCACGATGGTCGGTTGCACCTGCGATCCGCAGGCAATGATCTATTCAAGGTAGAAGTGATTGGCCGGGCGCGGAGGCCAGCCGCACTGTTTGGCCTCCTGCCAGAAGTGTCCGAAGTGGCACTACGGAGATCGGCATTTGCGGCACAAGACGCCGAAGCCGTCATCGACGCCCTTTATCGGTATGGCAGCATTCAATTCTTGCACATGGTTCGCCAAGAGATTGGCGGATGACGATTGCGCGAAGCCGCGAGTCGTGGGAAGCAGCGGCATGAAATTTCTCGACCAAGCGAAGATCTACATTCAATCCGGCCACGGAGGGAACGGCTGTGTCTCGTTCCGGCGCGAAGCCTTCGTCGAATTCGGTGGACCGAATGGCGGCGATGGTGGCAAGGGCGGCGACGTCTGGGGCGAAGCCGTTGATGGGCTGAACACCCTGATCGATTTTCGTTATCAGCAACACCACAAAGCGCAACGCGGCATCAACGGGATGGGCAAAGATCGGACCGGTGCGGGCGGCGAGGACAAGATCATCAAAGTGCCGGTTGGCACTGAAATCTACGACATGGAAACCGATGAGCTGATTTGCGACCTCAAGCACCTTGGCCAAAAGGTGCTGATTGCCGAGGGCGGCAATGGCGGTTGGGGGAATGCTCGATTCAAAACTTCGACAAACCGCGCCCCGCGTAATGCCAATCCCGGTGCGCCGGGAATCGAGCGCACGCTCATTCTGCGGTTAAAGCTCATCGCAGATAGTGGATTGGTCGGCTTGCCCAATGCCGGGAAATCGACCTTTCTCGCGGCGACCTCGAATGCTCGACCTAAGATCGCCGATTATCCCTTTACGACGCTCCACCCCGGCTTGGGGGTGATCGAAGTCGATGGTGCCGAACTGGTCATGGCCGACATTCCCGGCCTGATCGAAGGCGCGTCCGATGGCGCAGGTCTTGGGGATCGCTTCCTCGGCCATATCGAGCGCTGCGCGGTGAACCTCCATTTGGTTGACGGCACCTCGGAAGATGTTGTCGAGGACTATCGTGTCATTCGCGGAGAACTCGATGCCTATGCCAATGGGCTTGAGAAAAAGCCGGTGATCGTTGGGCTCAATAAGATTGATGCGCTGACCGATGAAGAGATTGTCGAAAAACGAGCGGCACTCGAACAAGCCAGCGGCTTCCCCGTAATGGAATTGTCGGGCGTGACGGGTAAAGGCGTTCAAGCCGTTCTTCGGGCTGTGCGAGCCGAAGTCGTCAAGCTGAACGAAGTAAGCGAAGACGAGGATGAGAAGTGGACGCCTTGAGATTCCAAGACTGGGATGATGACCGATCTTTGCCGGAGGACGAGCGAAAATTTGTATCGAGGGTTTATGCGAAAGCCCTGAATTGGCCTGATGCCAAGAATGTTGATGCATTAATTTACAAGCAAACCACCGATGGTCTTAGCCTAGGATTGGATTTGTTTGACCCTCGGACGAACTGTATCCTCAGAACTCTACGGGCGGACTATTCGAGCTTCGGCCTCCGATTGGGAGAAGATGATACGAACCAATTTGTGACCCCGCTTACCTCGAAGCAAAAAGAGTTTGTCGAGCTCGGACACGACGGATATTCAGGGCCAAGACTTGCTGAGGTTGCTGCCGATTGGTTTTTGGAACAAATTTGTAGAGTGATCGAACGACTTGAGTGGAGTGGGCTTGATCACGAAAGAGTCCTTTACAGGTTGGCAGACACCAAGCGGAGGCTGAGTAGTTCATTGCCAATCGGCGCTTCGATTGACGAGCCGGACAGAATTGAACTTCTACAATTCGCGTCAGCAACCGGAAGTGAGACTTAAAATGCACCATATTCGAAATGCAGAACTTAGTCTCCTCAGAGGACATCATAAAGTATGGTTCATTGGGAAAGAAGCCGTGCAAACCAACATCGCTAGCCGGTGTCTCAAAGTATAAACGGTTATGATCACCACCGGACATACGATCATTGTTAAAATCGGTTCTGCACTTCTGGTCGATCAGGCCACTGGCGGCCTTCGCGCTGCGTGGCTTAAAGCGCTCGCGGATGATGTTGCGGCGTTACGGGCCGAGGGGAAACGGGTTGTTCTCGTGTCTTCGGGTGCCATCGCACTGGGGCGCGGCGTCCTTGGTTTACCGCGCACCGCCTTGGCGCTCGAACAAGCGCAGGCCGCAGCCGCCGCAGGACAAATCGAATTGGCGCGCGCCTATGCTGAGGCGTTTGCACCGCATGGGATTGCCGCCGCCCAAATATTGCTGACACTCGATGATACCAGCCACCGCCGCCGCTATCTCAATGCCCGCGCGACCATGGCGACACTTCTCGATTTTGGTGCTCTGCCGATTGTGAATGAGAACGACACGGTGGCAACGGACGAAATTCGCTACGGCGATAACGACAGACTAGCTGCACGGGTTGCAGTGATGGCGAGCGCGGACCGACTGATCTTACTGTCTGATGTTGACGGCCTTTACACGGCCAACCCGATGCTCGACTCTTCCGCCAAGCGCTTGGATCGGGTGGAAGCGATCACACCCGAGATAGAAGCGATGGCCGGTGGGGCTGCATCATCTCTGAGCAAAGGCGGAATGACGACGAAGATCCTTGCGGCGAAAACCGCCATGCAAGGTGGATGTGCTATGGCGATTGCGCTGGGCAATGGGATGAACCCGCTCAAAGCACTGACCGACGGTGCGCCTGCGACGTGGTTCATTCCGCCAAACGATCCACCCAATGCGCGCAAACAATGGATCGCCGGACTAAAACCCGAAGGAACCATCATGGTTGATGAGGGAGCGGCAAAAGCTCTGGCGACGGGTCGATCATTGTTGCCCGCCGGTGTGCGAAAAGTTGTCGGACCCTTTGAACGCGGCGCGGCGGTTACGATTACTACGCTCGATGGCGCGGCGCTGGGCGCAGGACTTTGCGCTTATTCGACAGCCGATGCCCAAGCCATTGCCGGGAAGCGAACCGATGAAATTGAAGCAATTTTAGGCTACCCCGCCCGGCCCGCGATGGCCCATCGCGATGATCTTGTGTTATGGGATTGATGCCAACCTTTGTCGTACTTTTGGATCGAAAGCAGTTATCCAATTACACGAAAAGCGCTCTGTGGAGTTTGAAATGAATACGCATACTGATCTCGATGTTGCCGCTGTCATGCAACAGATTGGCGATGCCGCAAAAGAGGCAGCGACCGAACTCGCCAGCGCGACGGCGGAACGCAAACACGCGGCGTTGATAGCGGCTGCCGAAGCAATCCGTGTGAACAAAGACAAGATTATCGAGGCCAATGCACTCGATGTGGCATACGGAACGGAGAAGGGCCTAAGCGATGCGATGATCGACCGGCTGGTTCTCACCGATGACCGGATCGAAGGCATCGTTTCGGCGTTGCAGGGCATTGCAGACCTGCCCGACCCTGTTGGTGAAGTTACGTCTGAATGGGATCGTCCCAATGGTCTGCACATCAAGCGGGTGCGGACGCCGCTCGGTGTGATTGGTGTGATCTACGAAAGCCGCCCCAATGTCACCGCCGATGCAGGCGCGCTTTGTCTCAAAGCGGGGAATGCGACGATCCTGCGCGGTGGCTCTGAGAGTTTCCACTCCGCCCGTGCGATTCATGCCTGTCTAGTTGAAGGACTGCGGGCAGCGAAACTCCCAGAGACCGCGATACAACTTGTCCCGACCCGCGACCGTGCGGCGGTCGGCGCGATGCTGTCGGGTCTGAACGGATGTGTCGATGTTATAATTCCGCGCGGCGGGCGGGGGCTGGTGGAGCGCGTACAATCTGATGCGCGTGTCCCGGTTTTTGCCCATCTCGATGGGATCGTTCATCTCTATGTTGATGGGGCTGCTGATTTGAAAAAAGCCGTCGCCATTGCGAAGAATGCGAAACTGCGTCGAACCGGAATTTGCGGGGCGGCTGAGTGCTTGCTTTTCGATTCCAACAAACCGGACCACATCAAACCTGTTGTTACGACGCTCCTAGATGCAGGTTGCGCGGTGCGCGGCGACGCAGCAGTGCAAGCCATTGATGCACGCGTTGAACCAGCTTCTGAAGGTGACTTTGGGTTTGAATTTCTCGATACGATCATCGCCGCAAAAACTGTCGATGGCGTTGACGGAGCCATCGAACATATCCGCCGTTACAGCTCCAGCCATACCGAAAGCATCATCACGGAAGACGATGCCGTTGCGGAACGGTTTTTCGCTCGGATCGATAGTGCGATTTTGATGCGAAATGCCTCGACGCAATTTGCCGATGGCGGTGAGTTTGGCATGGGCGCGGAAATCGGAATTGCGACCGGAAAAATGCACGCGCGCGGGCCGATTGGCGCGGAACAATTGACCAGCTTCAAATATCTCGTCGAAGCTGAATGCGCACTGCGCGACTAAAATCAGGCGGGTGACGCAATGCGATTAGCTTTCATGGGCAGCCCTGATTTTGCCGTGCCTGCGCTGGATGCGCTGGTCGAGGCTGGCCATGAGGTTGCCGCCGTCTATGCTCAACCCCCTCGGCCCGCAGGACGAGGCAAGAAAGATCGCCCAACGGCTGTTCATGCGAGGGCCGAAGCGCTCGGGTTGGAAGTTCGCACCCCAAAGTCTTTGCGCGATGTGGAGGCGCAAACAGCATTTGCCGACCTCGAACTCGATGCTGCGATTGTCGCTGCCTACGGCCTGATCCTCCCGAAGCCAATTCTGGATGCGCCAAAATCTGGTTGTCTCAATATCCACCCTTCCCTTCTTCCGCGTTGGCGTGGTGCCGCACCAATTCAACGGGCGATCATGGCGGGCGATACGCGGACCGGCGTTTGCATCATGCAGATGGAAGAAGGCCTCGATACTGGCCCTGTCTTGATGCGGACGGAGACGGACATTGAGAAAAGCGAAACCGCTGCAGAACTGCACGACCGTCTTGCGTTAGAAGGCGCTCGTTTGTTGGTGAAGACCCTGTCACAACTCAGCGCCCTCGACGTTACGCCACAAGCCGAAGATGGCGTGACATACGCCAGCAAGATCGACAAAGCCGAAGCGCGGATAGACTGGAACCGTCCTGCATCCGAAATCGACGCCCATATCCGAGGGCTGTCTCCCTCTCCGGGGGCATGGTTTGAAGTTGGTGAGAATCGGGTGAAGCTGTTGCTTGCCGAACCCGTATCCGAAACGGGCGAGCCGGGTACGATTCTCAACGAGAATACCGTCGCTTGTGGAGAAGGCGCATTGCGGGTGAAACGCCTGCAACGTGCCGGAAAACCGGCAATGGACGCGAATGATTTTTTGCGCGGATTTCCCCTGCCGATCGGTTCGACCCTCGCATAATGGTCGTTGGCTTCCTACGTTAGCTGAAACGCCCTAACGAGGATCAACAGTTATGTTCTATCTACTCTTCATCGCCTTAGGCGCTGCACTTGGATACATCGCTGCGCCGCGCGTCGGCGCCAGCCCGATGGTTGGGGGCGGTTTGGGCGCGCTGGGCGGATTGTTCGGCGGCGCGCTCGTGAAGTTTCTGTTCCCGATTTTGATCGGGTTGATCGGTGCAGCATTGGGTGCCGTGATCTTACTGTTCGGATACCGCGAATTTAAGAAGCGCAGCTAAGATCAATCTTCAATTTCTCTCATTTCAAGTAAGTCCGCGAGGGCGGCTGACCCGCGCGACTGACCGACGCTCAGATGAGCTGCCATCGAAAACGTGCGCGCGGTTGCCCATAGGTCTTCCCGTTCATATTGCACCGCGAGCTGTTTGCCGAGCAGACTCAGGTCTGCTTCAGAGCGTTCATTGATGAACGCCTTAACCTCCTCGAAGCGCACTTCACTCAGCGCCCACTCGACCTGAGTGTCCTCATCGAGCAAGGCGTAAGCGACCTTTAACGTGATCGCGGTGCGGGAGCGCGCGAAGCGGGACAGGGTCGCCTTGCCCAGTAAAACCAAAAGCGCATCGAAGAGATCGAGTCTTGCATTGAGCATCTGCCGCGTCACGAGGTTCCCGTTGCTCGGGTCTTCAGCCACGATGGGGTCCGTTTCAAACACGGATTGGACACGCGGATCATTCGGAGCTTCGCGATTGAGATCAGCAAGGATATTGGCTCGTTTCTGCGCCGCCTCGATTGGATTTGATGGGCGATTTTCACGCAAGGCGGCATCCGCACGCTGGCTGGTCGCACCGGAAGGCGCTTGCAGACCTTTACGCCGTTCCGGCATCCGGTTTCCCGCCAACCACGCAAGCGTTTCATTGCCATCAGGCATTCCAGTCGCGGGCGGCGTTAGAGTGCTAAAAGGGGTTTCCCCTCCCTTGCCGCTCGTGAGGCGCGATGAACGCAGGCTGGGATCGATATCAGTCATCTAAGATCGCCAAACTCGTTGAGTCGGTTAGGAGCCCTTCATCATTCGCTTGAGGGCCGCAAAGGGCCCGTCATCCGCTTGTGAAGGTTTCACAGCGTTTTTGCTTGGTTTTTCCACAGTTTTTGCGGATTTTTCCTCTGCCGTGCCCGCCTTTCCGCCCTTCTTGGGCGTATTCAGACTCTGGGCAACGGCAGTTTGGAATCGCTGATCTTCACCTTTTGCCAACCATGTTGCTTCCCGTGCGACGGCTGCAAGGAGTGGGCCAATCCAATCGGCGTCTGCCTTAGCAAAATCGTGCAACACGTAACCGGATACCTTGGATTTATCCCCGGGATGGCCGATCCCAAGGCGCACACGTCGATATGCCTCGCCAATATGCGCATGGATGGAGCGTAGACCATTGTGCCCGGCATGACCGCCGCCGGTCTTCAGGCGTAGCTTACCGGGGGCGAGATCCAGTTCGTCGTGGAAGACAATGATGTCACTCGGATCAAGCTTGTAGAATTGCGCGACGGCGGCGACCGAGCGACCGGATTCGTTCATATAAGTCTGCGGCTTGAGTGCGATGACTTTTTCGGTTCCGATGGTCCCTTCGCGCATGATGCCCTGATGCTTGGATCGCTCAGGTCCGAACGATAAGGCGTCCGCAATCTCATCGACGGCCATGAAGCCGATATTATGCCGGGTCCGCTCGTACTTTTCGCCGGGATTGCCGAGGCCAACCAAGAGGATCATCGTGCTGCTCCAGAAATAAAAACGCCCGCTCCGGAGGGAGCGGGCGAACCGTATCATAGCGTTAGAAAAACCCCGAGAGGCTTACTCTTTAGGGGCTTCAGCGGCGTCTCCGCCCTCTGCCGGAGCGTCACCTTCGCCCTCAGCCGCTGCAGCTGCTGCCGCTGCTGCTTCTTCCTCTTCTTCTTCACTCGCTCCGCCCGGTGCAATAATCGTAGCAACGGTAAAATCGCGGTCCGTGATCGTCGGTTCAGCGCCTTCAGGCAACACAGCCGCACTGATGTGAACCGAATCGCCGACATCAAAGCTGGCGAGATCAATTTCAATGCTCTCTGGAATGTTGTCCGGCAGAACCGACAGCTCGACAGCATAGCGAACCACGTTCAGCGTGCCGCCAGCCTTCAGGCCGATGCAGGTTTCTTCGTTCAAGAACGTAACAGGAATTTCCAGAACAATCTTCGCGCCTTTCGTCAAGCGCATGAAATCGACGTGGATCGGCAGGCCATTCAGTTTGTTTTTCTGAATATCCTTCGGGATCACGCGGTGCTGTTCGCCCGCAACGTCGATATCAAAGATGGTCTGGTAAAACCCGCCGTTATTCAGCGTTTTAAGAAGCTCATTGCCCTTAAGCTGAATGGAAACAGGCTCTTTTTTGTCGCCGTAAATCACGCCGGGCACCATGCCAGCGCGACGTGCAGCCCGGGCGGCCCCCTTGCCAACTCCCGGACGCGCTTCGACGGACATTTTCACAATGTCGCTCATCGCTTATCTCTCCAAAATCCGATTTAAACACCACGCTCCCTCCAAGGGTGTGAGCGCGAGAAGCGGGCTTATAGTGAGAAAATCCGCGAAAGTGAAGGATTATCATGCCGGAATTGCCTGAAGTTGAGACGGTTCGACGCGGCCTGATCCCCGAATTAGAGGGCCGCCTGATCGTCAAAGCGATCCAAAACCGCCTGGATCTGCGCTGGCCCCTCCCCGAACGCTTCGCCAAACGCCTGACAGGGCGACGAGTCGAGCGCATCCGGCGCCGCGGAAAATACCTCCTTTTGGACCTCGATAGTCTGGAGACTCTCATCATCCATCTCGGCATGTCGGGTCGATTCTTGATCCATTCAGGCGGAGAGACGCGGAAAGGGGCCGAACTCCACCACTCAGTCGGCGAGTCCTCGGGCAAACACGACCATGTGGTCTTAGAGATCGAAGGAGGAGGCCGTGCCATTTTCAACGATGCTCGACGGTTTGGCGCGATGGATCTCTGGCCAACCGAAGACATTGAAAATCATAAGCTACTCGCGGGAATGGGACCCGAGCCACTTTCAAACTCATTTAATGGGCAGCACTTGATGGACGAATTCGCCGGGCGCAAAACCTCTCTGAAAGCGGCCTTACTTGATCAACGCCGCGTCGCCGGGTTGGGCAACATCTACGTTTGCGAAGCCTTGTTCGGTTCAAAGCTCTCCCCAACCCGTCAGGCCGGTAGCCTCTCTTCCAAAGAAAGTAACAAACTCGCCGTCGTGATTCGGGAAGTTTTGGAGACCGCCATCGACGCTGGCGGGTCAAGCTTACGTGATTTTCACGGGGCCAGCGGCGAGCTGGGCTATTTCCAGCACGCTTTCAAAGTCTACGATCGAGAGGGGGCTTCCTGCCCACGTCGCGGTTGTTCAGGAGAAATCGAACGGATTGTTCAGAGTGCGCGCTCCACCTACTTCTGCCCGGATTGCCAAATTTAAAGGCTATTCAAGACATCGCTCAGCGTTGCGTGCCGGGGCGCAATCAGGTACCCGTCCCCCTCCACTTAGGGGCTGATCAACGGAGCGGGTCAATGGCTTTCGAGACGATTGTCGTGGAAACTCAAGGACATGTAGGCACGATTAAGCTGGATCGCACTGAGTCGCTGAATGCGCTCAACGCGACCTTACTCAGCGAAATCGCAACTGCTGTTCGCAAGTTTGACGAGGATGATGCCATCGGCGCCATCGTCATCACTGGCAGCGACAAAGCATTCGCTGCGGGTGCAGACATCAAAGAGATGGCAGAGCGAACCTATCCCGGCACCATGCAAGACGACTTCATGGGCGGCCCTTGGGAAGCCATTCCAAACTGCCGGAAGCCCGTTATCGCTGCCGTCGCCGGATACGCCTTGGGCGGTGGCTGCGAAGTCGCGTTGGGCTGTGACATCATCATTGCAGCGGATACCGCTCGATTTGGCCTGCCAGAGATCACTTTAGGGGTGATTCCCGGTGCAGGTGGGACTCAACGCCTCACCCGGGCCGTCGGAAAAGCCAAAGCTATGGAGATGATTCTCTCCGGACGCTTTATGACCGCCGAAGAAGCCGAACGATCAGGACTTGTGAGCCGCGTTGTCCCAGAGGGTGATTTAATGGACGAGGTTATGACCTTGGCCGCAAAAATCGCTGATATGTCCGGCGTCGCCGTCATGACCGCCAAGCGAGCGGTCGAACGCGCTCAAGAAACCTCGCTTGCTGAGGGTTTGCAGTACGAACGGATGGCCTTTTACTCACTCTTCGCGACCGAAGATCAGAAAGAAGGCATGGCCGCATTTGTTGAAAAGCGGAAGGCACAGTTCCGCAACCGTTGACGGAAGCACATCACGTAGGTTATAGCGCGCGTCTCAAATCAAACAGGACCGTGTAAAAGCCCATGGCCAACTCGCCCCAAGCCCGCAAGCGCATCCGTCAAGCAGCGCGTCGTACCGAAATCAATACTGCTCGACGCAGCCGTATGCGCACCTTTATTCGCAAGGTCGAAGAGGCGATTGCCTCGGGCGACAGCGATACGGCTAAATCCGCGTTGAAGGCGGCTCAGCCAGAAATTATGCGTAGTGCCAACAAAGGCATCATTCATAAAAACACGGCCAGCCGTAAGGTATCGCGCCTCGCTGCTCGCGTTAAGGCACTCAGCGCGTAAGCTAACTTTTCCAAGTTATGGATCGTTTCTTGAACGGCGTACCGAATGGTGCGCCGTAACTTTTTGAAAACCTTGGTAGTCGAAATTTGCCTCGTAAATAACTTGGGAATGCCCTTGCGCGACTCAGGATTCGTTCGTTAACTCTTTCCTCTGGTGAGCTGAGGGAGCGGCGAAACAGACGCAGAAAAAAGCATCGGAAAAGATGCTGGGTCGCGTCAGATGAGATTCGTACCGTTCGAATTTTCGGGGCCAAGTCGATCGGACTTTCCGATCGGCAAACTGTTTGATTGGCGGTGCTAATCGCGCGTCAGGGTGTCCGATAATACGTTGGACTTTTTTGGGGGGAGAACTTGGTATCGTGACAGACCGGACGTCCGTTTCTCCACTCGATCCGACTTGGACTCAGATTCGAAGCGCCTTGCGAACCGAGATCGGTGAAGCGAGTTATCAAAGCTGGATCGCTGTCCTATCAAACCCTTCCTTGAGTGAAGAAACGCTCTGGCTAAGCGCGCCGAACCGTTTCGTCCGAGACAAAGTCGCTGACCGGTTTGGTGCACAGCTTCGCGATCATTGGATCA
The DNA here is from genome assembly GCA_964641645.1 of uncultured Neomegalonema sp. GTDB lineage: Bacteria > Pseudomonadota > Alphaproteobacteria > Rhodobacterales > Rhodobacteraceae > JAHDDY01. Next base: position 32,291 of record CAZXMX010000007.1, read on the forward strand.
AGGCGGATGTCGGTGCACGTGATGTTGGGTTCACCGTTGCCAATGAAGCCTCGCAAGCCGTGGGGCAGCGCCGTGTCCGCTCTGCTGGCAGCTCGCGGCTCAATCTTTCATCCGCGCCTCAGTCGGACAGCAGCTACGGCTCGACCTATGTGACGCTGGACCCCCGTCTTCGCTTCGATAGTTTCGTCGTCGGCAAATCAAACGAGCTAGCACATGCAGCCGCGCGCCGTGTTGCGGAATCCGACGGTCCGGGTGCCGCGTATAATCCCCTCTTTTTGTTTGGCGATGTCGGGATCGGGAAAACCCATCTGATGCAAAGCATCGCATGGGAAACGCAAACCCATCATCCCCACAAAAAGCTACTCTACGTTTCCGCCGAAAAATTCATGCACCGGTTCGTCAGCTCGCTTCGGTACAAAGATACTCATTCCTTCAAAGAAGAATTTCGCTCTGTTGACCTGCTTCTGATCGACGATTTCCAATTCATCGCGGGCAAAGACTCAACCCAAGAAGAGTTTTTTCACACCTTCAACGCTTTGATTGATCAAAATCGGCAAATCGTCATCAGCGCGGACCGTTCACCCAGCGACCTTGATGGCGTCGAGGATCGGATTAAATCGCGGCTGAACTGGGGTCTTGTTGCCGACATCGCCGCCCCTGATTACGAACTTCGCCTCGGTGTTTTGCAGTCCCGTCTGGATGCCGTGCGCGCCGAAACACCGGGACTCGATATCGACGAAGAGGTTCTTGGTTTTGTTGCCAAGCGCGTCTCGTCGAACATGCGGGTCATTGAGGGTGCTCTTAATCGACTGGTTGCCCATGCCAGCCTCTTTGGTCGCCGTGTCGATTGCGATGTCGCCGAACAGTTGCTGCAAGACCTGCTCCGCGCCTATGACCGTCGGATCACGATCGGCGAGATCCAACGCGGCGTCGCCGAGCACTACGCAATCAAACTGTCAGATTTGCTGTCGCCGCGCCGCGCACGGTCTGTGGCTCGTCCTCGACAAATCGCGATGTTCCTGGCGAAGGACCTGACCGACAAGTCTCTGCCTGAGATTGGTCGCAAGTTTGGCAACCGGGATCACACGACAATCATGCACGGGGTCAAGCGGGTAATCCAATTGTGTAAGGACGATCCAAGCATCCGCGAGGACGTCGAGATGCTCCGCCGGAGACTGCAACACTGATCGTCCTGCTCACAGGGGCGGGGGTTTCGGCTGAGTCTGGCCTTGGAACATTTCGCGATGCGGATGGCCTTTGGTCGCAATACGATCTTGAAGACGTTGCGACTCCGCAGGGCTACAGCCGCAATCCGAAGCTGGTGCTGGATTTTTATAACGCCC
>CAZXMX010000008.1:0-33344 GCA_964641645.1 uncultured Neomegalonema sp.
CCGTCGCCATCGCCACCGTCTCTGACAGCGTGGGGTGTGGGTGGATGGTCAGGGCAATATCGTGGGCGTCCGCCCCCATTTCGATGGCCAAAGCGGCCTCCGCAATCAGATCACCTGCTGACGAACCCACGATCCCAGCGCCAACAATCCGGTTGGTTTCGGGATCAAAGAGGACTTTCGTCACGCCTTCGTCGCGCCCGTTGGCGAGTGAGCGGCCCGATGCAGCCCACGGGAAGACGCCTTTGGCCACCTTGACGCCCTGCGCTTTGGCTTCGAGTTCGGTGAGGCCGACCCACGCAACCTCTGGATCGGTGTAAGCAACCGACGGGATAACCTTTGCATCAAAAGCCGATTTCTCGCCCGCGCACACTTCAGCGGCAACTTTGGCTTCATGCACGGCTTTGTGGGCCAGCATGGGTTGCCCGACCAGATCACCAATCGCGAAGATATGCGGAACGTTGGTGCGCATGGCCTTGTCGACCGCGATAAACCCGCGCTCATCAACATTAACGCCAGCGGCTTCGGCATTCAGCTTGCCACCGTTCGGAGTTCGGCCAACAGCCACGAGAATGCGGTCGTAGGATTTGTTGCTGCTTTTGCCGTCTTTGTCTTCGAACGTGACCTTAAGGCCGTTCTTCTGCGCTTTAACCGCCGTGACCTTGGTCTCGAGCAGGATGTCTTTGTAATTGGAGTCGTTGACCTTACGCCACGGTTTAACGAGGTCAGGGTCCGCCCCGGCCATCAGGCCATCAAGTAATTCGACCACGGTAATTTCTGCGCCGAGAGCTTGGTAGACCGTCGCCATCTCCAACCCGATGATCCCGCCGCCGATGACGAGCATTTTTTTGGGGATTTCTTCGAGTTCGAGCGCGCCGGTCGAGTCCATCACACGCGGGTCGTCGTGCGGAATGAACGGCAGATGCACGGCTTCGGAACCGGCCGCGATTATGGCCTTATCGAAGCTGATTGTTTTCGTGCCGTCTTTTCCTTTGACGGTGATCATATTCGGACCGTCGAATTTGCCCTCGCCGTGAACCACAGTGACTTTACGGGCTTTGGCAAGGCCAGAGAGGCCGCCGACCAGCTTACCGACAACGCTTTCTTTCCAACCGCGCAGCTTTTTCAGATCGACCTTTGGCTCCGCAAAGGTGACGCCGTGTGCCTTCATGTCTTCAGCTTCAGACATGACCTTCGCAGCATGGAGCAGCGCCTTGGACGGAATGCAGCCGACGTTCAAGCAAACGCCGCCGAGAACATCCCAACGCTCGATGAGGACGACTTTCTTGCCAAGGTCCGCCGCGCGGAATGCCGCGGTGTAGCCGCCCGGACCGGCGCCGAGGACGACGATCTCTGCGTGGATGTCGCCTTGTGCTCTTGCGCCGCCCGCGACGGAATTTTCTTTGGGCACATTCGCGACCGGAGCCGACTCTGCGGGAGCGCCTTCATTCGCCGCCGCTGTTTCGAGGGTCAGAATGACGGAGCCTTCTGCGACGTTATCACCCTCTTTCACCTTCAGAGATTTGACCACGCCCGCCTTTGGCGACGGGACGTCCATTGCCGCCTTATCGCTTTCGAGGGTGATCAACGGGTCTTCTGCGCTAATCGTGTCGCCTTCGGAAACGTGAATCTCGATCACTGGAACGCTGTCGAAATCGCCGATGTCCGGAACTTTGATGTCTTCGGTTGCCATGTCGCTCGCCCCTACATCAATGTCTTACGAAGGTCGGTCACCGCATCTTTCAGCGTGACGCAGAACCGCGCGGCAAGCGCGCCATCAATGGCGCGGTGATCGTAGCTGAGGGACAGCGGCAGGATGTTTCGTGGCACAAACTCCGCGCCATTCCAGACCGGCTCCATCTTAGAGCGGGAAACGCCAAGGATGGCGACTTCGGGGGCGTTCACAATCGGAGTGAACTTTGTACCGCCGATCCCGCCGAGCGACGAGATCGTGAAGCTCGCGCCCTGCATATCGCTGCCCTTGAGTTTGCCATCGCGCGCAGCGGCAGAAAGATCGCCAAGCTCCTTCGAGATTTCGACCAGACCTTTTTGATCCGCATCCTTGATCACCGGAACCATCAAGCCGTTCGGCGTATCCGCCGCGAACCCGATGTTATAGTAGCCCTTGCGGATCAGCTTATCGCCGTCGGGGTGGATCGATGAATTCACCTGCCAGTGCTGTTTGAGCGCGAAGACGCTGGCCTTAATCAGCAAGGTGAGCAGCGTGACGCGGTAGCCTTCGGTTTTGGCCTTAGTGTCGAGTTCCTTGCGGAACTTGTCCGTCTCGGTGATGTCCGCTTCGTCGTGATGGGTGACGTGAGGAATGTTGAGCCATGACCGATGCAGCGCCGGACCACTGATCTTTTTGATCCGACTCATCTCGACATCTTCGATCTCACCGAACTTCGAGAAGTCTATCGCGGGAATGGACGGGATGCCTGCGCCGCCTGTCACCGCACCGCCTCCGCCACCACCAGAGAGGAACCGTTTCAAATCGTCTTTCGTGATGCGGCCTTTGTCGCCCGTGCCAGTTACCTGATTAAGATCGACATCCAGTTCGCGCGCAGCACGGCGCACCGATGGGGACGCGTGGGCGTTTGAGAAATCCGAGAAATCACCCTTGCCAGCGATGGGATAGACGCGATCAGGAATATCAACGCCTGGATTGCCGGGCTGAGGCTGCGCACCATCACCAGAGGTCTTTTTGGCTGGAGCGGGAGCGGTTTTGGCAGCGGGAGCAGGCGCAGCCTCGGTCTTGGGCTCTTCTTTTGCAGGCGCTGCCGTAGACGCCTCGTCCGCGTCAACGATCAGGATCAGCGAGCCTTCTTTGACATCATCACCGACAGCGACTTTAAGTTCCTTGACGGTCCCGGCAACTGGCGAGGGAACATCCATCGCTGCCTTGTCACTTTCGAGCGTGACCAGCGGATCTTCCGGCGCGATGGTGTCGCCGACCGCGACGTGAATTTCGATGACGGGTACGGCGTCGAAATCGCCAATGTCTGGAACTGTTACGTCTGTGGGCATTCTCGTTTACCTCTCATTGCTGCCTCGCCAATATGCGAGACCTTCTGTGTTGAAGAAGACCCCGCGTGATGGCGGGGCAGCGAATTGTCAGACCCGCATCGGGTTCGGTTTGTCGGTGTCGATTTTGTATTTCTTGATGGCCTGCGCCACCGTCTTGCTGTCGGACTTGTTCTCATCCGCGAGTGCTTTAAGCGCGGCGACGGCAATAAAACGACGATCCACTTCGAAGAACTCGCGCAGTTTTGCTCGGTAGTCCGAGCGACCATATCCATCCGTGCCCAGAACCTTGAACGTGCCGGGAATGAACGCCCGAATTTGATCTGCGTAACTGCGCATATAATCTGTCGACGCGATAACGGGATCATCCCCTTGAGACTCAATGCACTGCGTCACGTGCGGTACTTTTGGTTCTTCGAGCGGGTTGAGCATATTGAACCGTTCGCAGTCGAGCGCATCGCGGCGCAACTCAGTAAAGCTGGTCACGCTCCAAACATCAACGCGAATGCCGAAGTCTTTCTCAAGCATATCCGCCGCTGCGAGGGACTCGCGCAAAATCGCGCCGGATCCCATGAGCTGAACCTTGGGACCTTTTTTCTTCGCCGACTTGCGTAGCAGGTACATGCCCTTGCGGATGCCCTCTTCTGCGCCCTCGGGCATATCTGGATGGCCGTAATTCTCGTTCATGACGGTCATGTAATAGAAGACGTCTTCTTGCTCTTGCACCATGCGGCGCATGCCGTCTTGAACGATAACCGCAACTTCAAATTGGAAGGTCGGATCGTAGGACACACAGTTTGGGATCATCGCAGAGATCAGATGACTGTGACCATCTTCGTGCTGCAAACCTTCACCGTTAAGCGTCGTACGGCCTGCAGTCCCACCAACCATAAAGCCGCGCGCGCGCATGTCGCCAGCAGCCCAAGCGAGATCGCCAATGCGCTGGAAGCCGAACATCGAGTAGTAGATGTAGAAGGGGATCATCGAAACATTAGACGTTGAGTAAGACGTCGCCGCAGCGATCCAACTCGCCATCGCGCCTGCCTCGTTGATGCCTTCCTGAAGCATCTGACCGTCGGTGCTTTCCTTATAGTACATCAGCTGGTCGGCATCTTCAGGCTTATAGAGCTGGCCGACTTGCGAGAAAATTCCGTACTGGCGGAACATGCCCTCCATTCCGAAGGTGCGACTTTCATCAGGAACGATGGGAACGACACGCTTGCCGATGGTCTTATCGCGCAACAGCGTATTGAGGGCGCGAACGAAGGCCATCGTTGTGGAAATCTCACGGTCGCCAGATGACTTTAACAGCGCACCAAACTTTTCGAGCGCAGGAACTTCTAGACTCTCGTCCGCTTTCGTGCGGCGGTTGGGTAGGTATCCACCGAGTGCCTTCCGGCGTTCGTGAAGGTAGTTGTCTTCTGGACTACCTTTCTTGAACTTGATGAGCTTGAGGTCTTTGATTTCTTTCTTCGTCAGATCGAGCGTAAAGCGATCATGGAACTGCTGTAGGTCATCTTCACCCATCTTTTTCTGTTGGTGCGTGATGTTTTGAGCTTCACCTGCATTACCCATCCCATAGCCCTTGACCGTTTTGGCTAAGATGAGCGTTGGCTGTCCCTTGTGGTGGATCGCAGCATTATAAGCAGCGAACACTTTGCGTGGGTCGTGGCCTCCACGCGTTAGCTTCCAAATCTTAGCGTCATCCCAATCAGCAACCATCGCAGCGGTCTCTGGATAGCGACCGAAGAAGTTTTCGCGAATGTAGGTGCCGTCTTTGGATTTGAAATCCTGATACTCGCCGTCGACACATTCTTCCATCAACTGACGAAGTCTGCCGCTGGCGTCTTTGGCGAGGAGTTCATCCCACCCCGTTCCCCAAAGACATTTTACGACATTCCAGCCCGCGCCGCGAAACCCACCTTCGAGTTCTTGGACGATCTTGCCATTGCCGCGCACCGGACCGTCGAGGCGTTGCAGGTTGCAGTTGATGACGAAGATTAGGTTATCGAGCTTTTCGCGCCCGGCCAGCGAGATCGCACCCAGCGACTCCGGCTCGTCCATTTCGCCGTCGCCCATAAAGGCCCAGACGTGACGGTTGCCAGTCTCAGCCAAGCCGCGACCTTGGAGGTACTTCAGAAACCGCGCTTGATAGATGGCCATCAGCGGACCGAGGCCCATCGAAACGGTAGGGAACTGCCAATAGTCCGGCATCAGCCACGGGTGCGGGTACGAACTGATCCCTTTGCCGTCCGCTTCTTGTCGAAAGTTCAGGATCTGATCTTCCGTCAAACGTCCTTCGAGATACGACCGCGCGTAAATGCCCGGCGAGGAGTGGCCTTGAATAAAGACGAGATCGCCGCCATGGCCCTCATGCTCCGCATTCCAGAAATGCATGAAGCCGGTGTCATAAAGCGTCGCTGCGGATTGAAAGCTGGCGATGTGACCACCAAGTTCTGAGCTTTCTTTGTTGGCCTTCAGAACCACCATCGCGGCGTTCCACCGAATGGCAGAGCGGATACTACGCTCAAGGTCTCGGTCACCGGGATGTACAGGCTGTTGGTCGGTTGGGATCGTATTGACGTAAGCTGTATTGCGCGCAAAAGGCACATGCGCCCCGTTGCGCTTGGCGACTTCTACGGCAGCCCCCAACAGATCATCAGCGCGGCCCGAACCTTCAAAGGCGATGACGGATTCAACCGCATCTTTCCATTCTTCGGTTTCCTGAGGATCGGAATCGACGCGATCAGACATGAACAGCTCTCCGTATGCGGGTTCGAAGGGTACACATACCGCTGCGGAAGCTGCCTGCAAGGGCTTCTGTCGGGTTCAGACAAAAATAGCACGAATATGACAAGTCACTGGCGTCGCGGCGAATTTTGTTGCCCAGTCAAAACGCCCGACTGCTCAAATCGACGTATTGTGATTGCATTTAGCGGTACTCGCAGCTTGTCGCGAAAGGTGCCAATGCAGAAAAAAAACGGCCTGCCGGATATGGCAGGCCGTTGGTAATTGTTTTCAGCGTCAGGAACTGAGGCAAACAAACTCAATAATTTTAAGCGCGTTCGACACACATTGCGACGCCCATGCCACCACCGATACAGAGCGTGGCGAGGCCTTTTTTCGCATCGCGGCGCTGCATCTCAAACAACAGCGTATTGAGGATACGAGCGCCTGAAGCACCAATTGGGTGGCCAATAGCAATGGCACCGCCATTGACGTTGACCTTATCAGTGTCCCAGCCGAGCTCTTTATTCACCGCACAAGCCTGCGCCGCAAAAGCCTCGTTCGCTTCGATCAGGTCGAGGTCTTCTTTTTTCCAACCCGCTTTTTCCAGCGCCTTTTGCGAAGCGCTGATAGGTCCTGCACCCATGATCGCGGGATCAAGGCCCGTGCTGGCCCATGATTTAATGGTGGCGAGAGGTTTGATGCCGCGCTTGTCGGCCTCTTCCTTGCTCATCAGAACGACTGCGGCGGCACCGTCATTGATGCCCGAAGCGTTGCCCGCCGTGACGGTGCCGTCTTCTTTTTTGAAAACCGCGCGCAATTTACCGAGGCCCTCAGCGGTTACGCCCTCTTTGATGTACTCGTCCGCCTCGACGACCGTATCGCCCTTGCGACCTTTGATGGTCACGGGAACGATCTCGTCTTTAAACTTGCCTGCCTTTTGTGCGGCTTCGGCTTTGTTCTGAGAAGCGGCGGCAAACGCATCTTGCGTGTCGCGGGTGATCTGCCATTTCTCGGCGACGTTCTCTGCAGTAACGCCCATATGGTAGCCATGGAACGTATCCATGAGGCCATCCGACAGCATCGTGTCGAGCATCTTGGTGTCGCCCATCTTGGTCCCGTTGCGCAGGTGCATGACGTGCGGAGCCTGAGACATGCTTTCCTGGCCGCCGCACACCATGATGGTGTTGTCGCCCATTGCGATGTGCTGATAACCGAGCGCCACAGCACGAAGCCCCGAACCACAAAGCTGGTTCATTCCCCAAGCTGGCGTTTCATCGCCGCAGCCCGCGTTGCGCGCCGCTTTACGGGCGGGATTTTGACCACCGCCAGCGGTGAGAATCTGGCCCATAATCACTTCATCGACGTCATTGCCATCAACACCCGCGCGCTCAAGCGCCCCGCGAATGGCTACTTCACCGAGATAGTCTGCGGTCACGCCCGAAAGCGCGCCATTGAAAGAACCGACCGGCGTGCGAGCGGCAGATGCGATGACAACTTCTGTCATTTGAATTCTCCTGAAAGTGCGGCTTCACCCTCTATATATTCCACAAAGCAGAAGAACAAAGAGCGTGAAGTTCAATTCTGAACGGGTCGAGCCGTTTGTACCGGGCGACCGGGAACTTTAGATAAAGTACTGGCCACCGTTTGCGGACAAAGTCGAACCCGTAATGAAGCTGGCATCATCAGAAACGAGGAAGCTGACACAGCGTGCAATCTCTTCCGGTTCGCCAAGGCGACCCACTGGGATATGCGGCAAGATGTGTTTGTCGAGAACGTCTTGCGAGATCGCGCGAACCATTTCGGTCCCGATATAGCCAGGGCAAACCGCGTTGACCGTGATACCCTTGCGCGCGCCTTCTTGAGCCAATGCTTTGGTGAAGCCAAGATCCCCGGCTTTTGCGGCCGAGTAGTTAGCTTGACCCGCTTGGCCTTTTTGACCGTTGATCGAAGAAATATTCACGATCCGACCAAAGCCACGCGAGCGCATGCCTTCCCAAACATTGCGGCTCATATTGAACAGGCCGTTGAGGTTGGTGTTGATGACGGCCTGCCACTGTTCGAGGCTCATCTTGTGAAAGGCACCGTCTTTCGTGATACCGGCGTTGTTGATGAGGACTTCAACAGGGCCAAGGTCTTCTTCAATCTTTTTGATACCAGCGGCGCAGGCATCAAAATCTGCCACGTCCCATTTATAAACGGGAATACCGGTTTTTTCTTTGAACGCATTGGCTGCGTCATCATTGCCAGCGTAACTGGCGGCAACGGAATACCCTTTTTCCTTAAGCGCCGTGCTGATCGCCGCGCCAATGCCGCGCGTTCCACCGGTTACAATTGCCACTCTCGACATAAACTAAGTCCCTTGGTTGAATTTGAGCAATATTGTTGCGCGATGCCTATCGGCTATCTCCATTCTGCGCTACCAAAGAATTTGCTGCACTGCAACATAAATCAAACCACGGTTGATAAATAAGCTGCAAAATCTCTTGTTCAATGCGCTTGAGGAATGTCGTTCTACTTGTTGCGCGTGCGAGAGGCCGATGTTCTAACGCTCTCGCATGTTCATCAGAATATCTCGTGATTGCCTCATCGACATTCGCATCCAACGTTTTAGAGTGTTCGCCAGCGCAAGCACCACAATGAGCGTACCTCGGGATCATACGATGCTTACCCAAGAACAGCAGGATTTCTTCGACGCCGAAGGCTATCTCGTCGTCAATGATGTCTTCGACCCGTCCGAAATCCACGCCGAGTACGGCGCACTGCTCGACCGCCTCTATGACCAATGGCGAGATCAAGGTTTGGTCGGTGATGCCGTGGGTTGGGAACCTCGGTTACTGGACGCGTATCGTGCAGGATGCGATTGGTTTCAGGAAATGGACTGCTCGCTGCCGGGTGATACGATCTATGCCGACACGCCAATGCATTTTGGCCCGGCGATATTCAATCTTATTACCGGACAGACGATGCTCGATATGGTGGAAGACCTGATCGGGCCGGAAATCACCTCCAATCCTATTCAACACATTCGCATCAAGCCTCCGACAACCGGCCTCAGCAGTGATGAAGTTCGCCCTCACATCACGTCAACGGACTGGCATCAAGACCGTGCTGTTGCGCTAGAGGAAGCGGACGAGACGACCATGGTAACCGTCTGGTGTGCCGTAACGGACGCCACTGCAGACAACGGGTGTCTGCAAGTTATACCTCGTGGACACAAAGGGACGATCCTGCCGCATTGTCCGCGAACGCAAACCGGCATTGCCGACGGCTTCATCGACGAAGCAAAGGCCTTACCTTTGCCGTTACGAGCCGGGGGCGTCGTGATCTTTCATCCCCTCACGCCGCATGGTTCATTGGTCAACCAGACCGAAAAGTTCCGTTGGTCTTTTGACATTCGTTACAACCGGACGGGCGAACCAACCGGACGCGCTCATTTTCCAGAATTTGTCGCCCGAAGTCGGACCGATCCCGATAGCGCCCTGAAAGACTGGCAAAGCATGAAAGCGCTCTGGGAAGATGCCCGTGCGCGCCTCGCCGTCGCACCACATATTCCGATTCACCGCTGGACGAGCGACGCGCCGTTCTGCGCCTAAAGGTTTCCCTATGACCGATACCGTTCGCCTTGATCCATCCGATACTGTTGTGACTGCGATCCGTCCGTTAGAAGTCGGCGTTGCGGTGGAGGAAATCACGACAAACGTAATGATCCCGCGGGGCCACAAAGTCGCGACAGCGCCTATTCCAAAGGGTGAGGCGATCCGAAAGTATGCTCAGATCATTGGATATGCATCCGAAGACATTCCGGTTGGCGCACACGTTCATACGCATAACGTCACGTTCAGAAACACCGACCTCGATTATGAGTTCTCAACGGATCTAAGGCCCATTGCCCCGGCGAAAGAGATCGACACCTTCATGGGTTTTCAACGCGAGAATGGCCGCGTCGGAACGCGAAACTATATCGCTGTCATTACCAGCGTGAACTGTTCAGCCACTGCTGCCCGCCAGATCGCTGGCGCCTTCGGTCCTGATGAACTTGCGCAGTATCCGAACGTAGATGGCGTAACGGCGTTTGTTCATGGAACCGGCTGCGGTATGGCGGGGGATGGCGAAGGCTTTGAGGCTCTTCAACGCGTGATGTGGGGCTATGCACGGCACCCCAACATCGCTGGCGTGTTGATGGTCGGCCTTGGTTGCGAGATGAACCAGATCGACTGGTTATTAGAGGCTTGGGGGATCAAGAGCGGTCCACTTTTCCACGCCATGAATATTCAAGACGTCGCGGGTCTGCGTAAGACGGTCGAGATCGGAGTCGAAAAAATTCGGGCGATGTTGCCACTGGCGAACGCCTTCGAGCGCACACCCTGCCCGGCATCGGAATTGATGGTTGCTCTGCAATGTGGGGGATCAGATGCGTGGTCGGGTATCACGGCGAACCCGGCTCTCGGTCATGCTTGCGATTTGCTGGTCGCTCAAGGCGGTACAGGCGTGCTGGCCGAGACGCCCGAAATCTATGGCGCAGAGCACCTGCTGACACGCCGCGCGGTCGATGCGAATACGGGTGAACGCCTGATTGGGCTGATCAAGTGGTGGGAAGATTACACCAACCGCAACAAAGGTTCGATGGACAACAATCCTTCCCCCGGCAACAAAAAAGGTGGGCTTACAACGATCCTCGAAAAGTCGCTCGGTGCCGCCGCTAAAGGCGGAACGACGCCACTGACAGGGGTGTACAAATATGCGGAACCTGTCACGGCGAAAGGCTTCACTTTCATGGACAGCCCCGGCTACGATCCGGCCAGTGTCACGGGGCAAATTGCCAGCGGCTGCAATCTTGTCACTTTCACGACGGGGCGCGGTTCGGCATTCGGAGCTAAACCTGCACCCTCGCTAAAGATCGCCACGAACTCTGAGATGTATGGCCGAATGATCGAGGATATGGATGTCGACGCGGGACGCATCCTATCGAGCGGCATAACGGTCGAGCAGGTTGGGCGAGAAATCTACGAACATTTGCTCCGCGTCGCATCCGGCGAACAAACCAAATCAGAGGCGCAAGGCCTTGGCGATTATGAGTTTGTTCCGTGGCAAATCGGTGCGGTGATGTAGCCGCAGGCCCTCTCTCCGGCTGCAACGCAGCTTGCAACAACGAGAGGCCAAACATACAAGACACGTCTGGCGCGAGTGAGAGAAAGCGTATAGAGTCTTGATGCAAAGCAAGTTCAAAAAGGGGGGCGTCGTGGCGAGCGAACAGTCTTCAGATTTTTCAATGCGGCCGATGAGCCTAACGGACGTAGAGACGATCACCGAATGGTCCCTAAATTTTGACGATGCAGCTTTGTTCGAACGCAATCTTCCTGTTCCGGTTGGGCCGGAGCATATCAAAGATTCTTGGAAGGCGGCGCTCGAGTTCAACAATCCGCCACGGTCTTTGTGGTATGTCGCTGAAAACGCCGAGGGCAAGCCCGTTGGGATGTGCGGATTGGAATCCATTAACTACATCCACGGCGATGCAATCATTCCTGTTTTCGTGGAAAAAAATTATCGCTCGAAAGGCCTTGCCATCAGAATGTCGTTCAGCGTTATCGATCTCGCATTCGACACCCTGCGCCTACATCGGCTAACGACACATTACCGAGTCGATCACCCAATTTCGCCAGCCCTCACGAGCAAGGCGGGCTTCAAAGAAGAAGGTCGGGTGCGAGGCGCTTGGTTCTCCAACGGAGTCCATAAAGACATCGTGCATGTCGGACTACTCAAATCTGACTGGCTGAACGTTCGAGATAAGTTGCGAGAAGAGCTGGCTGCGTCAGGTCGACCAGCAATTCCCTTTCGAACAAACTTTGACTGAGCGATCGAAGTTGCCATGAACAAATCAGTCATAACAGGAATGAGCCGGCGACGCGCGGCCACCTTGTTTGCAGACGTTGCAAACTACAGCCGGATGATGTCTCAGGACGAATTGAACACCGCGTTGGCGGTGAAAAACCGAATTCGATTATTCCGCGAGATGTATCCTAAATATGACGGAGAACTAATCGATATTGCTGGAGATGGCGTTTTCCTCATTTTTGCAGACGGAGCGAACGCAGTTTCGTTTGCTGTGGACATTCAGAGGAAGCTCGAAGATCTGAATGATGGGGTTGATACTCCGCAAAAAATTCTATTTCGGATCGGAATCAATCACGGCGAAATCCTCGTCGACGATGAAGAGATCAGTGGCGACAGTGTGAACATTGCCTCGCGGATCGAGTCGTTCGCTCAACCGGGACGGATTTGTATTTCCGGTGCGCTCTATGCCGACGTCAGCACAAGACTCAACTACGGTTATGAGTATCTGGGAGCTCAAGAGTTCAAAAACATTGGTAAATTGGTTGATGTCTTTCAGGTCCACGAGGACCCTAGCGGAGCGGCAATGACGAGCGGTCTTCGTCATCACCGTGGTGCGACTTCTCAAGAGATCTACCAAGATCAATCGATCGTAGTATTGCCATTCACCTTCCAAGGGAGTGAGCGCGAAGATTATTGGTTTGCTGACGGGCTCACGGACGACATCACAACCAACCTATCTCGCTTTCATGAGTTCTTTGTTATCGCGCGAGGCTCAGCTTACGTATTCCAGAATAAGGAGATGCCTCCTTCGTCGATCGGCCGCGAACTGGGTGTGCGATATGTCGTGGATGGTAGTGTTAGGAAATATGGATCGCGCATCCGCATTAGCCTCCAGTTGATTGACGCGACCGCCGACAGAACCATATGGGGCGAACAATATAATCGCGACATCGAAGATCTGTTTGAATTGCAGGATGAAATTACCCAAATTATTGTCTCGGCAACGGCTTCAAAGATACGAGCGTCCGAAGCCGAACGCTTGCGGATGCTGCCACCAAATAGCTTAGAAGCCTATGGATTCGTATTGCGCGGACAGAGCCATGTCATGCGATATACGCAAGCCGATGTACGCCAAGCGCGCGGACTCTACAATGCGGCACTCAGCTCAGACCCCAAATACGCCCGTGCCCTGTCAGCAAAATCCCGAACCTTGAACTTGGAATGGCGCTACAACTGGACTGCTGAACCGGAAGCAGCTCTTAAGGATTCGTTTGATCTCGCGCAAATCGCAGTAGAGTTGGATGCTTCCGATGCACGTGGGTACGGTGAGTTGGGCTTTGCCCACCTTTACCGCAAGGAAAACGACGCAGCATTGGCGGCGTATGATCGAGCGTTACAGCTTAATCCAAACGATGCAGATTTAATGTCTGATAGGGCCGATGCCATGGCGCATTCGGGGCGTTCGGAAGACGCGGTCTCTCAACTGAAAAAAGCGATGCTGCTCAATCCATTTTACCCAGATCAGTATGTTTGGCATCTAGGCGGAGCGTATTTCAATCTCAGGCGTTACGAGGATACCGTTCGAACGATATCCGCAATGCAAAACCCCACTGAAGGCCGACGCCTTCTCGCTGCGAGCTATGCTTACTTAGGTCAAGAGAGTGAAGCCCGTGCACAAGTTGAAAAAATTAGAAAAGCACATCCAAACTTTGATGTCTCACAATGGGCGGGTGTTCAACCTGACAAGTATCAAGACGACATGGATCACTTTCTTGAAGGTCTAAAGCGCGCCGGATTTTGAAGAAACGCGCAGCAGCGCGCTTCCCCAACTGGATCAAAAACTACTTTTACAAGACAGCTTAGTCGCCGTCGACGCGGGCACCGCTAACTCGTGCGCCTGAAACTCGCGCCCCGCTAACTCGGGCACCAGACACCCTCGCTCCAGAAACTCGGGCACCTGCTACGCGCGCTCCAGCAACTCTAGCGCCACCAACCCGGGCGCCCCCCACTCGTGCGCCTGAAACTTCCGCTAGCATTTCATCGTCGATCAGGCCCAACAGTACTTGTTCGAAACGTCCTGCCTCATACTCGAGACGAACCGTCGTATCGACCTGATCAACGGTCCAAGCTTTGAGGTCATCGTAAAATGGCCCATCATCGGAATCTGGACCGGGTTCGCTTACACCTTTTGCAGAAGTTCCTGCACCATCGACCAAAAACAGTGTTGGTCCAGAAAGGTTGTAGTAGACGCCCCCATGACTAAAGCCATAAATGCGAGCGAACTTTTTCTTTGACGCTGGTTTCGACGAAACCGCAATGTCATCAACAACACGTCCAAAAAGCGTGATGTTCGTAACGTCAAGAATAGATTCTGCCATATTCACTTTCCTCACATTGAGGCGGACTCATCCTGCCTCATCCCATTCCCACCACCCATGATAGATTGAATAAAGTACTTAGTCTATAGGGAGTTGTGTTCTAATTGAATTTGAGTGACTGTCTTCGGCCAGTGGCGCAAGTTGAGGGCCGACGGCTATCAGTCCGATATCGCGCATCTTGAAATTGCCAGCGATAATGGATTGATACCGACCGCCCGTATGTTCTTCGTCGACGGCTATAAAAGCATCCGCGACGTTGACATAACTCAGGTCATTCGCATCTAGGCGCTGCCAGGTATCAGCGAGGAAGGTCCCGAGGATATCGCGTGCATCCACCAACGCGCTCCAGAAAGAGTCTGGATTCTTTGCGAAGGCCTCATCGAACATCGCTTGCATTACTGGTGCATATTCTTTTGTAGCAAGCAACTCATCTGAAGTCTCTTCGAGATGTCGGTCAATCGCCCTGTAGTCGAGAAGACATTCGTGAAAGAGATCAACAAAGATATCAAAGAACGCACCGGTAAGAGGTTCGGACAGCCGGTGCTCTTTCGTCCACCCCTTTGCAAACCTACTCAGACGAACATCGTTCGCGGCAATTCGGATCTGAGCATTATCCGACAGCTCGCCCATCCTGATAACATTGTTGATAGCGTAAAGATTTCCTCTGGTGACATCTAAAAGTTCGTCGATCACCGATTCAAAATGGAGCGAAGAAAGCAGGGCTACTAAGTCGGATGCACTCTCATGAAACCCGAAGTACTCGCCCTGCCGAACCGAAGGATCTGGTACACCAACTTCCGAGTAGATAATTGCGTGACCAACCTCGTGGGCAATTACATCGAAGTTCAAGCTGAAAGGTTTGAATCCACCATGTTTAAAATCACCACCAACTTCGATAAAGCCGTACCCCGAGTAAGCGTTATCGAGGCTCGGTAAAATACTGAGTTCGAGGCGGTCGTAGTGTTTTTCGCTATGCCATGGAATACGTCGACCAAAATAGCCTTCCCAAATGTCAAGGACGAAACGGACGCAACCAAACAGATGACCGGCTTCAAATTGAGGCGTTCCAGGTTCGAGATGATCGAAGTGACCTTCGGCATCTGGTTGCGCAGGCATGAGGATATCGCCATCCCATGGCGGCGCGAGCGCTTCTTGTGTTGGATTGGGCGCGATGCCGTAAGGCTCAGGTTTGTCGACTGGAAACATCGTGTACATACGATCATCCGCCGGGCCCTCTTTGATAGATCCGGCAGGAGACGAAACGTAGACCACCTCTGGGTCCGCAAATCGCTCCAAAAAGCTCGGCTGCGGATACAGCTTAAATCGAGTGCCTTCCATATCGTCGTGCTCGCTCATCTATGCGTGGGCTATCGCCACGAATTTCGGTGCATCGTCAAACCCACTAAAGGTCATCTCCCAAGAGGCGGAACACACCACCCACTCGGTCACGCGGTTGTGCCGCGCGCTTCCATTGCTCTGTGGCGCTCTGCCAAAGGCGCGTTCGTTCAAATAGAAATGGTTGAACTTGCTCGACCGACGGGCCTGCGATGTCGCCTTCAGACAGCCGTTTCATTAAGAGAACGGCATCGACCTGCTTTTGATCGACTTCGTTGTCTGGCAGCCAATCCGACATGATTTGCGCGAGCCCAGTCTCGACGTTCGAGAGGATTTGAGGCCAATTACGATCACCGTAATAAAGTGCCTTCGCAGCGGCGATGATCTGTTCAGCTTGTTCTGCATGGATCACGCCTCCTTGCTGCGCATAAGCAATAGTCGCACGGATGTTGACCATCGCAATGCTGAGAGCGCCGTAACCAACCTCAGGTGGGGCATGATGGAGAGCCACCTCGTCGTCGTCCTCATAAAGGCCATTCCGATAGCCTTCATAAATAGAACCAACGCCGATCATTCCAAAGTGATCCAGCTCAGCCGCCCTCAACGCTCCCATACTCGACGCGCCGAGAACCGAAATCCCGTGAGCGATCGCCCAGAGAATTTCCTTATGCCAAACCGCAGGAACGCCCTCAAAGTATCCATCGATGATCCCAATAGCTGCGGGCTCTTCGAGCGATGCAAGATAGACATCGCCTTGTTTTGCCGGAGGTCGAACCTCGAGGCCGTCCGGCACCGCGGCACCCGCAATCGAAGGACCAGCAAAAACAATCATGCTGCAACCCCTTCAGCGCGTGGGCCGGGGACATACGCATGATCATCGTGGGGTGCTTCCAACCCCGGAATAATTGCCCGCATGACAAAGAGATCAAGGTCTCTCCGGCTAAGATCAACGATGGCAACCTCGTCGATACCCACGGCGGTCAGGCTCGCAAGCAACGCCGTTAGATCGTCTTGTAGAGTTTCGTTCGTCACGCTCGGCACATCGGCGAATCGGCAGACAGTACTCGGCGCACCGACCATGCTGCCGAACGCGTCGTGCTTTGCCGCCATACCGTGCGAAGTATATTCATTGGCGAACAAATCATCCCGCGAACCGCTGATATAATTGAGGCGAGTTTGGGCGGCTTCAGTAAGAGCACGCCGCAACGCAATACCGCGATCCAAATGGGTACCTGAGCCCAACCCCAAATGCCCAACGGCTCCGTTCTTTTCCCGAATGACAACCGTAAAGGTCGGCACCAGAATATCCGTCGTCATGTCCCAGATAAAGCAATCGAGATCAGCCGCCTCGAACATCGCCAACAGATCGTTGCAATCCTGATGGTCGATGGTGCCTTGCTGGACGCGGCGAAGGCGAATGCCTTTGTCCTGTGCGGCTTGCCAAACCGCTATCGCATCTCGCTCAATCACCTCGCAAATGGCATGACAAATCGCTTCCAGCGGATGATTGCCGGAAGCGAGACCATTGGTACTGCAAGGAACAGCCCCCGATCCAGGGACGTAAGTGTCCGTGTAGTCAGTATGAACCATCTCATAAGGGACCAAGCGCGGCTCACCGCTAAACAACTCGTAGGCTTCGGCCCAAAGAACTCGTAGGTTCTCGGTGAATACAGACCCTCTGACTTCGGGCAAACGCGCAACATTGATCGTCGAGTGGTTCGGGCCAAGATCATTAAAGCTGGAATAGATCAGCGATTGCTCGAAAGTCTCGGCGTGCCAGATTTCGACAGCTTCCATCAAAGCCGAAGCTTTGGCGTGATCCAAGCTAAGCCCTTTGCCTTGCGAAACGGCGACAGAACGAGAATTTGGGCGAATAGCCAACGCAACTGGGATGCCGATACGATCAAGGCCGGTCACATTGGCCAGTCGGGTAATCCCAAATCGGTGTTTCTGCGCGAGAATCCGCGACACCGTTTCACTCGCCGGGCAGATGCGATGCATCCCCGTCGCGAGGTTTTTCTCGCCCGGATCATTGAACCAGTTCGTCACACGTCGTCCTCCCCCGGCACCATTGAACCGCAAATGGCGACTCTTGGCAAGACGAAGCGCGGTTAAGTTGTCGAAATCAACTCACGAGTCGCACGAGCGATGACGCCTTCTTCGTCGGTACGGAGCTTTAGAAGCGCAACGCGGCTGCTGGTTTTGTGAAATTGGGTTTCACCACGTTGATTGGCTTTCTTGTCGATTTCCACCCCGAGCCAGCTAAGATCGGCGGCAATGCCCTCACGGGTTTGCGCCGAGTGCTCGCCAATACCGGCGGTAAAGACGAGGGCATCCAGCCCGCCCAGCGAAGCGGCGAGCGATCCAATCTGCTGTCGGGCGCGATAGCAAAAGAGGTCCATCGCTTCATGGGCTTCGGGGCTACCATCGACCTGCAAATCTTGCATAGAATTGCTAATCCCAGACACACCCAACAAGCCGGACTGTCGGTAAAGCAGCTCATGAATTTCCCGAACGGTCATACCTTTTTTCTCTGCGAGATGCAGGGCAACACCCGGATCAAGCGCACCGCAACGGCGCCCCATGACAAGGCCATCCAAAGCGGTAAAGCCCATCGTTGTCGCAACCGATTGACGGTTCCGCATCGCGCACATGCTGGCGCCATTGCCCAAGTGCGCGACGATAATGCGACCTTCGGCTTGGTCGCCCAAAATTTCCGGCAGCACGCTCGCAATGTAATCATAGCTGAGACCATGAAATCCGTAACGGATGATGCCTTCGTCGGTTAGGGCGCGAGGGATGCCAAACATCTGCGCGAGGCGCGGCTGAGTTCGGTGGAAAGCCGTGTCGAAACAGGCAACCTGCGGCAATTTCGGTTGGCTTTTTGCAATGGCATCAATGGCAGCAAGGTTCATCGGTTGGTGCAAAGGTGCCAGCGGCGTCAGCGCCCGCATGGCCGCAAGCGACTCCGCCGTCACGCGGGCATGGCTGGAAAAATGCTGCCCTCCGTGCACAACCCGATGGCCAACCGCGATTGGATTAAAGTCCGGAAAATCGCCGTTAAGCCGGACCAACAACTCCGAAATCAACCATTCATGCGGGGCGTCAGCCGCGATCTGATCTAGCGGAGCCGCGAAGGAAACGGCTTCGCCACCTCGCTCCGCCGAGACGACGGGTTGGTTGCCAATACCCGTAATCTTCCCGCGCATAAAAGCGTCGGCTTTAGAGTCATCAGCCGGGAAAATCGCAAACTTGATCGAGGACGAGCCGGAGTTGACGGTCAGGATAACGTCGGACATTCCAATCAATCCCTTTTAGATCCGGTGCAAACTGTGAACGCACATGGATTGCGCGCCGTGGGAATGCAAGGAACTCACTTAAATCATCACCGCACCTAAACAGCACGATTCTCCTTAGATTGCATCCATGAGAAAAAACACAATCGACAAGCGCGCTCCGATGGAGTGATAATCACGGTTATGATTGGATCGACAAAATACCCGAGCGACATTGGGCCGGGCGACGACTCCGGCGCGCCCAAGGTTTCGCATGACCAATCTATCGTCGTTTTACCCTTTCAGTTTCGAAGCAGTGAACAAAAAGACCGTTGGCTTGCCGATGGGTTGACCGAAGATATCACCACCAACCTGTCTTGTTTTCGCGAGTTCTTTGTAATTTCGCACCGATCGGCTCACGGTTTTCCGAGCGGTAAGTTTCCTCCCTCTTTGATCGGTCAAAAACTTGGCGTTCGCTATGTTGTCGAAGGTAGTGTGCGCAAAACAGGATCGCGCATCCGGGTTCAGTTTCAATTGCTAAATACGGCTGCCGATCTGACTGTCTGGGGTGAGCAATATGATCGCGATGTCGAAGACTTGTATGATCTACAAAACGAGATAACCCAGATTATCGGTGCGGCAACAGCATCGAAAATCAGAGCATCCGAAACAGAACGGTTTCGCCAAACACCTCCAAACAACTTGGAGGCTTACGGGTTTGTTTTGCGCGGGCAAAGCCACCTGATGCGCTATACGCGCGAACATTTAGAGCATGCCAGGGGCCTATATAATGAGGCGCTAAACATCGATCCAGATTATGCGCGGGCGATCTCCGCTAAATCTCGAACGCTCAATTTGGAATGGCGATACGATTGGTCTGCGGACCCCAAAGCGGATTTGAATACGGCGCTCGATCTGGCTCAAGCGGCCATAGGGTTGGATACATCTGATGCCCGAGGATATGGCGAGTTAGGTTTTGCGCACCTCTATCGTAAAGAAAACGACAAAGCGCTTTCAGCCTACGATCAAGCAATGGAACTCAACCCGAACGACGCCGACCTCATGTCTGATCGAGCCGATGCAATGGCTCATTCCGGACACTCTGAAGAGGCTATTTCAGAATTGCAAAAAGCAATGCACCTGAACCCATTTTATCCGGATCAGTATGTTTGGCATCTCGCAGGCGCATATTTTAATCTCAAACGCTATGATGATGTCGTCAAAACGATCACCGCAATGCAGAACCCAACCGAAGGACGCCGCCTGCTTGCCGCGAGCTACGCCTATCTTGGCGAGACCCAACGAGCCCGAGAGCAGGTCGACCGCATCTTAGCAGCGCATCCTGATTTTGATCTCGATCACTGGGGCTCGATCCAGCCCGACAAATATGAAGATGACTCGCTTCATTTTCTCGAAGGCTTGAAGCGCGCCGGATTTCAATCACAGAAGTAATAATCGAAATCCGACGCGCCTTAGGTCACTCTTCGGCTTGATCCTCAGTCGGAACTTCGCCCTCATCATCATCGTCGCTTTGCTCCGCCAAGCGCGCGACAGAAACGACACGTTCTTCATCAGCAGTGCGGAGCATCCAAACGCCGCCTGCAGAACGAGACCGGACGGAAACGTCAGAAACGCCGCAACGGATCGACTGTCCCGCATCGGTGACGAGCATACACTGATCGCCTTCTTCGACCGGGAAGGTCGCAACGATCTTGGTCGCCCCGCCCTTCTTATTAGCCGAGAGAGCCATCGCCGTAACGCCCTGACCACCGCGCCGCATCGGGCGATACTCGTAAGACGAGGTCCGCTTGCCGATCCCGTTCTCGGCAACGGTCAGGATAAACTCTTCCTGCGCGCCGAGTTCGATATAGCGTTCTTGGGAGATCGCTGTATCTGCAACATCCTCGTCATCATCGGATGGTCCGGACTCTTCGTCACCCGCCATCTGGCGGCGCATTTTGAGATAGGCTCGCGCTTCTTCCATTGTGCGCTCGACATTATTCAAAACACACATCGAGACGATCTCATCGCCATCCGCCAGCTTCATGCCGCGCACACCCGTTGAATCGCGTCCTTTAAAGACGCGGACTTCGGTGTTAATCGGGAAGCGGATTGCTTTGCCAAGTTTAGACGACAGCAGAACGTCACTATCCGGCGAGCAAATTTGTGCCGAGATCAGACGAACGCCTTCAGGCAGTTTCATCGCGATCTTGCCATTGGCTTTCACATTGACGAAGTCCGACAGCTCGTTACGGCGGACTTGACCATCAGACGTGCAGAAGACGATCTGGAGATTGCCCCACTCTTCCTCCGGCGCGTCGACTGGCATCATCGCTGCAATGGAAACGCCTGCTTCGATCGGCAGCAGATTCACAAGCGCCTTGCCCTTCGCGTTGCGTCCGCCTTGCGGCAAACGCCATGTCTTGAGCTTGTAGACAATACCGTCCGTCGTGAAGAACAGCACCGGCGTCAGCGTATTGGCCGAGAACAGACGCGTGACGAAATCTTCGTCTTTCGTCGTCATGCCCATCAAGCCTTTGCCGCCACGCTTTTGCGAGCGGTACTCAGCCAGCGGCGTCCTTTTGACATAACCAGAGTGAGTCGCGGTGACGACCATGTCTTCCGGTTCGATCAAATCTTCGTCGTCAAAATCGCCAAGGCTTTCGACGATCACCGTCCGGCGCGGCACAGCGAATTCTTCTTTTACCGCTGTCATCTCTTCAGAGATGATCGCGAGAATACGCTCGCGCGAGCTGAGAATATCGAGGAAGTCGATGATCTTTTCGGCGAGTTCTTTCAACTCGTTTGTGATCTCTTCAACACCCAGAGCGGTCAGACGTTGCAGGCGCAAGTCGAGAATGGCGCGTGCCTGAATTTCTGACAAGCGATAGCTGCCATCGTCGTTGATCGTGTGGGTCGGATCATCAATCAGCTTGATATACGGCGCGATCTCTTGTGCAGGCCAATCTTTGCCCATCAGCTTTTCGCGCGCCTCGCCCGCATCAGCGGACCCCCGGATCAGCGCGACCACTTCGTCGATATTTTCAACGGCAACCGCGAGGCCACACAAGATGTGAGCCCGTTCACGAGCCTTGTTAAGATCGAACGCTGTGCGCCGCGCAACCACTTCTTCGCGGAAGGCAATGAAGCTGCTCAAAATGCGCTTCAGGTCCATCTGCTCAGGGCGGCCATTGTTCAGCGCCAACATATTCGCGCCAAAGCTCGTCTGCATTGGCGTGAAGCGGAACAGTTGATTCAAGACGACCTCGGCTGTCGCATCGCGTTTTAGCTCAACGACAAACCGAACGCCGTGGCGGTTGGACTCGTCACGCACATCCGCGACGCCCTCGATCTTCTTCTCTTTGACCAGCTCGTTGATCCGAGCCTCAAGCGTTCCCTTGTTCATCTGATAAGGGATCTCGGTCATCACGATGGCGTAGCGATCCTTGCGGATTTCTTCGACCGACGTCTTGGCGCGCATCATGATCGAGCCGCGCCCCTCCATATACGCTTTGCGCGCACCGGATTGACCCAGCATGAGACCGCCCGTCGGGAAGTCAGGACCGGGGATGTGTTCCATCAGGTCGGCGACTTCGAGGTCGGGATTTTCAATCAGGGCCAGCGTGCCGTCGATAATCTCGCCGAGGTTATGTGGCGGGATGTTCGTGGCCATCCCAACCGCGATGCCTTGCGAGCCGTTAACCAGCAAGTTCGGGAACCGCGCCGGCAGAACCATCGGCTCTTGGAATTCGTTCGAATAGTTCGGCTGGAAATCGACGGTATTTTTGTCGAGGTCTTTGAGCAGTTCTTCAGCGACCTTCGCCATCCGCACTTCGGTGTAACGCATGGCGGCGGGGTTATCGCCGTCCATCGAGCCGAAGTTACCCTGCCCGTCCGCAAGCATGACCGACATCGAGAAGTCCTGCGCCATGCGGACCATCGCGTCGTAAATCGCGGTGTCACCGTGGGGGTGATATTTACCCATGACATCACCGACCAGACGTGCCGATTTCTTGTAGGGTTTATTGTAGTCGTAGCCACCCTCGCTCATGCCGAACAGGATGCGACGGTGTACAGGTTTCAGGCCGTCGCGCAAATCGGGGATCGCGCGGGAGACAATCACGCTCATCGAATAATCGAGGAACGAGGTCTTCATCTCCTCTTCGACAGAAATGCTTGGTCCGTCGAATGCAGGGCGTTCTGGCGGTGTATCCGAAGGCGTGTCTTCGGGTGGATCTTGCTCGTCGCTCAAAGGTCTCTCCGTGGCCGTTCGGCGGCCCTAAATCTACTCGCGATTTATAGGCCGCAGAACAGGGTTGAAGCAAGCATCACAGCGCCATTTTCAGCCATAAATCCCGTTATTTACGATGATTTTGGACGATCAGACGCCCCCCTTTTCAAACCATCAGTATTCGGAGCGAAAAACGCTGTATATCAGATCTTCAATTGAAGGCATTTTTTCGCAATAACATCATCGATGTGAGGGTCTTACGCGACGCTCAAACAGTTAAAAACCGGCATTGACTTTCTCGCCCACGTTAATGTGATCGAAACAGCGAAGTGCGAAAACCTCAATCGGGGCGCGCACATCGGAACAAATGCCCCCGTTTAATTTATGAGGGCAGTCCATGAACGTCATTCAATTCCCGAGCTTTTCGGTCGATTCAACAGGCACAGTGATTGTCGATCGCTTTGGCCCCCTTGATCATTCCGCGCTGACATGGACAATTTCGTACGATGACGGCGCGACATGGTCGCCCTACGCCTTACAAAGCGAGGCATTCTCGGCTGCGGAAGCGGACCCAACAGCGATCTATCGCATCTGGATCGATCACCTGCCCGAAGGCACGGAAAACCGTTATGACGAGATCGTTTTTGGTCTGTCGGAGAGCACCGACGAAGACGGTGTGGTAACGTATACAACCTACCGTATCGCAAATTTCACCGCTCCAAATTATACGACGACCCTTTCCATTGATGTCCTTGATGCCCATTCCTGGGTTCAGGTAGAACGCGTCTTCAGTTCAAACGGCACCTACTCAGAGCGCCTGCTGCGAGAAGATGGCTTTACAGAAGTCGCTGATTTTGCTCCGGACGGGCTAGGCGGGTACACTCAAACAGGCAGCGGCCTAGAAGACACGGCGGACGTCCGCCCATGGGCCTCGACCTTCTCTTATTACAA
This sequence comes from uncultured Neomegalonema sp., assembly GCA_964641645.1. Lineage (GTDB taxonomy): Bacteria > Pseudomonadota > Alphaproteobacteria > Rhodobacterales > Rhodobacteraceae > JAHDDY01. The sequence continues at coordinate 23,754 of CAZXMX010000008.1, forward strand.
TGAATACCAAGAACGCGATGAGCAGATCACAATCTACGATGATGGGCGTTTCCGCGCCGCTTACGATGATGTTCAAGAAGGCGCCCGCTACATCGAAACCTTCGATGAAGGAGACGCCTATGCTTGGACACAAATCTTCGCGCGTTATGTCGATGGCGATCTGACGGAGAGGGCGGTCGTCTTCGATAATGGGGTTCAACGATCGACCCAGTATGAAGTTGAGGGTGATGGTTCGGTTGTATCGCACCAGTTCTCGGAAGATCCAGAGGATGCGAAGGACTGGGAGACTCAAGAGGTCTATACCGTTGACGGAAATGTCGTCCTTAGACGCACAGATTACGACGATGGAACCGAACAGATTGAGGAACGCCAGTATGAAGATGGCGCACTCAAAATAAAAAATGTCGAAGGCCGCGACGGAACAGTCCGCGAGACCTATTACGACAACGGTGATGTCGTCGCCTATCGGTATGAGGATAAAGGGAACGAATATAACTGGTATAGCAAATCTATGGACTCCGAAGGCACGTTAGAATCTCGCATCACCGAGTATGATGATGGGGTCGTCGTCCAGAATGTGACGGACAACGGACAAAAGCTCTGGAGTCTCTCGGAAGATCGCTTCGATACGCGAAACTGGGAAGCCCAGACATCAAACTACGAAAACGGCGTCTTGTCCGAGACCTATCGTGAAAACGACAACGGCACGGTTGTTCAAAGCGCTTATGCGATCGTCGATGGTGCGGCGGTCCTCGCCACACGAAACATCACGATCAATTCTGAAAACCAAGACGGCTTTGTTTGGCGCGAGACGAATTGGACCTACGACGAGCAAGGTCAAAAAAGTGAGCGCAGCATCGAGTATGTCGATGGTCGCGTCGCTGAAGAAACCTACGAAGATGGCATGCGTGCGACCCGCACGACGGTCGATCACGATGATGCCTATGACTGGTACCAAATCGATGAGCAATGGGAAAACGGCACGCTCGTTTCCCGTGAGTTCACCGACGATCCAATGGGCTAATCAGCCAAGCCTGAACTGAAACAATTGTTTCGAGCGATCGCCGTGCGAAAGCCCGGCGATCCACCATCTACTTTCTAGCCTCCTTAAATCGTTCGCCTTTGAAGCGTCGGACAGGGTTGCCGCGCTCTAACGCAGTATGATTTCGATTTGCGTCTTTTTTCGCTTCTGCAGCGGCTAACTCCTCCAAACCGGCGAGTTGATGGCGCAGACGGTCCAGCGCCATCTGCTTGTTACGATGTTGAGAGCGCTGATCCCGCGCAATGGTACTGATCCCCGTCGGGATGTGGGTCGCTCGCACCGCGCTGTCGGTGGTATTCTGATGCTGTCCACCGGGACCACCTGCGCGGAACGTCTCAAAACGCATGTCCGCGGGATCATGCGTGACGCTCGTCGGCGTATCAGACAGCGCGAAAACCCCAACAAACCAGTTTTGCCGTTTATGCTTGGGCCGCAGCGGGCTTTTGCAGGTCCATTGGATCGTCCCGACCCAGCGGGCCAGAACCGATGCGCCGTCGCCTTGTGCCGTGACGATGGCTGACGCCGGACCGTTCTTATCGCCCTGTTCGACGACGCTAATGTCGGGATATTCCTCGGCCATCCGATCGAGGACATGCCGCACCGCCATGCGGCATTCGGCGGGCCCTCGCCCACTGGTAACGAGAAGCCGTGTCATCGTTTCGCCCTTCCCTGATCGACCTTCTTGAACGTCACGAGCGGCTTGAAGCTAGCAACATTTTCGGCAAGCCCGGCCTTCACAAGTTCTGCCAAACAATCGGATGCGTTCTTGTACGCCCCCGGAGCCTCCTCGATCAGTAACGCGCGGTCCTCGCAAACGACGTGGCCGCCGAAGGAGGTTCGCGCCAACCGCTCTCGGTCAGAACGCGTGCCCCCGACCCGCCCGTGCATCGAGCGGCGGTCATAGCGCCGACCCGCCCCATGCGCGAGAGACGCCAAAGCATCCTCCTGCCCACCAAGAGGACGCAACAAATACGATAACGCATCCCGGGATCCTGCAAGCGGGACCAAAGGAATATCCGCCTTCGCAGCACCCTTACGATGCAAGAACCCATCAGCGTGTTGCTCGATTAAATTATGTGGCGCGTCCGCAACGAGCGTCGCTTGTGATCGGAGCGCGCTTGCCGCCCGCTCCGCGATGATCTGACGGTTCAAGGCCGCCCACCGAACCGCTTGGTCTTGCCCGATTAGATACGTCTCTGCCTCCGAGCCGTTCGCATCGAACCCTTCGAGGGGCACCGTCATGACAGGCGCAAAGACCGCCGTGCCATACCCGCGTGAGCCAGAGTGAACCAACAGATAAGCCGCGTCTTTCTCCAACCCGTCGTCATGCAACGCATCGATGCTCTGCACCTCGCAGAAGTGATTACCGCCGCCGATGGTGCCCAGCGACGCCGCGCACTCGGTTGGCAAATCAGCAGCACGTAGCGCGCCTTCCGCATCACCCTCATAAGGGTCTTGCAGAACGCGAAGACGTTTCGCCACCTTTTCCGCGCGTAATTTACGGGCGGGAACGTCAAGCTGGAACAGCGACATGCCGCAACCGATGTCGTTGCCGATCAGATGCGGATGCACCCGCTCCGACAAGATTGCACAGCCGACCGGCCCGTACTTGCCGGGGTGCAAATCGGGAAAGGCCGCGATGTTCGTCACACCGCGCAAAGACGCGGTCGCCGCCAGTTGATCTTCAGCCGCGCCCTCGATCCACGTCGAGGACGAATAAAATTGATGGACGCGCGCAGATGCGCGGTCCGATTGGGAAGTGCCCATGGGGAAATCTCACGAAAACAGTTCAAGGAGCCGCGCCTTTCAGCGTCGGTTCAATCTTGGCTCACCCGCACTTGCAGGGTTGCTTAGATTTGGCCCTCTTGGGGCGCGGTGCGATGAAAGCTCATGCGAGGCGTCCTGTTTTCGGTCACGCGAATTGCGTGGATCGCGGGTATTTAGCGATGTTGGCCTAAGTATTCAAGAACGAGTCCAAAATTTCACGATGCATAATTTTATCCCGCCAATTCTGCTCGATGCGCCGCGGCGAGGTCGGCCATGCTGTTGAAGGTGAAATCAACCTTTGGCATGTCGCCGGGATTCATGGTCGCGCCGAAGCCTTCTTGGTCGTGACGACGGTAAATCCAACAGTTCGCGAGGCCGTGGCGGTTGGCTGGTGCGTGGTCGTGGAACATGCTCTCTGCCGTGTGCAAGATGTGCTGTTGGCAAATGCCGAGACGCGCAAGATTGGTCAGCATGTACTCGAAGTTCCGCTCCGACGGTTTGTACGCGCCGACGTCTTCCGCCGTATAAACCCCATCAAAGGTCACGCCGAGCTTTGCATTGCTGTGCGCGAAGCTGGCGTTGTCGACATTTGACAAAACGATCAGCTTGTAATGTTGCTTGAGATACGCGAGTGCCTCGGCGCTGTCGGGGAACGCCGGCCAGTGTTCGACCGACGCGCCATAGGTCAGGCACTCCGCCCAATCGACCTCAACATTCCATTCTTCGGCAAGGCGGCGATACACAGTGGCGAGAAGTTGTGAGTAGATTTTTCCAGGGGTCTGCGCCTGTGTGGTGGACTCGTGGAAAGCATGAGCCTCCAGGATTTGATCGCCCGTCAGGGATTGCGGCGCGCGGTCGGTCAAGGGTTTGAGACCCGCCACCATACCGCTCTCCCAATCGATCAACGTGCCGTAAACGTCGAAGGTGAGAGCTTTGAAGTCGGTGAGTTTCATCCCTCAACAATCTCGCGCATCGCGGTGAGGAAAGCGCTGACCTCCTCAATCGTATTGTAGTGACACATCGACACGCGGATGCAGTCGGGGCGACCCAAGGGATCGAGGATATTGCCCGAGTAGTGGTCGGCTTTGCGGATGTGGGTGCGAATGCCTCGGTCGCTCAACGCCTTGATGATCTCGCCGGTATCGCGGCCTTCGACCCAACAGGCGACCAACCCTTCCCGGCGCGGGTTATCGATTCCGCCGATGATCTTGACCTGCTCCATTTCGGCCAAGCCTTTGAGGTTTCCAGTGCCATGCAGCATCGCATCGGTGAGCGATTGCTCGTGGTCGTGGATCGCTTTTCCCGCCGCTTCGAACCGCGCCCGTTGATCCGTGCTGTCGGAGACTTCGCCGCCGAGCCAATCAAAATACGCCACCACATCGGCGAGGGTCGCATAGGCGCCGGTATCGCGGGTGCCGAGTTCCCAATTACCCTCTGGCGCGCCAATCAGACTGTCATGGGGCAGCGCCGTAAGGCGATCCGAAATCCATGCAATGCCATACCCATGACGCGAGAAAACTTTGTAGGGCGAAATCGCGTAACCATCGATGCCATAGCTCTCAATGTCGAGCTGGCCATGCGCCGCGTGCTGGATGCCATCGACGATAATAAAGCAATCGGGCGCAACGGCGCGGATAGCTTTTGAGATTGCCGCCACATCGACGCCCATCCCCGTGACCGGAGACGTATGCAGGATTGTCGCGACGCGCGTATCTGGGGTCACGAGAGCCGCATAGTCATCCGCCTCAACCGCGCCCGTCTCGTTGTTGTGAGGAACGGAGATGTATTCTTTGCGGGCAATTTTGGCCCAGCGTTGCGCGGCACTACGGGAGGCGGGATGCTCTAGCGTGGTTCCAATGACGTTGCCGCCCTCAGGCGTTTCGATAATCGCGTTGGAGATCATGCGAAATAGCAACTCGGTGCCGCTCTCGCCGACAAAAATCTGTCCTTCCTTTGCATTCAGGAAAGTCATCGTCGCGGCCTTGGCGTCGGCAATGGTTTTCACCAAGGCGTGCGACATCACATTATCGCGGCCTTGGTTATCCGGTATCGCGGCATACTTCGCCGACGTCTCAACCACAGACTTGAGCGTCAATGCGCCCCCTGCATTCTCAAAAAAGATACGTTCGCCCTGCTCCGGGCATGTCGCAACATGGGCAAAGCGGTCGCGGATTTCATCCATCAGGCCGGGGCGGGTATCGAACATCACAGGGTTCCTTCAACAGCGATACCCGTTCGTACTGCGACCGCGCGCTAGGCGCAATCCGCTGATATCCGGCAATTCAAATTCGTGGAAACGAACCCACCCGTTCGTGGATACAACCGGACCGACAAACCCCTTCGCCCCCCGCCCGACTTGGGGAGGGAGGGATCGAACATCACATTTCAGGTTCAGAGAGCAAACTTATCCGGCGGGCGCTCAACTCTTGGCATGGCCACGCGCCATATCAGCAAAGCTGACGTCTCGCTCGTTTGCTCTCGGTCTTCGGAAATCCCGTGTCTCGCCGTCCGCGCTGGCTCTCGTTTCGAAACGGAGCGGGCCGACCGCATACCGTGACGCGGCAGGTCTTGCAGCAACGTAAGCAAGGCTTTCATCCGGCGCAACAACGCTTCTGTCGAAGGAACAGCCGTTTCGGCCTCATTGACTTCGCACCGATCATCGGGCTGCAAAGACGCTGGCCCTTCCAACGCCCCCTGCAATCCAGTCTTCGCGGACAGGCAGGCCGAAACAAAAACCAAGTTCTGCGCCGCATACTCTGCGCGCATCAAAACCGACTCCAAGAACGACCGAAACCACCGAGGCAACTCGCCGACAAACGGACCGGCGGTCACGAAAGCAACAACGGAAATCCATCCCGCCAAAAGGCGAAGCAGCTTAACCCGTTGCGTTTCCAGTGCCCGTTCGATCTCCACGCCGTTTGTCACCTCTTGATAAGAACAATAGGCAAACAAATGGAACAAATTTAGAACATTGTCAAGCCCAGATGGTTTGCAGCGCAACCGCAGCAAACCTCAACACTGGCGCGAACGGTCAGATCGATCACTGACGCAGCAGTGATTCTTTCAGGCCTTCAAAACGCGCTTTGGCTTCTGTTATTTGTGCCTCGGCCATTCTTTGATTCAGCGCGTCAAGAGCATCGGCTGCTTCTTTCTCTCCGCCAGCCTTTGCCAAGCTGATCCAGAGATAAGCGTCCACATCGCTTTTCGCGGTTCCTTTACCAGTGTCATACATCGTGCCGAGGTAGAACTGAGCTTTCGCATGACCCTGTTCCGCTGCGGCGCGGAGCCACCGGACCGCTTCCGTATTATTTTCCGTCATGCCTCGGCCTTGAGCAGACATGACACCGAGATTGAATTGAGCCTTCACGTGGCCTCGCCCAGCAGCGGTACGATACCAACGAACCGCCTCAGCATCATCGTGTAGTTCCGCCGCGCCGCCATCAAACATGGCGCCAAGGTTGAACTGAGCATCTAGGTGGCCACGCTCGGCGGCGGTGCGATACCAATGGATCGCCTGAGCATCATCTTCGGGGGTGCCGTTCCCGTTGTCGTACATTCCGCCAAGGTTAAATTGAGCCGTTAGGTGGTTCTGCGCGGCAGCGGCGCGATACCAGCGAACGGCCTTGGCATCATCTTCGGGCGTTCCGATACCTTGGTCGTGCATCACGGCAAGATTGAACTGAGCCTTCGCATGGTTCTGCACAGCGGCTTTAAGATACCAGTTCACCGCCTCAGACTTATTTTCCGGAATACCAGCACCGTTGTCATGCATGACACCCAAACTGAACTGCGCTTTTGGGTGATCTTGTTCCGCAGCCGAGCGGAGCCAACGGAGCGCTTCCCCATCATCTTCCGCCACGCCCTTGCCCTGGTCATACATGACGCTGAGGTTAAATTGAGCATCTGCTAAACCCTGCTCGGCAGCGGCGCGATACGAACGGACTGCGGCAGTAAAACTTTGGGACGTTCCCTTGCCGTAGTAATGCATGGTGCCAAGGCTGAATTGGGCTTTGGCGTGATTTTGTTTTGCAGCAGCATGGAACCACGCGACCGCTTCAACATCATTTTTAGGGGTTCCGATGCCCTTAGCGGACATCATCGCGAGTTTGAATTGAGCTTCTATGTGGCCTTGATCAGCAGCGACCCGATACCAGCGAACCGCCTCAACATCATCTTCCGGCGTTCCGTCGCCTTCATCATACATCTTGCCGAGTTTAAACTGCGCCTGCGCATCACCAAGGCGCGCCGTCTCAGAGGCCAGCGAGAACTCGGTTTTCGGAGGATCCGATTTCTTGGGAGCCAAGGCAGTCGAAGACTGGTCAGAAGTTGGCTCGACCGAAGATGTCAGGCTCGCAATCCAACCACCAAGAGCGATTGCGACAAAACCTAAGACAACCCCTACCGTTGCAACCCGCACTTTAGAATTCATGTTCTTCAGTCTCGCCAACACAGATGGTACCTAATCCGTTAAGTTGCACCGTGATGCAGCACAGCTCTTAAAAATTGCATAAAATTTGCCCTAAGTCAGGTTGATCTTGCACGATCAAGCGCCGTGCGCGCACGTAGGGCAACGATTTACACGCCTTTCGTTGCTTGATGGCCCCGTGAAACGCTCTAAGGTTCCAACGGACAATAATTCAGTCATTCAAAGGAAATCGAATGCCCGAACTCACCGGAAAATGCCTCTGCGGCGATATTTCATTTGAAGCCGATGGCGACGTGCCGGTCATGGCGAACTGTCACTGCACAGCCTGCCGCCAGTCGACGGGCAGCTCTTTTGCTTCGCTGATGTTTATGAAAAAGGATGACATCAAAGTCACCGGCACCCCGAAAACTTTCCAACACGGCTCGGATGCCGGCACCACAATGACCAAGCATTTCTGCGGAACATGCGGAACGCCCGTCTTCACGCAGAACTCTGCCCGCGAAGGCATGCTCGGCTTGCGGGCTGGCCTGATCAACGAGCATGAAGAATTTGCTCCAAAAGCGAATGTCTACACGTCGAGCAAAATGGCCGCGACGGTCCTCCAAGACGGAATCCCCGCCTTCGACAAAATGCCGGGCTAAGCCGAATAATCTCCAGAGCGTTTTGCGCTCTGGAGATCCCCTCAACTAAACTTGTTGTCTCTTGGGAAACCGCGCGGGGCCATGCGACCGGCGGAGGCGCGTTTGCCTTCGTAGTCAGCCAATTCCTCTTTCGGAACCGTCCGAGTTTTACCGCCGCCCATCTGCCAACTGAGACCCGCCGCCTCTTCAAGCGTGCGGATATCTGCCATGCCGCCATCCTTGTAGCGCTGCAACAAGACACCCTTGCCCCGGCCCATTTCAGGGAGTTCTGAGAGCGGGAAGGTCAACAGCTTTCGGTTCTCTCCGACGCACGCAACCGTGTCGTCTTTCTCCCCAATCGGAACGCAGAACGACGCCTTCGAGAGTGGGTCCGTGTTCAAGACCTGCTTGCCCGTTCGCGTCTGCGCGACAACATCGGCCTCGGCGACGACAAAGCCACGTCCATCGCTAGAGGCAACGACCCGCTTTTGACCCGGCGTATGCGCGAACAGCGCAACGGTTTCTTCTTCATTCGGAAGATCGACCATCAAGCGCACAGGCTCGCCCATCGAGCGACCACCCGGCAGTTTATCCGCCGCCAACGTATAGATCCGCCCATTGGTCGCGAACAGCAACAGCTTGTCCGTCGTCTGTGCGTGGAACAGGAAGCGCGGCCCATCGCCGTCTTTATATTTCACGTCACTATCGAGCGCGACGTGACCCTTCATCGCCCGGATCCAGCCTTTTTCCGAACAGATGATGGTGACCGGCTCTTTGTCGATCATCGCGTCCATCGACGCGGCCTCAACATTCGGAGCATCGCCCAGTTCCGTGCGCCTTGCACCGCCTTCGACTTTCGCGCCGAACCGTTTGCGAATGTCTTTGAGTTCCTCGGCAATCTTCGCGGACTGCTTACCTTCGTCCTTGAGGATACCCGTCAGCTCTTTGCGTTCGGCAACCAGCTTTTTGCGTTCATCGCGGAGCTGCATTTCCTCCAACTTGCGCAGCGAGCGCAGACGCATATTGAGGATCGCTTCGGCTTGAACATCAGTCAGATTGAACTCAGCCATCATGATCGGCTTGGGTTCATCTTCCTCGCGGATAATCTCGATGATGCGGTCAAGATTGAGGAAGGCGATGATATAGCCGTCCAACACCTCAACCCGTGCATCGATTTTGCCGATACGGTGGTTCGAGCGACGGATTAGAACATCGCGGCGGTGATCGAGGAAGGCTTGTAATGCCTCACGCAGAGACATCACGCGCGGTGTGCGCGTCGCATCCAAAACATTGAGGTTCAGCGGAACCCGAACTTCCAGATCGGTCTGCTTGAACAGCGTCTCCATCAGAACAGCCGGATCAACATTCCCCGTGCGCGGTTCCAACACGAGGCGCACATCCTCGGCGCTCTCATCATTCACATCGGCGAGGATCGGAACCTTGCGTTCTGTGACGAGTGCGGCGATCCGCTCCACCAACCGGCTCTTTTGGATCGCGTGCGGAATTTCCGTGACCACGATCTGGTACTTGCCCCGACCCAGCTCTTCCTTGTGCCATTTCGAGCGCAGCTTAAAGCCTCCGCGCCCAGTCTTATAGGCATCCACGATATTCTCGCGTGGTTCGACAATGATGCCGCCCGTTGGAAAATCAGGACCGGGGATCAGATCAACCAGCTTCTCAATCGTCGCATTCGGGGTCTTGAGCAGATGCAACAACCCCTGGCACAGCTCATCGAC
>CAZXMX010000009.1:0-31900 GCA_964641645.1 uncultured Neomegalonema sp.
CGGCGCGCTTAAGCTGAACCACAGGCGAGCCATTCGATCCGAAATCGTAAGGCAACTGGTCAGACCTTCGTTCGCGAAGATGATGACCGAACGGTAATCTCGCTGACCGATGCTGAGATCGAGACGCACCTTGCCAATGGTAACGCCGACCTTGAACGAAGATACTTTGAGCCAGGTGCGGCCTACAATCGGCTCGAAGCACCCACTGACAAACTTCACAATCTTCCAGAGGCGACGCGGGAAGCAACATTGCGTCGCTGGGATTGCGTAACTTTCTTTTTGAATGAAGAGGTTGCTGGACGAGTGAAACGAACGGCTCATTCGGTAAAATTGATGTTGCCGAGACTTGAATCCCACATGATAAGTCTGGCTGGTCTCAAAGACACAAGGCCAAAACGAGCGGGTCGAAATCGTAAAGGCGTCGCCGATCTTCCCGGTGCAACAACGTTGCTTGAGTGGAACAGGCGCTTCGATAAAGGCGGACACGACGTTGCGGCACTGATCCCGCGTTGGCATCGTTGCGGCAACAAGCCTCAGTTTTGCGTGGCAACAGAAATTTTGATCGGCAAATTACTCTCTGAATACCTAACTACTCAGAGGAAAAAAGCGACGTATATAGCAACCACGCGCCGCAAAAAAATATTCGCCGAAGCCAACCACAGGCGACGGGCGGATGGCTTGCCTGAACTAAAAGTACCTTCGACCAGTACAATCCAAAACCGAATCGGAGCTATCGATCCTTACTTAGTCTTCGTCACGCGACAGGGTCCGGAGGCGGCAAATCGAAAGTTTGCCCTCTATGAAGACGGCTTGAAGGCGAGTTTCCCGATGGAGATCGTCATGATCGACGCCTGGAAAATCGACATCATCCCAGTCCTTGCAGAAATTGGTGTGGTCGATTCACTCCCTGATGAGGTTAGAGAGCGCCTGACGTCAAAGCGATTGTGGCTCTACCTGGCGCTCGATGTCGCGACACGCTGCGTCGTTGGAATTCATCTCTGCGAACGCGAGAATGCAGAAGATGCCGTTAGAGTTCTTGCTGAAACAACGAAGGATAAGAGCAAACTCGCACTCGCTGCCGGTGCTCAAAGCTCCTGGCATCATGGTGGAGGCTTCGGCTCCGTTCTCACAGATCAGGGAAGTGCTTTCCTCGATGATCGGTTCCGATCTGTGGTTCTCGACCTCGGAGGAACCATCGGAACGCCTCCAGCCGGCGTCCCCCGCCTGAGAGGGCACGTGGAACGAATATTTCGGAGTTTCGGCACTCAGCTGATGCCTCTACTTGCTGGTAGATCCGCGATATCGTCTGCTCTTATGCGAGCAAGGGTGAACTCTCTGCTTCAACAGACGTTGTTGGAGAGGGTTTTCTGCGCAGATTTCTGCACGCTGGGGCTAACGAGCTCGGTCTCACAATCGAACTTGCTATTGAGGCAGTCGGTGAGGCCTATCGAACCGACTCTGCTCTACTGGAAGCAAAGCACTTTGTTTCGGCGTTCCGCAGGCAAACGGCTTGTATCGACGGTCTCAATCCGTTTGTCGTAGACGATTTTGAGACCATCGACCCCCGCAAGCTGCTCGAACGTGAGCTCGACGGGACAGAGGCACGCTAATGCCCGTCTCTTTCGCTTTGCCATTGAAGCCCTGTGAGACCGGGACGTCATATACGTCCCGGTCAGCACGCGAGCTTGGACTAAATTCACCCGATGAACTCTGCACTGAGTTAGGTCTGTACTGGCCATTTGTTGCGCGTGGAGACCTCGATCACTTCGAATGTCTCGCCAGAGCTTGTGGAGCCAATCTAGACGAGCTTATACATTGGTCAGTTCGGCAAGTTGATCGGAAGCAGATCACACTATGCGGCGAGGTACTCTCAAATAATTCGATGTCGCGAACGCGGCCCCGCGTCTGCTCAGTTTGCATTATGGAAGACATTGCTACTGGGGGCATCACGAACGCTTACCGAAGAAACTATTGGCAACCACTTTGGATAGGTTGTTGCGAAGATCACGAAACGGAACTCGTGCAATTGCCCTACCATGAGCATTCAAAAAAGAACTATGATTTCACCGGGCGGATTGATGAACATATCGATTTAATCCGAGAACATTCCAAATCGGCCAGACGGTCAACCTTTCCATCGTTTGACAGGTATGTGAAAACCCGGCTTGCTGGCCAAAAGCAAATACCCTTTCTGGATAGCTTCAATCTCGACATTGCTTGCAGGCTTTGTGAGACGCTCGGCGCGAGCTTGATCGCGCCTGAAACGAAGCTTCGCCGCTTTGCCGCCGAGGATTGGTACACCATTTGTCAGGAGGGCTTCAACGTTGTTCAGGCAGGTGAAAACGCGTTCTTGGATGCACTGGCGCAGCTTCGTCGAGATGCGACCGATGGTCAGACGAAATACAGACAAAATTTGGGGCCACTCTATGAATGGCTAAGACGCGCTCGCGAGTGCAAAGACGTGAAGCGTTTGAAAGATTGTGTCAGTGATTTTGTCTTCCAATCCTATCCCATCAAGAAGGGAACCCAGGTCCTCAGGCGAACATGCCCTGAGACAATGAATTTTCACGCCGCAAGTGCGTCAGAAGCTACTGGCATCTACAGCCTCCGCATGCGCAAAATCGTTCGTCAGACTGAGACAACTAGCTTTCGTCGCGATGAGCTTGAAAAAATTGTCGCGTCGGCTGAAGGATCTCTAAATCGGAAAGAAGCGTGTTGCTTTCTCGGTTTGCCGAAGAGGCTATTCAGCATCTTACTAAGGTCTGAGATCGTAAAAAAGCATCCAAATCCAATTGACGCTGATAGAAAGTACCGACAGTCAGACCTGCTCTCACTCATTCGACGGGTCAAAGCAAATACCGTTTCAAAGCGCCTGCCAAATCAGCGGCTCGGCTATGTCAAGAAAGGTGATGGACTCGGGGGCCGACCGTTTGCCGAGGTAATTCAAGCGATCCTGGATGGTCAGCTGACAAATTCTGTCCTCGTGGACGACGCTCTTTCTCTAGAAAACCTCCAAGTCGACATGGACGAGGTCCGCAGTGTTTTTGGTCTGCACATAGTTTTTTCGCGGAAAGAAGTTAGCACCATCCTCAAAGTCAGAACCCCAGCAATTTCGCATTTAATCAAAGACGGCTACCTTGTTGAAAAACCCGGACTTCTTCGCCGAAGTTACGCACATAGACTCGGTATATGCCGTCAGAGCGTTTCGAACTTTCAGACGAAATTCATCACCCTGGGTGAGTTCGCATTTGAGACTGGAATGCATGCTCCAGCGGTAGCGAGGCTTTTGCGACGAACACCTGTAAACGAGATCGATTCCTCGCCAGAATATCCCCGCTTTTATCTTCGGGCGGATCTCGATCAGCATTCGGCGGATCTACGCCGAGTCGGCATCCCCATCCCAGGCTAAGGGTTCAAACCCTAGGAATTCAGCCAAACTCAAATCTATTTGGTAAAAATACCAAACCTATCTGACATCTCACAATTTGAAAATGGTCGGAGCGGTAGGATTCGAACCTACGACCCCCTGGTCCCAAACCAGGTGCGCTACCAGACTGCGCTACGCTCCGTCCGGCGGTGCTTAGCGCATCCGACTCGTCGCAGCAAGCCTTTGTCACAGTCATTTTTCAATGGGCGTTTCAGTCCACTTGACCGTATCGCCAACGCGGATGCCAAGCCGCTCTGAATCGCCAGCATCAATCTCCAAAACAGTGAGAACAGGGACGCCAGAACTCACAGATTTCAGCGATAAAGGAACGGTTTCCGTCGCAATGGAGGCGATGCGCCCTTCCGCGTCAATGAACAGCATATCGAGGGAAATCAACGTGTTCTTCATCCAGAACGACGCGATACGCGGGGTGGGATAGATGAATAGCATCCCGGATTGCTCATCGAGGGACTCGCGAAACATCAATCCTTGAGACCGCTCTTGCGCGTCATCCGCAATCTCGATCTGGAATTCAAGGACATCTGATTCGGTCTGGATCTCCAGAACACCCCGCGTAAGCGTATTGGCAAACGCGAACTGAGAAACCAAGCAAAGCGCGACAGATAAGGTCGGCAGCCGCATCAACTGCTCCTGAACGAGAAATCCCAAGGACGGACTTCGCAGGCCATCCGACCGCGAGGTCCTTCAACCGCTCGGACCAGAACGGCTTCTCCGGGGTCTAAGTCTGGTAAACCAAAGCGCCGCAGTATTTCCATGTGAACAAAAACATCCGCATCGTCAGCGTGCATGTTTACGAAGCCAAACCCTTTTGACTTGTCAAACCACTTAACCCGTGACGGAACCAACTCACCACCTGCGACATCTTCGCCCGTCGGCATCGGAAAATCAGTATCCTCGGGCAGTTCCATTTCCGAAGCTGGCTGTTCATCAATCGAAATGATGCGGCTCGCCTGGACGCCGCGATCTCGCTGCTGCGCCTCGCAAACGATATAGGCGTTCTCGGAAACCGTGCTGAACCCTGCTGAGCGCAGTACGGACATATGGAGCAAAACATCGCTTCCGCCTAAGTCCGCATTGTCATCGTCGGGCACGATAAATCCATAACCCTTGACCGGGTCGAACCACTTTACGCGTCCAGAAACATTGAAAAATTCTTCGTCGTCCAAAAGCTCAAACCTAAATCACGCATTAAACCGTCCAGATCCCCTGACATAGTTGTACACCAAACTTCCCCAGAAGATTAGACGTAATTTGACGCGCATTTTGGATCGACGAGAATCAACCATGCCGCGCGATCATCCAGAAAAGTTGAAGTCATCGTTGGTGCTTCGATGGTTTTTCCTTTGTAAAGACGCTGTAAACCTTACTGAATCAGAATAGGGTCAAGCTAGAGCGCTTTGCTCTTTGCCTTGATGCAGCGTGCAGCTAACCGGGATTGCAAGATGTCTAGAAATTTCGTTCCCCGCAGATCGCCTCGAATTGCGAGAGCCTGTCTCGCCTTGGCTCTGTCTGTGACCGGTGTGATGCTTGTTGGCTGCTCAAGCGCTTCAGACGGCACTTCAAACCCAAAGGTTGCGGCTGCGGACCGCACAATTGCAGCACAGTTCGCTCAGTCCAATGGTGGACTGGTGCAATCAGCGCCCGTGAATAGTCTGACGGGGAATGCCGTCCGTCAGCGGTTCTTTTCGGTGCCTCGCCCTGCTGAGGTCGTTGCCAATGATTATAATGAACTGAACGAAGCCCTTCTATATGCCCGCCGGGCCGCAAGCTCCGATCCTAAGGAGCAAAATGGCGGCAAATGGATTGAAGCCGCGCAAGTCGGGCTTCTGTTCGGTGCGCCGGAAGGAAAAGCGTTCTTGAGCGCACCTGCCGGTCGAGCGCTGGTTCGTGGCGAACCTGCAAAAACCTGCCCTGCCCTTCATGTCGCAACGGCTCCATCCGATGATCAGGCGACCGAAGGCGCGATGCGTGCCTGTATGAGACAAATGTCAGCCCGAAGCGGGTGCGGTTGTCGCGTCATTGCGCGTGCCGACCGACTTCTCGCCAAGAAAGACGAGTTTCAGTACGCCATTGGCGTCTCTAGCCATCTCGTCGATCCTAGGAACGGACAAAAGCTTCAAACAACCGCCGAGGAACGCGTCGTTGAAGGACGCCCCGGCGTCCGTCGGCTGTGGATGCTCGGTGCAGGTGGTCCTGTCGGAATGCTGCAAGTCGAGGGCGATGGACGTGCCGCTTTTGTCTTCACGAAGACCGGAAAACGCTACGACGGTTCTCACCGCGAGGACGGCTTTCGCAGAGGGCGGATCGCTCGCCGCGCCTACTTGACGGCGAAGGATGGCAAGCGAATTGTCGTTCTGGTTGGCTTTGAAGACGCCGAATTAAAGGAAAATGCGTCGAGCTTGCAGGCTTGGAACCCGCATGGGCCGCTTGAGTTGAAGCAAGCCGAAGCCAAGTAACGAAAGCCAGCGGCGAGACGAAATACAGACTTCTGTCCGCTTCGCTGGCGAATCGCGGGCTGATCTGGTTCAAGCGGCGGCATGACGGATCATTCTCTTTCGGGGCGTATTGCCCTTGTCACGGGCGCGTCTCGTGGACTCGGTTTCGCAGTCAGTCGTAGACTATGTGCCCGTGGCGCAACTGTATTTGCTTTGGCGCGAACACTCGGCGGACTCGAAGATTTAGACGATTTGGTACAGCAGGATGGCGGCAACCGTCCGACGCTTTTGCCTCTGGACGTAATCGACGACGGTGCCATTGAGCGAATGGGAGCGGCCATTTATGAGCGCCACGGGCGTCTCGATACCTTCATTCACTGCGCCGCTCACGCGACCCCCCTGACCCCCGTAGGGCATGTGGCCGCGAAGGATTTGGATAAAGCTTGGAAGGTCAATGCTCGTGCGGTGCAACAGCTTTTGAGGTCGCTCGATCCCCTGTTGCAGCAATCAGATGGGGCGAAGGCCCTGTTCATGCTCGACCCGAGGATTGGGTCTCCCTTTTGGAGTACTTATTCGGCGACAAAAGAAGCGGGCCTCGGTTTCGCGCGCTCTTATGCCGCCGAAATCGCTCAATCCGATGTGGATGTTATTTTTCACCAGCCGCCCGAAATGCCCACCGCACTCAGAGCGCGATTTTATCCGGGTCAGAACGCCGAAGAATTCACCCCCTGCTCCGAAGCGGCAAAGGGGGTTGTCGAACTGATCTGTTAGAACACGTTCGACAAAATGGGGTCAGATTTCGACCGAAGGTTCCGCAGAAATCTGACCCGGCTTTAGCCTTATGGATCAAGAAGACCCCGCTTACTTGGCCAACAGGCTTCCAACAGCACCAATGGTTTCAATCAAACCCGGGGATGCCGGAGCCGGTGCGGGTTGTTGATAACCGTTGACCTGTGCTGGTTGCGTATAGGCCCCGAGAGCGCCCTGATTCACGACGCCAGGTTGTTGGTACCCTGGTGCGACGGGCTGTTGATACGCCTGTACGGCTGGTTGCTGATAGGCTGGGGCCACTGGTTGTTGATAGGCCGGAGCCACAGGCTGCTGATACGCTGGAGCAACCGGTTGCTGATAAGCAGGCGCCGCTGGTTGCTGGTAAGCCGTCACAGCGGGCTGCTGGTAGGCAGGCGCAACTGGTTGCTGGTAAGCTGGTTGTGCGGGTTGCTGGTAAACAGGCTGCGCTGGCTGCTGATAGGTTTGATAATTCGGCTGAACAGCTGGCTGTTGATAAGCGGGCTGAGGCTGCGCATAGGCGGGCTGCTGACCGTAAGCAGGTTGTTGGTAAGCCGGTTGCTGGCCGTACACTGGCTGCTGACCATAGACAGGTTGCTGCCCGTATGCTGGTTGTTGACCATAAGCTGGCTGCTGCTGTTGGGTCGCGCCCCCACCGAGCAGGGCTCCCGCAGCGCCAAGTGCCGCGACGCCGGTTCCAACGTTTCCGCCGCCACCGCCAACGAGCGGTGCAACTTGACCAATCGTGCCGGCGTTTTCGACACCCAAGTCAAAGAGCTGCGCTTTTTGGCCCGCTGATAGGTTATCGGTCAGAACCTTAGCACCCGGGACCTGACTGCCGACAGCAGCGTCGAAAGCGCTTGCTTTTACGTTTGTCTGAGCTTGACCAAGAAGGTTGCCCAGAAGGTCATTGGCAGAAACTGGCGTGGCTGCAAGTGCCAGACCGCAAGCAATTAATGCGAATTTTTTCATGGTCGTTCTCCATAGAAGATGTCGTCCCCACGGTGGGAAGTGGCCTCGGAGCACGGTCATGTCAACGCGAAAGCACGAAAGATTGAACCCAAGCGCGATCAACTCGCGTAAGGATTGTCTCCCTTTCGAAGTAAAAGCCTAATGGGCGTTCCGTTTAACCCAAACTCTTCGCGCATTCCGTTCACGAGATAGCGTGAATACGCATCGGGAAGGTCTTCGGGCTTTGACGTGAAGAGAATAAAGGTCGGTGGACGGGCTTTCGCTTGCGTCATGTAGCGAAGCCGAATGCGTCGACCACCTGGGGCGGGCGGCGGGTGTCTGGAGACCATATCCCCTAGCCAACGATTGAGCCTTGAAGTGGAAATACGAATATTCCAGACGCGATGCGCGTCCAAGATAGCATCTCGCAACCTTGAGACCCCGCGACCATCAAGCGCCGACATCGTCACAAGGGGCACGCCGCGCATCTGTGGCAACAAGCGTGTGAGCGACTCTTTCAGGCTCTTCAGAGTGGCCGGTTTATCTTCAACAAGATCCCATTTGTTGACCCCGATCACAATCGCCCGCCCCTCACGTTCGGCAAGATCAGCAATGCGTAAATCTTGGGTTTCGAGAGGATTTTGAGCATCAATCAGGACGACAACCACTTCGGCGAACTTAAAAGCGCGCAGCCCATCTTGGACCGACATTTTCTCTAGCTTTTCGTTGACCTTCGCCTTTTTTCGCATCCCTGCGGTGTCAAAGATTTTGACCGGTTGCCCATCCCAATCAAAACTAACACCGATGGCATCTCGCGTAATTCCCGCTTCTGGGCCGGTCAGCATACGATCTTGGCCGATGATCTCATTGACTAAGGTGGACTTGCCTGCATTCGGACGACCAACAATCGCAATTTGAATCGGCCCCTCTTCACGTGGCTCGATTTCAACGTCCTCGTCCGGATCACTCTTGTCGAAGGGACCAAGACGTTCTCGTAGTTCGTCCATGCCAATATTGTGCTCGGCGGACATGGAAATCGGCTCTCCAAGACCAAGCGAGAAAGCGTCGTAATAACCTTCGTCGGCTGCTTTTCCTTCGGTCTTGTTTGCAGCGAGAATGACGGTCGCATTCTTCTTCCGAAGCAGCTCTGCAAACCCCTGATCTGCAGCGGTCACCCCCGCGCGCGCATCGATGATAAAAAGGCAGACGTCTGCTGCATCAACAGCGCGCTCGGTCAGCTTCCGCATTCGGCCCTGAAGCGAGTCGTCCGTTGCCTCTTCCAGCCCGGCTGTGTCGATCACAGTAAAACGAATAGGACCAAGGCGGCCCTCTCCCTCACGCAAATCGCGTGTTACGCCGGGACGGTCATCGACCAACGCCAAGCGTTTGCCGACCAACCGATTAAAGAGAGTCGACTTTCCCACGTTTGGACGGCCGATAATCGCAAGTGTAAACGTCATCGGATCGGCCTTTCACCGTCTCTCTCGACGAGAGAGTGCTTAGCGATATGCCGCGAGTGTTGCGCTGTCTGTCAGGACGTAAACAGTGCCGCCCGCCGCAATGGGCCCATTCGTGGCAGAACCCGGCAAATCAACTTCGCGAACGATCGTTCCATCTGTCGGACTCACCGAAACCAACTTACCTAAATCGGACGTCAGCAGGAGATTTCCTCCCGCCAATATCGGACCCGCCCATGTAATCGCGTCTTCTCGGTCTGCAGGGTCTTCAAACGCACCAAGTTCGGTCATCCAAATGACCTTGCCACTGTCTTTTTGCATCGCGACGAGCGTACCCTCTCCGGAGACAAAGAAAATCGTGTCGCCGACAACATAGGGTGGTTGAATTCCGCCAATGCTTTGCGTCCACAGGCGTTCGCCCGTGCGGACGTCAACCGCCACAAATCGCCCGGACTGGCTGGCGGCATAGACAATTCCGTCGGAGATAACAGGATCGCCTGAGACGTCATTTAACGCCGCGAGCCCCGTCGTTCCGCGTGATCCCGTTAGGTCTTCACCCCAGCCGAGCCGACCGGAACCGACTGAATATGCGTTGAGCTCGCCGGAAGAGAACGGCGCAACTACGACTTGCCCAGTCGCGGCAGGGGCCGCGCCACCAAGGATACCTGCAACGTGATCCAGCCCTTGCTCTGTCCAGTTCACCTTGCCAGATGCCGCATCGACGGCAACGACGCGGTTATCGCGCGTTACGGCAAAAACACGACCTGCTGCAACGGCGGGAGCGGCACGACTGGGCGCGCCCAAGGGGGCGGTCCAAACAACTTCGCCCGTATCCGCAGAAAGGGCGTGTAACTCTCCAAATCCATTGGAGACGTAGACGCGGCCTGCTTCAAAAGCGACGCCACCACCAAAGCCATCATTCGTATTCTCGCCGTCCGGCGTGAGGTTAGTACTCCATGCTGGGGCACCACTGCTCGCATCATGCGCAGCAACCGTTGCGCCGGCATCCAAGGTATAAACCCGACCTCCAGCAACGATCGGTGGCGACACGATCCGCGCACTCGTTCCACTGCCGGAACCGACGCTTCGGGTCCACGCAAGGGAAAGCGCATTGGCCGCCGCAACATGACCGATGGAACGCGCTGCGCCGCCGTTCAGCTGCGCCCAGTCTGCGTTGGCAGTCGACGACGGCAAGGATACCGTTGCGCCAGCCGCATCAACAGAAATTGTATCCCGCGCATCCGTGCCGCTGATCGAGACTCGCGTTCCGCTGAGGGGGACTTCATCTTCATCGAAGAAACTGAACGGATTGACCGAGTCCAGCGTGCTGCACCCAGATAGCGCCAAAACTGCCGTTATCGAGAAGCCACGCAATACAGACATTTTCATCACTGGTCCTCGCCATCATTGGACGTGTCGCCGGAAGAGGCTCCACCGCTCGATAGATCCGTAATTTGGGCAGGTTCAGGTGGAGTGCCACCGAATGCGGCGATCATTTCCCGTGCCCGCGCCTGAATTGCCGGCGTGGCTGCCTCGTCTTCGATCAACGATGAGAGCACCTCAATGGCTGCCGCTTCATCACCCGCCCTGACATGCGCAGCCGCAGTAAATTCGAGGGCAATCACCCGCCAAGGCTCACCCGATGCCGAAAGCGGTTCCAAATCGGCCAACATATCGGCTGGCTCCATCGTATCTGACCGGATCATGACCGTCCGCAGCTTGGCGAGGTCAGCCAGTCTGCTATCGATGTCAGACATCGCAGCGACCGTCTCGTATTGCTCAACAGCGCGATCAACATCGCCAGCCGCACCAAATGCAGCCGCAGCCCGCAGCCCCGCCATGGCGGCATAATCGCCCTCGCTGTCGTTCGAGAGCTTTAGGAAGGCTTCGGCAGCATCCGCAGAATCTTCGACGGACTGCGCCGCGATGAAAGCACCACCGGCTTCGCGGACTGCGTTTTGCTGGCTATTTTTCCACCACGATTGAGCTGCTGTGCCCAAAATCACGAGCGCAATCGCACCCACGAGGATTGGTCCGTACTTTCGCCACGCCGCATACATCGCGTCGCGGCGCACCTCTTCGGTGACTTCCTGTACGAAAGAGTCGCTATCGGCCACTGAAAGACTCCGAGATTGCTTGCGTTCTGCCAAGTTTGAGGCGGACATTACGCATCGCGCGTTATGACGCAAGTATGACGGCTCGATTAGCGCAAATCATTCCGATTTTATTGGAACTGTTCCCATCCTAGCGAGTTGAAGCGGGACATTCCTTGATAGGGGAAGCCGTAGGCAGCGCTTCCCTTAGGTAGTATTTTCAGTTTGTTTAATCTTGACTGAACGAACTATCGGCATAGTTATCGACCTATGGAAAACCGCACACAATCAGAGTTCATTGAATCACTTGGCTTAATCCTCCAAGCGGAGGGTTTTCCGCGCATTGCGGGACGTTTGTTGGGCATTTTTGTCCTCCGGGGCGGCCCTCTGAGTTTTCAGGAGCTCTGCGACACCCTTCAGGTTTCTCGCGGAAGCGTCAGTACGAACACCAGATTGCTTGAGTCCCTCGGTGCAGTTGAACGCGTTGCTGTTACCGGCGAACGGCAAGACTATTTCCGCCTCGCGGACACACCCTACGAACGAATGGCTGCAGGCAAGGTTGAACGGGCGAGACAAGCAAGTGATCGCTTGCGGAAGGGGCGCGATGCTCTGGAGGGCTGTGACGACGCCACCTTTGGCCGGATGACTGAGTTATCCGACTTTTTCGGTAGTATTTCGCGCGCCTGCGATCTTGCCTTGGGTGAAATGAGGGCCTCGCGCACGGAACCAAACCGTCCTCGCATTGTTGCAGGCGAGTGAGGAGCGACCGATGATAAGCGCCCTACTCCGTGTTATCCTTGCCGGACTCATTGCCCTCGGCATCGTAGCCTATGTGACTGATGGCGATATTGGGCAAGTCGGCAAAGCCGTTACCTCCGCCTACGACGACGCCTTCGCGCGCAAAGATAAATTGATCGCCGCAAAGAATGCCGCTCCTGAAAACTCGGCGGCGGCAGCCGACGATGCGCCCATTAATGTCGTCACAAAGCGCAGCATCGCGACCCCGATGGCCTCTGAGCTCAAAATGACCGGCGCGACCGCAGCGAGCCGACAAGTCGCCGTTATGACTGAAACGGCTGGAATGCTCGCTTCAACCACGCAAAAGGGGCTCCGCGTCACTGAGGGCGACGTGCTCTGTCGTCTGAAGGTCGGGGATCGTGCAGCACGGCGCGAAGCTTCGGTGGCCCGTTTCAAACAAGCACAAATCGAGGAAAGCACCCAAACACGGCTGAGCGAGCGCGGCATTGCCGCCGCAAATACGGCCAGTAACGCACGGGCCTCCGCTGATATTGTCCGCGCTGAAATCAAACAACTCGACGTCGAAATCCGTCGCCTCGAAGTTCGCGCCCCGTTTAGCGGTGTGATTGAGGGAGACCCAGCGCAAGTCGGCTCCATCATGCAGATGGGTAGTACCTGCGCGACGATTGTCGACCCAGACCCAATCCGCGTCATAGGCTTTGCGCCAGAGTTTCGCATCGGCGACGTCAGCATCGGGACCGTTGGGACGGCAGAACTAGCAACGGGCCAGCGTGTTGAAGGAACCGTCGTTTTCATCGCACAAAGCGCCGACCCAGCCACCCGGACCTTTCAGATCGACCTTTCGGTGCCGAATCCGTCTTACGCTTTGCGTGACGAGGTGACGGCAGAAATTACGATTCCCTTGGGCAACCAACCAGCGCATACCTTGCCGCAATCGGCTTTAACGCTCGATAATGACGGAAAAATTGGCGTGATGACCGTTGTCGAAGGCAAAGCCACTTTCCGTGAAGTGACGATCCTGCGCGACAACGGCGATGGCTTGCGCGTGAGCGGTCTTGGTCAAACCGCTGAAGTCATCGTGGTGGGTCAAGAGTATGTCAGCGAAGGAACACCCGTAAAAACGACCTCAATCGCCGACGCGCAATTGGACGGCGCATCATGAATGTTCTCGTCAAAGCTGCGATCAGCCGCGCACGCATGATGTTCGCCTTTATCGTTCTCTCTGTTGCGGCTGGCTGGTTGGCTTTCACAGGGCTACCGAAAGAGGGCTCGCCCAATATCGACATTCCGACGCTGTATGTTTCGGTCACCTATCCGGGCGTCAGCGCGGCCGATGCCGAACGATTGCTGGTTAAGCCCCTAGAGAACCAATTAAAATCTCTCGATGGCCTTAAAGAAATGACCGGTGTCGCCAGTGAAGGACACGCCTCCGTTGCGCTGGAATTTGAATTTGGTTTCGACAAAGAGGCGATCATCGCCGAAGTCCGCGCCGAGGTGGATGAGGCGCAAGCAGAGTTCCCCGAGGATGCTCTCGAACCTCGGATCATTGAGATCAACACCTCCGAGTTTCCGATCCTCAATATCACACTGTCGGGGGCAGCGCCTGAACGCACTCTGCTGCGCGCCGCACAAAACCTGCAAGATGTGATCGAAGGCCTCGGACCGGTTCTCGAAGCGGAGATGAATGGCCAGCGCGAAGAGTTGCTGGAAATCGTCGTCAAGCCTTCAAGACTAGAGACTTACGGCGTCACCGCAGCAGAACTGCTTCAGGTCGTCTCAAACAACAACCAAGTCATCGCTGCAGGACAAGTCACCTCTTCCCAAGGCGCCTTTCCCGTGAAGGTTCCGGGGGCGGTTGAAACCATTTCTGATCTTAGCTCGTTGCCGATCAAGGTCTCAGGTGAACGCACGGTCACGCTTGGAGACCTCGCGGATGTGCGGCGCACTTTCGAAGATCGAGCGACAATCGCGCGGTTTAATGGCGAGCCGACAATCTCTCTGTCGGTCAAAAAACGTCCCGGCGTGAACATCATTGATACGGTTGCTCAGGTGCGCGCGGCGACGAACGCCTTTGTCGCAGCGTGGCCAGAAGGCCTGCAAAGTTCAGTCAAAGTCAGCTTCTCGGGCGACGATTCCATCGGCGTTCAGGACATGGTCAGTCAGCTGCAATCCAGCGTGATCACAGCGATTTGCCTCGTCATGATCGTCGTGATTGCAACCCTCGGCCTGCGTTCCGCTGCATTGGTCGGCTTTGCCATTCCGACCTCCTTCCTGCTGGCGTTTGCTCTGCTTGCGGCACTGGGTATGAGCGTCAACAACATGGTGATGTTCGGCCTCATCCTCGCCGTGGGGATGCTGGTCGACGGCGCGATTGTCGTGACCGAATATGCCGACATGCGAACCAAAGAAGGTGCGCGACCTTCCGAGGCCTATGGCGAAGCCGCGGACCGAATGTTCTGGCCGATTGTTTCTTCAACAGGAACAACGCTCTGTGCTTTCTTGCCGATGCTGTTCTGGCCCGGAATGCCCGGACAGTTTATGCGGTATCTGCCGATCACCTTGATCTTCGTCCTGACCGCATCGCTGCTTGTGGCCCTGATCTACATGCCGATCACAGGGATCATTTTGGCGCGAAGCACGCGGTTCTTGGGGCGTATCTCAACTGGGCTACGACGCGTTCTAGGTTGGGGAGGATCAATGCTCCTCGCGGGCACCGCACTGTTTGGGATTGCTACGATCCTCAAAGGCTCCCTAAGCGCAGGCCAGCCGCTCGGCCAGCCTGAAACGATGGGTCTACTAGCCCTCGCCGTGGTCACTCTTTTTGCCATCAATGCTGCATTTGCACGGAGAAAACGCGCGGTTAAGCCTCTCAAAGCGACGAAGCGGCGCTACGGC
Source organism: uncultured Neomegalonema sp. (assembly GCA_964641645.1). Lineage (GTDB taxonomy): Bacteria > Pseudomonadota > Alphaproteobacteria > Rhodobacterales > Rhodobacteraceae > JAHDDY01. The sequence continues at coordinate 14,828 of CAZXMX010000009.1, forward strand.
ATTTACGGCACCGTCCTTCGCTTCCTGACCAACAATCCGTTGATGCCTGTCGTCGTCGTCGGAGCCACCGCGTTTCTGCTCGTCTCGATCTTCACGCGATACGGCGAAGAAGGTCTCGGCGTTGAGTTTTTCGTCGATACCGACCCCGAAGTCGCCAACCTCTATGTCAGCGCTCGAGGCAATCTCTCTATCGAAGAAAAAGATGCAATAATGAGGGTCGTCGAAGACAAAGTGCTAGCGATCGATGACATCGCCAGTGCGTTGACCATCGTCGGTGACAGCGGCGGCGGCGTCAACGCACAGGGCCAGCCAAAAGACGCCATCGGGCGCATTCAATTCGAATTCGACAACTGGCGCGTGCGCAAATCCGGCGACGAGATCATGGCCGAGATTTCGAGCGCCACCGATGGCATGCCCGGCATCAAACTCGAACTCGCCGAGCGCGCCGAGGGCCCTCAACAAGGCAAGCCGATCAACATCCAACTGGCGGCCAACGACACCGAGACGCTGACCGCTGCCGTTAAGATGGTCGAGGCGAAATTGCGGGGCGACCCCGGCCTGAAAGATGTCGCGACCACCCTGCCCTTGCCCGGCATTGAATGGGAGATGCAGATCGACCGAACCGAAGCGGGCCGCTATGGCGCGGACGTGGCCTCGATTGGTGCGATGGTTCAGCTCGTGACACGCGGTGTCAGCGTCGGCACGTGGCGTCCAGACGATTCTGAAGAAGAGATCGACATTCGTGGCCGCTTCCCTGAACAGGACCGCACCGTCGCAACCCTCGACCGTCTTCGCGTCCAGACACCGATTGGCCTTGTCCCGTTAGCCAATTTCGTTGAGCGCAAACCCGTGGCTCAAGTCTCAGAGATCACCCGCATCGATGGCGTGAGGATTTTCAATGTCGAAGCCGATGTTGAACCCGGTACCAACCCGACGGCCAAAATCGCTGAACTTGGCGCGTGGCTGAAGGAGACCAATATCGGCAAAGGCGTCGTGCCGAGCTTCGCGGGCGACTTCGAAGAACAACAAGAAAGCCAAGCCTTCCTGATGAAAGCTTTCATTGGTGCGCTCGGCCTGATGTTCATTATTCTGCTGGCGCAGTTCGACAGTTTTTATAACTCGGTGCTGGTTCTCCTCGCCGTCGTGCTTTCGGTCGGCGGTGTGTTGGTCGGTATGATGATTATGGGTCAGCCCTTCTCGATCATCATGACCGGAGTGGGGATCGTCGCCCTCGCCGGCATTGTCGTGAACAATAATATTGTTCTGATCGACACCTATCAGAATCTTCGCGAGGAGATGCCGCCACTCGATGCCATCGTCGAAACCGGTCGACAGCGCTTGCGCCCGGTGCTGCTGACCACCATCACCACGATGGCGGGCTTGCTGCCGATGATGTTTGCGGTTTCCATCGACTTTGTGAATGGCGGCATCTCGACCGGCGCGCCCTCCGCTCTGTGGTGGACACAGCTCGCCACCGCCATCGTCTTTGGGCTGGGCTTCGCGACGGTCCTGACCCTCGTGGTCACGCCTTCGCTGCTCGCCCTGCGAATTTGGTATCTCGGCAAGATGCCTGCCTTCGGGTGGCGCGGTTTGAAATCTCTCGTGCTGCAAGGAACCGTGGGCAGCGACGCGCAATTCCTGAAAGACCGTCAGGTGAGACAAACCGCCAAACGGCTGAAACGCGATGTCATCTGGTCCGAACTACCGCCCATCCTCGGCGCGACAGCCGCCGATGCGGGGAACAACACCGCGCTGACTGGCCAATCTTCATCGACGCACGAGGAACTCAGCGACTTCGCCACACTCGGCACGTCGTATCACCTCGAACCAACCCCTCAGGCCGCCCCAATCTCGCTGCAGGAAACCGAGACCAACCCCGAAGACGAAAAGGCCCCGCCCCGTCGCCCAGCCGGATACACGCAAGCAGCGGAGTGAAGCCTCCCTCTGGGGTCGCAGGGCACTTCTAACGCGACAGGCCAGGCAGCGGACGAAAGCGCCGTCAAAGCCTTGCTCGAGTGCAGCTTGCCTTCTGCGCACCACCATCCGAAAGTAATTTGACCATTCGCGCCGCTTGATCACGCATTTTGCTGGCCTACTAAGGCACGCAGAATAGATAGAGTATTCCAAGTTGACGTCTGAAAGGGGAGGAACGCATTTGATCGGTCGGTTTGTGATGGCGTTACTTGTCGCCGTCGGTGTTTTTTTCTTTGCGTCAAAGTATTTCTCGGAACTCGAGATGCGACGCGCTGAGGCGCGGGTATCACTTTATCAAAGTACGCTCGAGTCTGCCTTGGCTCGCTTCGAACATCTTCCATTTGTTCTTTCGCAGGATAAACTCGTCCAAGACGGAGCATCCGGCGAGGGCCTTGATGATTTGAACACGCGCCTCGCAGCGTTCGCAGACCGCTCAAATCTCGATGCGATCTATCTGATGGATCGCGACGGCCTCACAATCGCAGCCTCCAATTTCGATCAGGTCGGTTCGTTTCTGGGCCAAAACTATCACTTCCGCCCTTACTTCGAAGACGCATTGAAGGGAAAGACCGGAGCGTTCTTCGGGATTGGGTCGACGACAGGGCTTCCAGGATATTTTATCTCCGAACCCGTGCGAAACCAGCAAGAAGCGATCATCGGGGTCATTGCCATCAAATTGAGCCTTGCACCGTTAGTCGAGGCTTGGACGGAAGGTGGAGAAACGGTCTTCGTCAGCAACTCCGATGGCGTTGTCGCCTTGTCATCAGAGCAAGAATGGCTTTACCGCACACTCGAGCCACTGGCGGCCGATCAAATTCACGATATAGCAGATCGCCGTCAATTCGCGGGCCAGTCACTCGACGCGCTCGATTGGGAGTCCGACGAAAATGGAACGGCGACGCTTGCGGGAGAGCGGTTTGTTCACTCGCATCTTCCAGCAGGACAGATCGGTTGGACTCTGCACTACCTCGCCGAACGTGGCCGCGTGATCGAACGAGCGACCTTGAGCGCCATTCTCGCCGGTCTTGTTCTGATGGGACTCCTGACCTATGCGATGGCGCTCAGATCACAACGGATTCAAACCGCATTGGCGACGTCACAAGTAGCGCGCCGAGACCTACAAAATGCCAACAAACAATTGGTCGATGCGCAGGAAACGTTGGCGCGGACATCGAAGCTCGCCGCCTTAGGTCAATTGTCCGCTTCCGTGACGCATGAACTTGGTCAGCCGATAGCCGCGCTACGCAACTATATTGCCGCCGCTGAAATGGAGAGCAAGCCGCCTGAATTAGCTCAGCAAGCGACGCGGATTGTGTCGCGAATGGAGCACATCACAAAGCAGCTAAAATTCTTCGCGACGCCGGGAAGCAAACCTCAGGAAAAGGTAGATCTTCGAGACGTCGTGCGCGGTGCCTTGATGTTGACGCAACCAGATTTTGACGCGGATGGCGTCACCCTGAAAGTGGACGTACCGGATCAATCCGTGACGGTCACTGGGGACAGACTTCGCTTAGAGCAAGTCCTGATCAACTTGCTACGAAATGCGAGGTTTGCCGCATTGGATGGAGCCGAATCGCCCGAGGTCTCCATCAAGTTGTGGCAAGAGGGCAGCGAGGCAAAGCTATCTGTTCGCGATAATGGCAACGGCTTTGAGGGCGATGAAGAAGCTCTCTTTGAGCCCTTTAGAACCAATCGTCCCTCTGGCGAGGGCATGGGTCTAGGTCTTTCAATCGCCTACTCGATCATGCAAGACCACGAAGGCACCTTACGTGCCGTTGACGAACCCAGCGGCGGAGCGAACTTTACGTTCGTTCTATCGCTGAATTACAAAGAAACGTAATGCCCGAAAAAAAATCATATGTCGCATTGATCGTCGATGATGATCGCGAAATGCGTGTCAGTCTCGTCGGACTTCTGGAGGCTGCAGGGTGGACGGCATTTGCCCTGTCCCGCGGCACAGAAGTCGCTGGAAAAATTGACGATGTGGCACCCGACGTTATCCTCTCTGATGTACGGATGCCCGGCATAGACGGGATAGAACTGCTACACTCGTTGCAGAAAATTGAATCTCCTCCCGTCGTTCTGATCTCGGCACATGGTGACATCCCAATGGCTGTCGATGCGATGGAGGCAGGAGCCTATAGCTTTGTTGAGAAGCCGTTTGATCCCAAAAAGCTACTGGGTTTGCTGCGCGCCGCAGCAGAGCAATACAGCCTGTCTCGCCAAACTGAACGGTTGAAAAAGCGGTTAGGCGCGCTCAGCGGGCTTGATCGCTTGTTTATAGGAACGACCGAGTCCGCTGCGGCGTTAAGGCGCGAAGTTGTTGAGATCGCGGACACGAAAGCACCGGTTCTGCTCATCGGAGAAACCGGAACTGGGAAAGAGCTGATCGCACGCGCAATCCATGACCTCAGCTCTCGCAGCGGACAACCATTTGAACCCTTGAACTGCGCAATCTTACGCGCGGATCACTTTGAAGACGTGATGCTTGGCACGAAAAACCAGCCGGGTGTGCTCTTCGCGGCAAATGGTGGGACTTTATTTCTAGACGAGTTGTCGGGTTGGCCGGAAGAGGCGCAAGCATTGTTGCTCCGCACTTTGGATGGACATGAAATTCGAACCGCCGGAAACGAGATGCGACCATTCGATATCCGCGTTGTAAGCGCCGCCCTCCCCGCTCTGGAAGATGAATTAGCGGCAGGTACTTTCCGCCAAGACCTCTTTTACCGCCTGAACACAATTGTCCTTCGTTTGCCCAGCTTGCGGAGCAGGCGAGACGACATCCACGCTTTGTTTCAGCACTTTCTCACCCATTTTTCGGCTCTCTACGAGGTGACTGCTCCCCCGACAACAACGGGAGATCTAGCGGCCTTGCTGGCACACGACTGGCCCGGAAATGTCAGGGAATTGCGTCACGTCGCGGAACGGCGAATCTTGTTGGCGCGGCGCGGCTTGGGTTCCGTTGCCGAAGCACTGCATCGAGATGAAGAGAGTGATACGCCGGACGCACTACGGGAAGCTGTCGCCTCTTTCGAGCGAGAGATAATTGCCAAAGCGATTCAAGCGCACGAGGGACGTATGGACGCTGTTTCTGAAGCGCTTGGAATTGGGCGACGAACCCTCAACGAAAAAATTGTGAAGCTTGGCATCAACAGAGAAGATCTCATCTAAAGCGGCCAATCGCGCAAAGCCTGCCTTCGATCAACCGGCAGACCCTGACGAACACCTCTCTCTCCACAGCGTTTACGCAGGCGCTAGACTCGCCTTTTTCTTCGACGACATAACAACGGCCGCTACGACCAACGCCGCTCCGATAACGTTCGGCACAATCGCCAGAGGCCAGTAGGCTCCGACCGCGCCAGCGACCAGAAGAACTGCGCCTACGATCCCGATCGGACCTTCCGAATACCACTGGATCAGGGCATTCGTCGCGTAAATTCCAAACAGCGCGAAAAATCCAACCTGTAAAACTTCCAACAGATCCCCAGTGATCAACGGGGTGTAGGCGAAAAGCAGCGGAACGATGTAAAGCCCCTTTGCGATCTTCCAGCTCTCAAACCCGGTCGCCATCGGGCGCGATCCGGCGATCCCAGCCGCAGCAAAGGCAGCAAGACAGACGGGCGGCGTCACGTTACTATCTTGGCTGAGCCAAAAGATAATCAGGTGCGCCGTCAGCAGATAGGCGGTCTGCACCGACTGATCGACCATCACGGGTCGAATAGTCACGGCGATCTCAAACGGGATATTGCGCACCAATTCCCACGCTTCCGCATTGGTCATGCCCGTCGCAACTTTCGCGACCAACGGATGATCGACAAGGAAAAATAAGCCCGCCTTCGCCGGATCGGTAACGCCATTGGTCAATTGCTCAACGATCAACCCATCAGACATCAAACCAGCCAGCGCAGGAGCCGTCAAAATCGCGAGGATGATGTACGCCGCGGTCACCGGCAGGCCCATCCCAAGAACCAATGAGGCTAGCCCAATCAAAACAATCGCCAATGCCAGCGAACCTTGCGACCATTGGGCGATCATCAGCGAGAACCCATTTCCGACGCCACTGGTCACAATGGCATTGTTCATGATGCCAATCGCGGTCAGCAAGATTGCGGTCAAAATCGCCGAGCGAATGCCGCTGACTAAAGATTCTGCAATGCGAGTTGGGCCCATCTCCACCGGCTTGAACAGGTCTTGCCCGGCGAAGCGAGCAGCGAGGCTGGTAATCCACGACGTCACGATCAAGGTCGCGATGGCCCAACACGCCGCATAAGACGGTGTTACGCCTGTCATGAGCAACCAGATCATCACCGTCAAAGGAATGATGAAAACCAACCCGCCAGAGATCATCTTCCCCTTATCGACCGTCAGGTCGATCTCGGCGCCCGCGTCATATTTTAGGGCTTCAATTCGGACGATGAAAGCCACAGAGAGAAAATAGAGAATGGCAGGAATGATCGAAACCGCGACGATGGTACCATACGGGATCGACGTATAGCTCGCCATCACGAAGGCCCCCGCCCCCATGATCGGCGGCATCAACTGACCACCGGTCGACGCAGCGGCCTCCACGCCCCCAGCGAACTGCGGACGAAACCCGTTTGATTTCATCAACGGGATGGTAATCACCCCGGTCGATGCGGTATTGGCCACCGCAGAGCCCGAAATCGTACCGGTGAGTGCGGAGGACAACACAGCCACGAACGCCGCGCCCCCCTTGATGCGACCAGCGACGATCTTAGAAATCTCGATGACAAAATTGCTTGCGCCAGAGACGACAAGAAACCCGCCAAAAATCATAAAGAGCGTGATGTTCGTAACGGAGATGTTCGCCAGAATTCCGAACATTCCTTCATCATTATAGAGCGTGCGGAACAAGACGTCATCAATGGGCAGGCTTGCCGATCTGAAAACGCCCGGAAGCTTCGTTCCTAGAAATAAGATGTAGCTCAGCGACAGTATGATCAGGATGGGGATCACCCAACCCGACACGCGGCGGGACAAATCGATACAAGCAAAGATCAACAGCAGACCGGCGGCCCAATCGATGATGTTCAACTGCCAGCCCTGCCCCGTCACGGCGAGCGAGCGTTCGTAAAGACTGGTCTCTGACCAAGCCACCCACAGGGCGGCGCCGGCAACGAGCAGACCGTAGACAACATCAAACGTCCACGCCCAGCGTTTCCCGGCGTGCTTACCCCAAGGGCTGATCGTGATGGATGCGAGAAAGGCGAACCCGGCGAAATGGATGGCGTTTTGCCATTGACCCGGTTCAGTCAGATAGACGTTGGTTAAAACGTGCCAGATAGCAAAGACGAGAGCGAAGAGCAGGACAAGGTGCCGTGACCCAAAGGACCCGCTTGGCATGTCCAAAAGGGTTTCTCGCGAAATTTCGGTCTCTAGTTTTTGCGTCAAAGTCCGGCCTCCCCAAAAACAAAACAAGGGACGCGGCATGAACCGCGACCCTTGATACCGTGAAGCTGGCCGAAACGTTGGCCAGCTACGCTGCTCGGTTACTTCGCGATAAGGTGATCAGGAATATCCAGCCCGACTTCCTTATAGTAGCGTGCCGCACCGGGGTGCAGAGGCGCTGGCAGACCAGCCATCGAGCTTTCAACAGCCATGACTTTGGTCGCTGGATGGATTGCCTGCAAGAACGGAAGGTTTTCGTACATCGTCTTGGTCAGCATGTAGACGTGGTCTTCATTGACATCCGCATTCACGGCCAAAAAGTTTGGCTGTGCGATTGTTTTTACGTCTTTGTCTTGGCCGGGATACGTGCCCGCCTCAATCGTGTATGGCACCCACAGATTGCGGCCACCGTCCATTGCCTCTGCTTGCTCTTCGGTGACATCAAGGATGGTGAACTTGCCTTGGTTCGACGCGAGCAACTTGGTAATTGCGCCGGTTGGCGGACCAGATGGAAGACCTGCGGCAACCGCTTGGCCATTGGCCAGTGCATCCGCGGTTGGGCCGTACCCAGCGTAGACCAACTCAAAGTCAGAATCGATGTCGAGGCCGAGGCCACTCATCAGAACTTTGTTGGACCCGATTGTCCCGGAGTTTTGCTTGCCCATACCAGCCGACATGCCTTTGAGCGCTTTCAGGTCATCGACGGTTCCGGAATCGACTTTGTCAGCGGCGACAACGAATTGCTCAACATTTTGCCAGAGCATTGTCACCGAACGAAGGTTCTCCTGCGGCGCACTCACTGGACCCGTTCCTGTCACAGCGTAGGAACCGAACAGCCCTTGAAGGATCGCAAAATCAGCGGTGCCTGCGGACAGCGCTTGTACGTTTGCGCCCGAACCAGCCGAGTTGACGGCGGTGAGCGAGAACTTTTGCTTCGGCAGCAACTTGACCTTCGACAAGGTCGAGATCGCGGTGCCGACTGGGTGATAGGTTCCGCCCGTCGACGCCGTATTCAGGACATAGTCAGCGGATTCGGCATAAGCTGCACCAGACGATACAAGTGCCGTACTGACGATGAGTGCTTTTAAAATTTTCACGTGTCTTCCTCCCAAAGTGATAGCATTTCGCTAAACTCAATAACGCTACCGCGCACCACGAAGAAAGTGAAAGGAAGAAAACCGCAGGCTCGACAATCGACGCCCTGCGGATACCCGCAAATTGCACCATTCCAACTACAAAACAATGCAATTTCAAATATTTAGATAGAATTTCGGGAATGAGAACACGTTGACGGGAACGCCGTGATGGAAATATCAGGGTCGTATAACGGCCATTCTCAAGGCAAAGTGAACGACTTCATTGTTCTGAGTTCTGGCGTTTGGAAAAACTGTCGACCATTCGGCGAACATCAGCGCATCCCAGTACATACATCGGGAAGGTATCCGTTAGATATTCAGAACGCGGCCGCTCCGATATCTTACGCTGCCGCGTTGCTCTTCCAATCCTCAAGGATGGACGCTTTTAGTTTATCGAGGTTCGGACGTTGCCACGTGCTGGGGTCTTTCCGATCGATGCGGGCAATTGGTGCCTCAGCAGCCGCAGAAGATTTCTTCGCCGGACGGCGAACAATCACGTCAAATGCTGCTTTGTAATCGGCGGTTTCCGCCGCAAGCAACAAGGCAGCGCGATGCTCATTGGCCGCCTTAATCCGCTGACGGCTTTGCTTGAGGCTAACCGACTGCGAACGAGTCGCTTTAATTTTCGAAGCGGCTTCTTCTTCACGCATGCGACGGGTTTCAAAAAACCGGCGACCTAGCCAATTGTCGACCGGCGGGGTCTTCTCCACTGCCGAGCTGCGCGTAGGGTTCGATTTTGACATCAACATGAGGAGCCGCCTGCTTCGCATTAACCAAGAACGGCGGAGCGTGAGGCTCTAAACGGATCAATCCGCGCCGATTGGATCTAAAACAGCAAATATCGGACCACATGGAACCGGCCGCACGACGTCCGACCTGTGCAGACAGTTAATCGGCAAATTGGGCCTCAAAGATCACCCATGTCGTGTTTTTGTTTGACGAAATTCTCGTAAAGAGAGTTTCACTCCTGTACCGAGTAAAGCGTCAGCGAGAGGGGTGCAGAAACCAAAGCGCGCGACAACGCGACCTCCCTCGAGACAATCATCTACACCTTCAGCTCGTATCTGGGTGCGGGTGGATTGACGAGCGCCCTATTCCGTCACGGCGATCAGTTCATCCAATGCCGGGTCAAGCGTGTAGCCACCGACCCGCAAGAACACCAACAGGGCGCGTTCGTTCACCGTCAGTATTGCGTCCCGGGTCACGCGCTCGACCAGCCAACGCGCCTCATCGGAATCGACACGGCCCGCGTCGCTGCGCGTATCGTCGCCAGAGCGCCGCTCATAGGCTTCCTCAATCGGGGACAGCTCGCCAAATGCAGATTTGATATCGGCAAAGACTCCGCCCGACCGGGGAACAGCCTCGTTGCGGCGCGCGACAGCTTCTGAGAATCCAATCACCCCGGAACTTGGTCTGTTGAGCCAGTTATCGATCTCTCTCAATCGATCCCGCGACGGCGCGATGTAACCATTCTGCGACAGCAGATAGTTCGAGAGCGCATTGACAAACAGCGTCATCCACGCCGCGCACTTCGTGCCCTCGGCGGTGGCGTCATTCAGGTCGAACAGCAGCTCAGCTTCATCGAGACTAATCGCATTGCCTCGCGCGCCGCCCTTGGCATAAAGCACACGGCGCAAGATCGACACTTCAGGGTCGCCGATAACGCCTTTCTTCAGCATACCGTTCGACAAGAGGACCTTATCGCCGGTCAGCACCGCATCGCGCACCGTTTCCAGTGCCAGCATCTCCAGCCGGTGCGGGACATGCTTGGCCTGCTCTAGAACGGAGACGAGCGCCTCTAACTCCGTCGCACCGCAAATCTTGTCATCGGTCAGAATGAGGCGCTCAAACCATCCAGCGTCACCCTCAGAGACAAAACCCTCCGGATGGGCTTGTTCGACCAGAAACGTCGTAATTGCCTCGACGAAAAAGTCGTCCCACTCGCCGCATCCCGTCTCAATGGCATCGTTGATGCGAAACAGCATTTCCGCTTCGGACTTCGAGATCGCACCATCGGGCCAAACATGACGGCGCAGGATCAATACGTCTTCCAGATTGACCGCTTTTCGACGAATGATCCCAGACAGAACGTCATGAGATTCAGCAGCATAGATGCCCATAGTGCAACTCCAGTAGAGGTTGCGAACATACTTAATTAACAAAAGTTAACGGAAGTTTACGCTGCTTCGCTGGCCTCTTGGCGCTGCCACATCTCGGCATAAAGCCCTGATTTCGCCAGCAAAACCGCATGAGAGCCGCGTTCGACCACCTGACCGTCCTGCATGACGAGGATCTCATCGGCATCGACAATGGTTGAAAGCCGGTGCGCGATGGTGACGACGGTCCGGTTTTCGGACAAGCGCCGCAGGCTGTCTTGGATGTCTCGTTCGGTGCCGCTATCCAATGCGGACGTCGCCTCATCGAGGATCAGGATCGGCGGATTCTTGAGGATCGCACGAGCAATGGCTACGCGCTGTTTCTCGCCGCCCGACAGCTTTAGCCCACGCTCCCCAACCATCGTATCATACCCATCGGGTAAGCCCTCGACGAACTCATGGATCGCCGCATCGCGAGCGGCTTGCTCGATCTGCTCAGTGGTCGCATTGGGATCGCCGTAGCCAATGTTGTAGGCAATCGTGTCATTGAACAGCACGGTATCCTGAGGCACCACGCCAATGTTCTGGCGTAAACTCTCCTGAGTGACATCGCGCAGGTCTTGCCCATCAATTGTAATGCGCCCGCCGGTGACGTCGTAAAACCGGAACAGCAAGCGCGCGATGGTCGACTTACCCGCCCCGCTCTGCCCGATCACCGCTACCGTTCCGCCGCCGCGCGCAGTAAAGTCGATGCCCTTCAGGATCGCCCGTTCCGGCTCATAGTTAAAGGCAACCTTCTCGAACGCGACCCGGCCTTCGGTCACGGCCAAAGCCTTCGCGCCGGGTTTGTCCTGCACCTCAGCGGGTTGGCCGAGCAGCGTGAACATATCGCTCATATCAATCAAAGACTGCCGGATTTCGCGATACACCGTGCCGAGGAAATTCAGCGGCATGGTGATCTGCATCATCAGCGCATTGACCAGCACAAAATCACCGACCGTCAACGTTCCCGCTGTGACACGGGTCGCGGCGAATACCATCACCAACCCCAACCCGACCGAGATAATCACCGACTGGCCGAGATTCAGAAACGCGAGGGTCGTTTGCGTTTTTACGGCGGCATTCTCATAGCCGATCATCGCGCCTTCATACCGGTCGCTCTCTCGGCGTTCGGCGGAGAAATACTTGACCGTCTCATAGTTCAGCAGAGCATCGACGGCCTTTTGATTGGCATCGGTGTCCTTGTCATTCATATCGCGGCGGATTTTCACCCGCCACTCGGTCACTTTGAAGGTAAAGAAAACATAGAGCACGATGGTCCCGACAATCACCGCGAGGAATGACGGGCCAAAGTGCCACAGGAAAATACCCGCCACGAACAACAGCTCTAAGATGAGCGGCACAATCGAGAACAGCATAAAGCGCAGCAAGAACTCGACGCCCTTTACCCCGCGTTCAATAATCCGGCTCATCGCGCCGGTTTTACGCTCCAGATGAAACCGCAGGCTAAGACTATGCACATGTCGGAAAGTGCGGATCGCAAGCCGCCGCAGCGCCCGCTGTCCCACGCGGGAAAACACAGCGTCCCTAAGCTGCGCGAACAAGATTTGCGAAACACGGGCAAAACAATAGGCGGCGACCAAGGCCGCAGGCGCAACGATGAACGCGCTCTGCGGAATCACGCCATCACGCATCGGAGCAATGGCATCCACGGCATATTTGAAGAAGAATGGCGTTACGACCGTAGCGATCTTGGCGAGGATCAAGAAGCCCACCGCCGCAATCACCCGAACCTTGGCCTCGGTCTCGCCCTCAGGCCACAGATACGGCAAGACCTGACGCACAACAGACCACTCCGCCACCCCTTCCGTGGTGGTTCGTTTCTTTATACCGCGCATGGTGGGGGGCTCGCTGAAGACATCTCGTTATCAGATAACGCCCCAATGCCCCTTTGCAAGAGCTGCCTCACCAGCCGTTGCCAGTGAGCAACTCTCCTCAGTCACTCGCATTTATACCAATAGCGAAGCCCTTTATCGGCGGACGAACCGACATAACTGACCTGCTTGCCCTCGCCGACGCATCGCGCCTCCGCCGATGCATCCGCATCAGCGCGCCCATCAGCCGAACTCTGAACGTAGAAGTTCCCACCCGGCGTGTCTTTTATCGCCGGGCCGCAAGCAGCAATGGCTACCAGAGCGGCACTCAAACAAATAAGATTTCTCATCCTTCTCCCCCAAGATATGACGATTATTCCTAGATGACCAATGATCGGGTCGAAGTGCAAGACATCTTGAGGCGGAAACGACGAAAGACCTTTCCGTTGCCGCTCTCTCTGTCAGATCAAAACATCCCCGTTCTCAAAGACCTTTGTCCAATTCAACACGCGGACGGATTTTCTGAGACCGGTCGGCCAGAACGGATCTTGTTTTATCAAGGCATCCGCGGCTTCCGCACTCTCGGCAGACACGATCCATATACCGCCCGATGGCGTGCCATCCATTTCCGCCAGCGGTCCCGCCGCCGAAATGACCGCAGCGTTTTGCTTGAGGAACTCGATATGCGCAGGCAAATGCTCCCGACGGATTTCTGGACCTAGATCAGCATTGTCTTCGAATAGGATGATAAAGTTCACGGCGCTTCCTCTCCGAGGTTCTAAGAATCAAGAGCGCCAAGCATCCCGTTCAGACGAACGAAGGTCCATTAGCAGAGAGAGGAAATACCCTTCATGCGTGTATTTTGCCTGCATCATACTATGATACCCCATCGCGGGTCTGTGAATGGCCGAACACGGTTTCGTGCGTTACGCCGTCTCGACACTGTTCAGAAGGGAAATTCGGATGACTGAGGATAAATCACTAGGATGGGCTTTGTTCGCGTTGCGCATTGGGCTTGCTATTTTGTTTTTGGTTTGGGCGCTCGACAAGCTGCTCAACGTTGAGCATGCCAAAGCCGTTTTCGGCGGCTTTTACGGACAAGACAAAGAAACAATGAGCAACACGATCCCCTACGTTTTGGGCGCGATACAGTTGGTTTTGGTGCTTGCCTTCGCCGCTGGCAAATTCAAGACGATCACCTACGGTGCGCTGTTGCTGATGCACCTCGTGACCACGATCGTCACACTGAAAATGCATCTGGATCCGTTTGGTGTTCCTGCGATTTTGTTCTGGGCGAACTGGCCAATTCTCGGCGGGTTGATCGCGCTGTTCCTACTTCGCGACAGAGATACCTTTTTAACGGCTTAGAAAAAGTCGGTGGCCCCGGTTTTAGGGGCCGCCAGCGCGACCTTGTTTGTCTCTGACCACATTCCAATCTTCAATCGAGAAGGGATGAGACATGACCTTACCGCCCGGTCAAATCGCACGCGACGACTTCCCACGCTTCGGCCTATCGCAGTTCGCGAAGCGATTTCCTCACGAGACGAAAGACATTGTCCTGAGCGTGACCGGCGCGATGGAGCCGATCACGCTCACTCGTGCTGATCTCGTCACCCTCCCTCAAATCTCGCAAACCTCTGACTTTCACTGTGTCACCACATGGAGTCACCTGTCGCTTAAATGGCATGGAGTACGGTTCGCCGACTTCTTTGAACGGTTCGTCAAACCACATGGCGGCGATCCGAACGGCATGGTAATTTTTCGCTGTCAGGACGGGTTCCGCGCTCGCTTGCCACTTGAAGACTTGCTCAGCGACGATGTTTTGCTCGCGACCCAGTTAGATGACGCGCCATTGACGATCGAGCATGGCGCACCAATCCGCCTGATCGCGCCCGCGCATTACGGATATAAGAACGCCAAGCATGTGGATCGCATTGAATTTGGCGCCGACCCATCGGCGTTCAAAGGCCCGACCCCTCAATTCATGGAACACCCCAGAGCACGCGTCGCGCTTGAAGAGCGCGGCTCCTACATTCCGGGCCGCATCCTTCGTTTTCTCTACCGTCCCTTGGTTCGCTCGACGGTTCGTCAGTTCCGTCAAGCGATGGACGAACGTTAACCGCTAAGACTTATGGTTCGGCGTCGGCAGACCATAAACGGGCGTTTTAATCCCGGCTTGACGCGCCTTGATCTGTAGCGACAAGAATTGCGAATAATGCCGCGACTGGTGCAAGTTGCCGCCGTGGAACCACAGCGCTTCTTGTTGCGTCGGCTTCCACATATTGCGCAGCTCGCCTTCCCAAGGGCCGGGGTCTTTCTTGGTATCTGAACCCAGTCCCCAACATTTACCGACCTTGTCCGCGACCTTCTTCGAGATCAATTGCCCCGCCCAACCGTTCATCGAACCGTAGCCCGTAGCATAAACGACCAGATCAGCCTTCAGTTTTGTACCGTCGTTAAAGACCACGGAGTCTCTCGTCAGGTGATCGACCTCAACCCCGGATTTCAGTTTGATCCGACCATCCGCGACCATCTCGGATGCACCGACATCGATATAATACCCCGAACCGCGACGCAGATACTTCATGAAGAGGCCGGAGCCATCTTCGCCAAAGTCAAGCATGAAGCCCGCCTTGCGCAGCTTATCGTAAAGCTTCTTATCCACCCGCGCCATTTCCTCATACACGGGGATATGGAAGCCATGCATGATCTTATACGGCACCGACGCAAACACGAGATCGGCGGTGTGATGATCGATCCCAGCCGCGACAGCCTCTTCTGAGTAAAGGCCACCGAGAGCCAGTTTCATCAGTGTCTCGGATCTCGCGATGTGGGTCGAAGATCGTTGGATCATCGTCACATCTGCGCCGCCTTCATACAGCGCTGCACAAATGTCATGGCTGGAATTGTTCGAGCCAATGACGACGACCTTCTTGCCTTTGTACTTATCGGGGCCGGGGTGTTGGCTGGAATGTTGCTGTTCGCCCTTGAAGAGTTTTTGACCTTTGATTTTCGGAATGTTCGGCACCGCAGACATGCCCGTTGCAAGGATCAACTGTTTGGGCTTCAGCGTGACACGTTTGCCATTCCGAACAACTTTGACAGTCCACTCACCCTTCTTCTCGTCATAGCTCGCACCCTTACACTCGGTGCCACCCCAATAGTTCAGCTCCATAATCTTTGTGTAGGATTCCAGCCAATCGCCGATCTTGTCCTTCGGCGAAAATACCGGCCAGTGATCAGGGAATGGCAGATACGGCAGGTGATCGTACCAAACCGGATCGTGCAGCGCCAAAGACTTGTAGCGGTTACGCCAACTGTCGCCGGGCCGCTCGTTCTTCTCGATGATGATCGTCGGCACGCCGAGCCGCCTCAGCCGTGCCCCCATAGCGATGCCGCCTTGTCCGCCGCCAATGATGAGGCAGTAAGGCTGCTCTTTGTAGCCGAGTTCCGCGTCTTCTTTTTCGCGTTGCTCTTTGTAGGTCAGCGCGTCTTTCTTTTTACCGTGCCGCACACCTTCAGCGCGCGTCGGTCCTTTCGGTTCTTCATGCCCCTTCAACTCGACCATCGTGGTCAGCAGCGTCCAGCACTTTGATCCTTTCAGCCGGATATGACCTTTTCCGCGCGCGACTTTCGTTTCAAACGTGAACCAAGCCTCGGTGATGCCATCGGCTTCAGTCGCCTCGCCTTCGATCATCCAAGCGCTCGGCTTAACGCGCTTGTTCACCGATTTGAGCATTTTCTTGATGTCGTCTTTGCTCTCTTGGGTGCAAATGTTCCAGGTGAACGACACGAGGTCACGCCAATAGCAGTCGGCACCGAACATGCCGGCCGCTTTGTCGATCTCGTTCTTCTCCAGCGCTTTACCGAAATTCTTGAGCCACCGCGTCACCTGTTTAGTGGCCGGGTTCTCCATCATCGATCCATCAGGCATCTTTTTCCTCCGCTAAATTGCGCTCCCGTTTCTTCGAACGGTAAGACAACTCAGAGGCTAATGCGATTTGACATGATGTGCCAAGGATTGATCGAAAAATATAAATGACTGGCGGTGAAAATTTCGAACGTCGCTCGGGGATGCCCTTGTGGTTGCGATAACTGCGGGACAACAATATATGAAGCGCCGTCCCGCTTCCCGGACAAGATTTTCTTCACAGCCGGAACGCTCGACGATCCGACCGGCTTCACAACAGACGTGCGGGTCTATGAAGATTCTCAACAGCGTTGGGACAACGCTTAGTCCCGCGATTACTCGATAATTGTTGTTCCCGCGATCTCAACCCCGAACCCGGACAGGCCAATATAGTCGCGTTCTTGTGACGACAGCAACGAGATTGAGGTCACGCCGAGGTCACGCAAGATTTGCGCACCCAGGCCGACTTCACGCCAAGCCTCTAAGCGCGTCGCGCTGCTGGCGCCGCCTTCGCCCTCTTCCCACTCAGGAAGCTGCGCGGTTACGCCCACCGCGCCTTCACGCAAATAGACGATCACGCCGTGACCTTGGCTTTTGATCGCGGCCATCGAGCGATTGATCGTGCTGTCGGCACCGCCGAACACATCCTCAATCGGGGTTTGACGATGCAACCG
>CAZXMX010000010.1:0-31095 GCA_964641645.1 uncultured Neomegalonema sp.
ACGTGGGTTTCAGACGGGAATGATCGGCGACGTTTAGAGGTGACCTCGAAAGGACACTTGGTCTTCGGGTTTGATACGTTTTGCCATGACAGCCTCCATGGGTTTGCTGGGCGAACTGTTCACCGAGCGAAGGCGAGCGAGTAGACCCTTCGAGGCAGAAGATCAATCTATCATCCAAAGGCGTGAAATACGGCTCTGGCACGCGAGCGATTAACCTTCAGGAAATTCCAGACCCATCTCGGAATACCGGGCGCGGTCTTCTTGCCAGCGTTCGTCGACTTTAACGCGGAGGAACAGGTGAACTTTGCGCTCCATCATCTCAGACAACTCTTCGCGGGAGGCTTGGCCGATCTGTTTGAGGGTCTGTCCCCCTTTTCCCAGAATGATCGGACGGTGGCCTTCCTTCGCTACGATGACGGCTTGGTCAATCTTGACCGATCCATCCTTACGTTCTTCCCACGCTTCGGTCTCGACGGTCATCTGATAGGGTAACTCTTGGTGAAGGCGAAGCATGAGCTTTTCGCGGGTCACCTCGGCGGCAATCGCGCGCATTGAGGCATCTCCGAGTTGGTCCTCGGGGTAGAGCCATGGACCTTCGGGCATTTTGCCTTCCAGCCACTTGGTCATCGGTTCCAGCCCATTGCGCCGCGTCGCCGAGATATAGAACACCTCCTCGAACGCCCGCTGTTCCTTTATCTCAGCGGTAAGGGCGAGCAGGGTGTCGCGTTTGACTCGATCCACCTTGTTAATAACGAGCGCAACCGGGGTATCTGGTCCCAGATGCTTGTCGAGATCGTCGAGAATGCGCTGCACACCCTTGGTCAACCCGCGATGCGCCTCGATCAACAGCATGACAACATCGGCATCGGAGGCCCCGGCCCATGCCGCCGCCACCATGGCGCGATCCAGCGTCCGCTTTGGCGCGAAGAGGCCGGGCGTGTCGACAAAGATGATCTGCGACGCTTCCTCGTTCAAAACGCCGCGAATGCGAAACCGTGTGGTCTGGACCTTGTGAGTGACAATCGAGAGTTTCGCCCCCACAAGCGCATTCAACAGAGTGGATTTACCCGCATTCGGTTCCCCGATGAGGGCGACAAAGCCGGCGCGAGTCGAAGTGTCGGTCATGGGTTCTGCTCTCGTAAGAATTCGGCACAATCGTCGTAGGGCTTTTCGGCAATGAAGGCGCGGACAACGCGCGGACCGCATCTTAGCTGATGCGCGACGGATTGATCCTCGACATCAGCATCCGTGCCAAAGGCGACGGCGTGGGATAGTTCTGGAAACACGAAATGAGTTGTCCCGCTAAACCGCTTATCGAGTTCGAGTCCCCAAGACACAGGCGTCAGCGAGTCGACCCCGCCTGACAAAATGAGGACGGGAACCCCAGCAGGCGCTCGCTTCGTGGCGGCATTTATGAAACGCTGTTCGGTTTGTCCGTTGCGGTTCCATACGTTGAAGAGACGCGCTAGCCCCGTTTGATCTTTCATTTTAAAGGGGTAATGCGTCGATCCTGCTTTGGGGGCTGCGTTGTCGCGCTCTGCGCTGTCACTGAACGCGCCATAGAGTAGTGCGAAATTTTTGAGCGCGTAGTCGAAGCCGCTTTCAAGCTCAGAGGCAACCCACGCGCCTGTGTCTGTGCGCGAGACCTCGAAGGCTTCGATAAACAGCGGCGCATAGCCCGCTCCATCGGGGTATGCCGACAGCGAAGACAAGAAATCCAACATGTCTTGACTATCAAGTGACCAAGGTTTTTTCGGTGGGCCGATCCTGATGTCGAGAGGGGTCTCATCGAACTGCGCGACCCACCCCAGCAAATCACCATACTGCTCAACGAGCTTGGGTTCGCATTGTTTTTCGGTAAAGCAAAGCCTGTCCACAACACCCAGAAACCGATCTCGGGCTGCTAACCGTTCTTTCAGGCCCAGTGCGCCGGGCATCGAGACGGAATCAAGGATAACCGGACCAAGCCATTCAGGTTGCTCGGCCAGCAAGTGCAGCGCGCTTTCCGTTCCGTAGGAAATGGCAAACAGGCCAGCACGCTTGATCTTTAGTGCGCCAACAAGGTTTGCAATGTCTCGAGCAAGATACGGGGCGTCAAACTTTGCCAAGTCGAGGGTGACCGCATCGCGGCACTCGGCAGTGATTTCGTCTTCTCGATCGGGCGTTATATCCTCGTCCCAAAATTCAGGACCAAACTTGCATTGGGGGCGCGGCTCCGCTCCTTTGACCCCGCGCGGGTTCAAAGTGAGGAGCGGCTGTCCCGGAAACAGGGCGGCAATCGACGCAATGTCCGCGCCCTTATTGACCGGCGCATCGCCGGGACCGCCAGGGATGTAGATCATTGGCTGGGCTTCAGGTTTCGCGTCTTTCGGGGTGAAGGAGGCGACTTGGGTCCGATAGGTGACGGCGTCGTCGGTCCAAGCCATCGCTGAACAGTTCGCATTGTAGCCGTCTGGTATATCGCCGGACTCGAACGGACACTCAATTTTATCCAGCGAGACCGGGGCGTCGGCAAAGGCAGGGCTGGCGATGAAGGAGAGGATCGCTGCGGTGCGCCAGATCACGCCTGTTGCTCCAACGCAGCGAGCAGGGCTTCGGCGGCTGCTTGCTGAGCTGCGCGTTTAGAGCTGTCGGTTCCTTCACCGCGCTCTCCAGTGCTGAGGGAGACTTCGACTCGAAAAACGGGTTTATGGTCGGGGCCTTCTCGCGACAGGGTCGTGTAGGTGGGCAAGGGAAGGCCCCGGCCTTGCGCCCATTCCTGCAACGCCGTCTTCGCGTCAATTGGCGCAGCATCTTGCGTATCCAGATGGGGGCGCCAACCGTCAAGGATCACGTCACGGGCAGCGGGCAGGCCACCATCGAGGAACACCGCCGCGATCACCGCTTCCATCGCGTCGGCCAGCATCCCTTGTTTGCGCCGTCCGCCGCTTTGCGATTCGGACCGTGCCATTTTCATATGGGCACCGAGGTTCACGGCCTCGGCCACCGTGGCAAGGGTCTCACGTCGGACGAGACCATTCAGTCGGGGGGCAAGGGTGCCTTCACTCTCAGCCGGAAATCGATCAACGATCGCTTGTGCAATCACAAGGCCCAGCACGCGGTCGCCGAGAAATTCGAGACGCTCGTTTGAGACAGCGTCGCTGGCGCTCGAATGCGTCAGGGCTTCGATGAGCAGCTTTCGATCATCGAAAGTGTATCCGATGGCCCTCTCTAGCGCATTGATATCGTCGTTACGCAAGATCAATTGATAGAGTTGAAGAGGCGGCTAAAACGCCATTCCCACGGGAAGAATGGGCTGCCTTCAGAGGATAAAAAGATAATCTCAGCGCGTCCGATCAAGTCTGACTCAGGAATATAATTGCTGTTAAATCGGCTATCCTGAGAGTTGTCGCGATTGTCGCCCAAGAAGAAGTAGTGCTTGGCCGGAACTTCAAAAACGCCTGTGTTGTCGCCGCGCCGATTATTGTCTTCATTCAACGTCATATGCGTGACGTCATTGGGAAGAATTTCGACAAACTGTTCCTTAATGCAAACAACAACGCCATCGCGTTTTTGCTCAATGGAACATCGTTGGCGGGATCGCGTGTCAATCGGCTCAATGAATGGATCAACCGCCTCCATTTTCACCGGGGCGCCATTGATGAAGACGACACCGGCTTGCATCTGAACCTTATCGCCGGGCAGTCCGATCAGCCGTTTGATGTAATCTTTATTGCCGTCTTTCTTGTTCTTAAAGACGATGACATCACCACGCTTTGGCGGTGTAAACCAAATGCGGCCCTCAAACAGCGGAGGGCTGAACGGGATCGAGTGTTTCGAATACCCATAGGCATACTTTGATACGAACAGATAATCCCCGATCAGCAGAGTCGGCTTCATCGAACTGGAAGGAATACTGAACGGTTGAAACAGGAAAATTCTGAAAACCAGCGCGATCAGGAGGGCATAGATGACCGTTTTTACGATCTCGCCGAAACCTTCAGAAGTCTCGCCAGATGAATTGCGCGCCATAGATCAACATTCCTGTAAAAACACCGTCTTGGCGTACTCCGGCCTGACGAGCCGGAATAAGCGTTATTGCAACGCCGAATGTCAAGTTAACCGGCGGATTCAGCCGTCGGAAGGGCCTCAATCACGACAAAGGCTTGCGCATAAGGCGCATCATCCGTGATCGTTAAGTGAATATGTGGGGTATACCCCTCAGGAACCATGTCTTTAAGGCGCTCTGCCGCTCCGCCAATCAGTTCCATGGTCGGCTGGCCGGTGGGCAGGTTCACGACGCCCATTTCCTTCCAGGCGACCCCCATTCTGACGCCCGTTCCGAGCGCTTTTGAGCAGGCTTCCTTGGCAGCCCAGCGTTTCGCATAACTTGCACCACGAGCCGCGCGTTTGTCAGACCGAGCACGCTCTGTTTCGGTAAAAACGCGATTGGTAAAACGCTCACCAAACCGTTCCAGAGTCTGCTCAATCCGGCGAATATCAGCGAGATCTGCGCCAATCCCAATGATCATGCGTCGGCACTTGGTGGGCGGGCTTTGTCCATGACGGCCCGCATTTGGGAAATGGCCTCGGGAAGACCGGTGAAAATGGCTTCTCCGATGAGGAAGTGCCCGATGTTCAGTTCGACGACTTCAGGGATCGCAGCAGCCATCGGTGCGGTCTCAAAGTCCAGTCCATGACCAGCATGGACCTCTAAGCCCATCTCATCCGCGAATCGAGCTGCCTCGGTAATGCGCTTGAGATGAGTATCGCGCGTGGCGAAATCTCCCTCCAGATGCGCCTCACACAGCGCCCCTGCGTGGAGTTCGACCACGGCGGCTCCAATTTTAGCAGAAGATTCGATCTGCGCGCGGTCGGCTTCGATGAACATCGATATGCGGCACCCCGCTTCGCGAAGCGGCGCAATGAATGTTGCCAACCGGTTCTCGTCTTGGGCAACGCCGAGGCCGCCTTCCGTGGTCCGTTCTTCGCGGCGTTCGGGCACGAGGCAGATGGCATGAGGTTTATGGCGCAGCGCAATCTCTTGCATTTCAGCCGTTGCGGCCATCTCGAAGTTCAGCGGTGCCGAGATGTTAGCCATCAAAGCCGCGATATCTTCGTCCCGGATATGCCGCCGATCTTCCCGTAAATGGGCTGTAATTCCGTCCGCTCCGGCAGCTTCGGCGATCTGAGCGGCCCGAACCGGAGACGGCGCGTCGCCTCCGCGCGCGTTCCGAATGGTTGCAACATGATCAATATTCACGCCGAGGCGCAAAAGGCGGGCCGTCATCGGATCGTGCTCCTGTCAGGATACCGAGGCTTTCTTACCCGGTTTCAGCGACTTCGCACTATTCGAATTTTTCTTCTTTTCAAGTTTTTCGCGCCGGCGCTTTTGATAAGCGGCGATGGCCGGACGGAACAAAAAGTAACAGGTGACCGCAACGATGAGGCCCGTCAGCAAGCCCCCGACGAAATAAGGAATCATGACCTGTTCCCAGAAATCTTGGAAGCGCGCTTGGGTTACACCCCACGAAACCGGGTTCTCCACGTGAAACCCAAGCGACCCGCGCAGGGAATTCCATATCAGGCTCGCAACATCGCCAAAGGCTGAGAGAACACCCTCACCGTCGACATTTTCTCCGTTTCCGCCCATCAGGAATCGTCCGAGTCCCAAAGACGCGGTAGCAATGAATGGAAAAGTCAGCGGATTGCCGACAATTGTTCCGAACAGACCCGCCACAACATTGGCGCGCATCGCCCAGGCGATGAAGGCTGCGACAAAAAAGTGCAAACCAAACAAAGGCGTAAATGAAGCCAGCGCGCCGCACGCGAAGCCGAGGGCAATCTTCTCAGGCGTATCGCGAATCCGCTGGACGCGGCGGCCAATGTATTTCCAGCCTCGGGTGTATCCGCGTTTTGGCAAGACGAATGCCACGAAGCGACGCCATAACGTCCTCGGGTCTCGTCTTTTGAAAACCATTGCGGTCCTCCAAAACGCCTCTGAGCAGAGACGACGGCTCTACGATTTTGCTGCTTTAAGGCCCCGACTTCCCGGCTTTATTGCGGGTATCGCAGCCAATTCGGGCGGCAACGTCTCTTCAGTATACGTGGGAACAGTTAATGATACGAGTGAGACCAAGGGAGGGCCGATTTGTGCCGTTCCCGCACTTCGGTCGATTAGGCATGCGCCGCCGATCACATTTCCGCCATTTGCGGAGATTGCCTCGATACATTCGCGAGACGACAACCCCGTTGTCACGACATCCTCAACCATCAGACACCGCGCGCCTTCTGGGATGTCGAAACCTCGTCGAAAAGTAAACGAACCTTCAACGCGCTCGGCGAAGATCGAGGGCAGATTGAGTTGGCGCGACATCTCGTAACCGACGATGACCCCGCCCATGGCCGGAGAAACGCATAAATCAAACGCGTCCGATCCGAACTTGGCTTCGATCTTCTTTGCCAATGCTCCGCACAGGCGATCTGCACGCGCCGGGTCCATGAGAACGCGCGCACATTGCAGATAGGTTGGGCTGCGAAGACCCGATGAAAGAATGAAGTGGCCTTCTAACAATGCATCCGCCGCGCGAAATTCCGCGAGCGCTTCGTCTTGTGTCATTGATTGGCCCCCGAGCCTGTGAATGTCAGCCTGATCCGTTGATCCGATCCACTTGGTCGACGCGAGGCTGATTGTCCAGTGTCTTGAGAATTTTATGAAGATGGCGGGCGTCGCGAACCTCTAGGTCGAGTTGAACACGCCAATAGCTTTGCTCTCGTTCGACGAGCGACAGATTGATAATATTGGCGTCAAGCGCGCCAACCCCAGTGCACACCGCGCCCAGAGCACCCGGCTCGTTTGCCAGAATGATCGACAGCGAAATGGGGTATTCAGCGTGGCTGTCGGCATTCTCACCCCAGAACATGTCGAGCCATTTGTCGGCGTTCTCTTCGTCTTTGATAAGCTCAGGGCAGTCGATGCGGTGGAGGATCGCACCGCCATCTTTCAAATCAAGCACGCCCACGATGCGTTCGAAGGGAATGGGATTGCAGACGGCGCAAAAGTGGTGTGCAGGGCTGCGTTCAGCGCCGCGGACCATGACAACCGGTTCTTCGCTCTTCGCGATTTCGACGCTTGCATCTCGTGCGGGGTCTGCTGCCTCGAAAACGGCCTCCGGTGTTAGTTTCGACTCGCCGACGGCGACGAAAAGACCGTGCGGATGATCGAGATCTAACGCCGCGACAGCGCGATCCGTATCTTCCTGCCGCAATTCATAGCCCGCTTTGGTAAAGGTCCGTCGCACGAGTTGTTCGCCGAAACGCGCCAGTTCTCCTCGTTCTCGTTCTTTCACCGCGCGCCGGATCGAAGATTTCGCACGGCCCGTGACGACCATGTCTTCCCAGCTTTCCAGAGGGTGCTGGCCATCAGAGCGGAGAAGTTGGACCGTCTGGCCATTTCGCAAGGGCTTCCACAGCGGAGCCTGATGCCCGTCAATGCGCGCGCCAACGCAGCAATTTCCAAGCTCAGTGTGGACGGCATAGGCAAAGTCTAAGACCGTGGCTCCGCGAGGCAGCGATTTCACGTCGCCCAGCGGCGTGAAGCAGAACACCTGATCGTGGTACATCTCCATTTTGACGTGTTCGAGGAATTCGGTGGGCGGCGCGCCTTGTTCCAGCTTTTGCAACACGTCTTTCAGCCACAGAGTCGGCCCGACCGCATAAGGGTTCGACGCTCTCTCCCCATCCCGATAGGACCAGTGGGCGGCGACACCGCCCTCGGCGGCCTCGTGCATATCGCGGGTGCGGATTTGCACCTCAATGCGCCAGCCGCTGCGATTAATCACGGTCGTATGGATGGACGAGTAACCATTGCCCTTCGGATTTGAAATGTAGTCTTTGAAGCGCCCCGGCACGGCCACCCACCGCCGGTGAATGACACCGAGTACGGCGTAACACTCAGCGACAGTTTCCGTGACGATACGAAATCCAGCGAGGTCCGAAAGGTTCTCGAAGCCGACTTTCTCGCGCTCCATCTTACGCCAGATCGAGTAGGGGCGCTTTTGCCGTCCTTCGACGGTTGCCTCGATTCCGACCTTACCGAGGATTGCACGCAGTTCGTCCTCGATATTCGAGAGGACAATCTCGCCGTGTTCTTTGCGTAGGCGCGCGAAACGGCGCAGCACCGAGGTTCTTGCTCCCGGCACCAGCGTTCGCATGGCGAGGTCTTCCAATTCCTCGCGCATGGCCTGCATGCCCATACGCCCAGCGAGTGGTGCGTAAACCTCCATCGTCTCGCGGGCGATCCGCTCTCTGCGTTCGTCCGAGAGGTTTCCGAGAGTTCGCATGTTGTGCAGCCGGTCGGCGAGCTTCACCAACAGAACCCGCGCATCTTGCGCAACGGCGAGAATCAGTTTGCGAAAGTTCTCGGCCTGAGCTTGCTCACGGGTATTCAGAACCTGATCGCGGCGCTCAATCTCACTCAGTTTGGTGACGCCGGCGACCAGCTCCGCGATTTCATCGCCGAACTGCTCGGCGAGCGTTGCTTTCGTGGCGTCGGTGTCTTCTACAACGTCATGAAGCAAGGCCGTCGCAATGGTGGCATCGTCTAGCCGCAGGTCCGCGAGAAGGTTCGCGACTGCAATGGGATGGACGAAATACGGTTCACCGTTTGCACGCTTTTGCGGGGCGTGCGCGGCTTCTCCAAATAGAAAAGCCCGCTCCAGCATGGCGCCATCGCGCTGCGGGTTGTAGCGGGCTGTCTTGATCAGAAGGTCTTCGAGTTCGCGTGCAAAGACGCACGGCGCAGCCTCAGCTGCGCCTGACAGCGGCAGAGTTTCCCCCGCCGCGCCCGACATTAACGGGGTGGGCTTTCAGCTTGCAGAGCGCGGATCAGCTCTTCTTCCGAAAGGTCTTCCTCCGCGGCGTCGCCTTCGCCCATCAGGGCTGCCATGTTGTCGTCTTCAGGCTCGTCAACCTCAACTTGCTTTTGCAGTGCAGAGATCGCCTCTTCGCGAAGGTCTTCAGGTTTGATTGCGGTTTCCGCAATCTCGCGCAGGGCAACGACAGGGTTTTTGTCATTGTCGCGATCAACCAGAAGCTCAGAGCCCGTTGAAATCAAGCGCGCGCGGTGTCCTGCGAGCATTACAACTTCAAAGCGGTTCGGGATTTTATCGACGCAGTCTTCGACGGTAACGCGAGCCATTGTCGCTCCTTTAACTAGGGGAACAGCGAACTAAACAAAAACGGGCACCGGGTCAAGATACCGATGCCCGCGTAATTGTCTAGTTCAAGCGCTTATTCGGGATGCTTAACATCCGCCCAGATGCGGCGTTTAACAAAGAACAGGAGCCCAGCGAACAAAATGAGGAACAGGATATTCCGAACCCCAGCTTGTTTACGCTCTACGAGCGTAGGTTCAGCAGCCCACATCAGGAACTGAGCAACATCCGCTGCTTCGTTCTCTAGGGTTGCTTCTCGGCCATCAGCATATTCGACATCATCGCCATAGAGCGGTTGCCCCATACCGATCCATGATCCGACGATCGTGGATTTCCCGTCTTCATCCTTACATTCCTCAGGAATACCGCCTGAACCGAAGGCGCTGTTATAGCTTCCGTCGAAGTCTTCCGGCGCACATTCCGGCGGATCTTCAAATCCTGTCAGAATGGAATAAATGTGCGTCGGGCCATTCGGTCGCGCTTTGGCAAGAAGAGACATATCCGGCGCCCCGGCACTCTTCACGGCGGGGAAGTAATCGTAAGTCTTCGCCGGAATGGTATCGCCCGGCTCACCCTCAGGATCCTGAACTTCATAGCCAAATTCGGCGATAAAGGCTTTGACCTGATCGTTCGTGAGACCTGGACCATTCTCTTCGGAGAGGCTGCGGAAGGCCACAAACTTCAACCCGTGACACCCGGCGCAAGAGTTCTGGTAAACCTGCAAACCGCGTTGCAAAGCTCCCCGATCGTAAGCACCGAGTGGGCCTTCAAACGAGAAGTCGATATCGGCTTGTTTGACGTTTCCGCCGCCAGCCGCGAGAGCGCCAGTGGTCATCGCACCAACGATGGCCAAGGAGGCGAGGGTGGTTTTAATCGATTTCATAACTTCCATTCCCTCAATCACTCTGCGGGTTGAAGCGCAGCGGCTTCCCCATCAGCAGCTTTGATCCCGTGCTTCGCATTGAAGTCGGCCTCGACAGTTTCAGGTCTGGCTAGCGGCTTCTCGATCAATCCGACAATCGGCAGAACCAACAAGAAGTGGGCGAACCAATAGATCGTACCGAGCAACGACAGCGTCGGAACGATGCCTTCTGCAGGCTGCGATCCGCACCACATCAAGAGGAAGAAGTCGGCCACCAGCAAGATAAACCACCAGCGGTAAATCGGGCGATACGTGGTCGAACGAACGCGAGATGTATCGAGCCAAGGCACCAGGGCCAGGACGACAATCGCACCGAACATCGCAATAACGCCGCCAAGTTTCGCTGGGATAATCCAAAGGAAATCAAAGGTGATTGCGCGAAGGATCGCGTAAAATGGCAGGAAGTACCACTCAGGCACGATGTGCGCTGGCGTGACCAGCGGGTTGGCCTCGATGTAGTTGTCCGGGTGACCAAGGTAGTTCGGCGCGAAGAACGTGAACGCGACGAAGATGATCAGGAAGATCACAATCGCATAGAGGTCTTTGATCGCCATGAACGGCGTAAACGGCACCGTATCTTTCTTAACGCTCGCAACACTGTCTTTGCGAATTTCAACACCGGTCGGGTTGGTGTTACCCACGTGGTGCAGGGCCCAGATGTGGAGCACGGTCAGGCCGGCAATCACAAATGGCAGCAGATAGTGGAGCGAGAACATCCGGTTCAGTGTCGCTTCGCCAACAGATGGGCCACCCCAGAGCCACTGAGTCAGGCTATCGCCAACCAGCGGGATCGCGCCAAAGAGGGACGTGATAACTTTTGCACCCCAGAAGCTCATTTGGCCCCAAGGCAGAACGTAGCCCATGAACGCTGTCGCCATCATCACAACGTAGATCAAGACGCCGATGATCCAGAGCAACTCGCGCGGTGCTTTATAAGAGCCATAGTAGAGGCCCCGGAAGATATGCGCGTAAACGGCGATAAAGAAGAAGGACGCGCCATTGGCGTGTGCGTAACGCAGCAACCAACCGCCATTCACGTCGCGCATGATATGCTCAACCGACCGGAAGGACGCTTCTTCACCGACCTGATAGTGCATCGACAGCACGATGCCCGTGACGATCTGAATGACGAGGAAAAGAACCAGAATACCGCCAAAGACATAAGCGTAGTTCAGGTTTTTCGGCGTCGGAAAGTTTTGCAAGTGCGAGATCAGGCCACCGACCGGCAGACGTTCTTCCAGCCATGTCGCAGCGCCGGGCTTGGGCTCGTAGTGATCTTGAGGAATATTTCCCATTGGTTTTCTTCCCTTACCCGAGCTTCAGCGTGGTTTCGTCGGTAAACGTCGCAACCGGAATCGGCAGGTTTGTCGGTGCCGGTCCCTTACGAATGCGTCCGGCGGTATCATAGTGAGAGCCGTGGCACGGGCAGAACCAACCGCCAAAATCGCCTGCGCCGTCGCCGACCGGTACACAACCGAGGTGCGTACAAACGCCGCTCATCACCAAATAGTCTCGCTCAGGATCAACGAGGCGGTCCTGCAATGTTGCGGGTCCATCGGGATGTTTCGGGTTTTGCGCGCTTTGGTCTTTCAGGTCGCCAACAGGCGTTTCGTTCGCTGCCGCAATCTCACCTTCCGTCAACCGGCGGATAAATACGGGCGATTTCAGGAAGGTAACGGTAACCTGCTGCCCAACCTCGATCCCACTGATGTCGACTTCGATTGATGACAACGCCCGCTCGGACGCACTCGGGTTCATCTGATCGATCAACGGCCAAACCGTCGCACCGAGGCCAACAACGCCCATCGCGCCGGTTGCCAGAAATAAGACATCGCGGCGATCTGGTTCTGGTCCGTCGCCCGTAACATGCTTATGCGCCACGATTGGCTCCTCAACTAAGCGTCTTCACCGCTTCAAAGCGGTCCTGAATTTCAGGGGTGGTTATAGTCAGGATATGCGCCGCGTCCAGATGGCAAAATCGCCAAAATGTGCACTGCGGCATTACGGCGTCGCATCGAAGTTGTTCGAAAGACGACAGGAAGGTGATGTTCGTCACACCTACGTAGCGAAACTTGAGGTAATTTTCGGTCATGAGGATTTTGGAGCTGTCTCATGATTGATGGATTAGATGACGACCTAAATGCCTTATCGCAAGACGAGGACGAAGTTGTAATTCGTTTGCTTTTGAAGGGCTTAAGGGGCGGAGTTCGTGATCTCGAACCTCAAGTCGAGTCGAACTTGATGAACTGCGCGACCATGGCGTTGTTCCATGGGCGGAGGATGAGCATATCGAGTCAGGACGGGTTCGATGCTCTCGCGGCGATCTGTCTTGTCCTCGGTGAGCGGCGCGCAGCATTTTTTGAGAACGTTTTTCTCAATCGCATGATCTCGAACCCTAATCTCACGGCGCGTGAAAAATTGAACCGAGTCGTTGAGATCGTCATCGGAACGATTCCACGCCCGGCTCAACGGGTCTCGAACGACAATTCTAACTGCGAAGTCGTATAAACGCATTTCCGCCAACAAATTGCCGTCGTCCAAGTTAACCGTCTCGACGCCGTAGAGTTGAAGTGTCACCTTCAAATTTCTGGCAAGCGTTGTGTGTGTTGGGAGGATTGCGGGCGATGACTAATCTGAGAAATGTGGGTTTTATCGCGGTTCTGGGCTCGATGGTTGTCGGGACTGCCTTTGCGCAAGACACCGGGTTTCCGGAACGACGCGCAATTGTCGTCGAAAACGTCGATTTCTATGGCGGCGATCTCGAACCGCGTTTTGATACCACCTTCGAAGCCTGTGAGCGGCGTTGTTTAGCTGATACCGCCTGCAAGGCGTTTACCTTCAATACCAAATCGTCGGCGTGCTTCCCGAAAACCGAGATCGATGAGGTCCGGGATTTCGTCGGGGCGGTCTCCGCGCGGATTGTTGAGGCCAGTGACGAAACGCTGTCGCTCACGCAGTCCCGCGCGAGTGATCTCGAATTTCTTCCATCGACATATCTCAATGAAGCACATGCGTTAGCCAAGACCATCGGCGTCGAGTTTCCGCCCGCTGATCGAAGTTTTGACGCGCTGGTCTCGTCGGCAAGGCGAACCGATCCACGCGAAGCCATCAACCTGTTCGGCGCAGCTCTCAACATTAACGACTCGCCGAACATCTGGGCCGACCTGTCCCGCACCTATCTGGCGATCAAGAGGGGTGGCTATCAAGAGCGCCGGACGTGGCGACGTCGAGGGATGGCGGCATCCATTAATGCGTATCTGCGCACTAAGACGCCATCACAACAGGCGACGGTGTTGAACCAGATGGCAGTCGCGTTGGAGAGGCGCGGCAACGGACGCCAAATGATCGAGGCATTGAGGCTTTCGATTAAGTTGTCTCGCCGTGAGGAGACGCAGGCTGCTTTGGAGCGCGCCATCGGCAAGTACGGATTTCGGGTCCTGAAGCACACCGTCGATTCGAATGCAGTCAGCCCGCGAATTTGCGTCAACTTTTCAGAGTCGCTGCACGATGCTGTCGAGTATGGCCCTTATGTTCGTCTGGAAGGTCAAACCCTACCCGTTGAAGCCGAGGGTCAGCAGCTCTGTATTGATGGCGTTGAACATGGCAATCGATACAAATTCACGCTCCGCGAAGGGCTTCCTGCGGCGAGCGAAGAAAAGCTAAACCGGTCCTTCGATCTCGATGTTTATGTACGAGACCGAAATCCCGCTGTGAGATTCACAGGGCGATCTTACGTCTTGCCAAAATCCACCTCGGCTTCGATCCCGGTCGTGACCGTCAATCTAGATGAAATTGCCCTACGCGTTCATCGGGTCGGCGTTCGCAACCTTCGCAGTGTCGCGCAGCGCAACCTGCTAGATGACGCGCTCGATGGTTATGAGGAGCGCGAGATCGAAACGGAGCTTGGCGTTCCGGTTTGGGAAGGTTTTGGCGATGTTGAGCGGCGCCTCAATCAAGATGTAACGACGGCGCTTCCGATCGGCGACGCCATCAAGCGCTTCGAGCCCGGCGTTTATGTTATGACCGCACGGGCTGAAACGTCAAAAGACTGGCAAGATGCAGCGACCCAATGGTTTGTGGTAACAGATCTCGGCCTCACGACTCTTTCAGGTACCGATGGACTGCATGTCTTTGCTCGATCTTTGGCGAGCGCCGACGCGGTTGATCGAGCGGATGTTCAACTCATTGCATCAAACAATGAGGTGCTGGGGACCGCCAAAACAAATTCCGACGGCTATGTTCGGTTCGCGCCGGGCCTGACGCGCGGTGAAGGCGGCATGGCTCCGGCAATGCTGACGATTGAGGGCGTCGACGGTGATTTCGCATTTCTAGATCTTACCCAAGGTGGGTTTGATCTCTCTGATCGCGGCGTAGAAGGGCGGGCTTCGCCCGGCCCACTCGATGTTTTTGTCTCAACAGAGCGCGGCGCGTATCGTCCGGGTGAAAGCGTCCACGCAACGATCCTGTTGCGAGACGCTCGTGCAATGGCGGTCACGGACCTGCCGCTGACGGTGATCGTTTCACGCCCCGATGGTGTCGAGCATTCACGAACGGTTCTGAAAGATGAAGGGGCGGGGGGGCGTGCGCATGCCTTTGACTTGAGTCTTGGCGCGGCGAGGGGCGCATGGGAACTAGCCATCTATGCTGATCCCGAGTCTGACGCATTGGCTCGCGAGAGCTTTTTGGTCGAAGACTTCACACCGGAGCGTATCGATTTCGATTTAGAACTCGCCGCTGAGGTTGTCCGCATTTCCGATGTACCGAATTTAGAAATCACAGGGCGCTATCTCTACGGAGCGCCTGCTGCGGATATGCCAATCAGTGGGCAGACGCGCGTATCGGCGACCGACACGCTCGCTGCGTTTCCCGGATTTTCTTTCGGCTTGGCCGATGAGCGCGTCAATACCGTCGCGGAGTCCTTTCCCTCAGAACTGTCGACCGATTCAAACGGAGAGGCCCTCGTCCCACTTTCATTGCCAGATATGGGCGACGTGACAAAGCCGCTGCTGATGAAGGCGATTGTTCAATTGCGAGATGGATCAGGCCGTCCGGTCGAGCGACAGCTCGAACGCACTCTGGCCCCTGCTTCACCTTTGATCGGCGTGAAGCCGCTGTTTGATGGCACAGTCGAGCAGGGCGGCTTAGCTCGGTTTGAAGTGATTGGCGTTGATACGGATGGCGCCCGCACTGACTTTAAATCCGTCGCGTGGGAAGTCTCGAAACTTAACACGCGATACCAATGGTACGAAGTAGATGGGTCTTGGCGATACGAGCCGATCACGCGGCGCGAGAGAATTGCTTCTGGCGAAGCCTCCGTAAAAGCCGAAACCATTCCAATCATTGAAGTCCCAGTCGACTGGGGTCGTTACGAATTAAAGCTCGTCAAGACCGCTGGCGATTACGCGGCGTCGAGCGTTCGCTTCGATGCGGGTTGGTATGCGCCTGTGGCGGGTTCAGACACGCCCGATACGTTGCAAGTGTCTCTCGACAAAGCGCGGTACGCGGTCGGAGAGATCGCTAAACTTCGGGTAGATGCACGATATGCCGGTAAGCTCCTTCTTGCGGTCTTAGACAACCGCCTCATCGAAATGGAGGCGACATCCGTCGAGGCCGGTGAAACGATCATCGAAGTTCCTGTGACTGAAGAGTGGGGGCCGGGAGCCTATCTCACCGCGACGCTGATCCGGCCGATGGATGTTGAATCGGGTCGAAATCCTTCGCGTGCCATTGGCGTTCAATGGGCGGAAGTTGACCCCGGCGATCGACGGCTGGATGTTCGGTTCACCACTGACGATCGGGCTGATCCACGCGAACCCATGCAGGCCTCCATTGAGATTGCCAACCTCCCCGATGGCGGAACAGCATTTGCCACTATTGCGGCGGTTGATGTCGGCGTTCTCAATATCTCTGGATTTAAAGCGCCCAAGCCTGCGGAACATTATTTTGGGCAACGACAGCTCGGTATTGATATCCGGGACATGTACGGTCGCTTGATTGATGGCTCGCTTGGTACGCAAGGTCGCCTCCGTTCAGGCGGTGATGGTCCTGCTTCGAGTAACCATTCTCCACCACCAAATGAAGACGTACTGGCATTCTATTCAGGCGTGATCAAAGTCGGCGAGGGCGGAACGGCAAGCGCAACGTTCGACATGCCCGATTTCAACGGCACCGTAAAATTGATGGCCGTCGTTTGGTCTGATGATGGCATTGGCAATACGGAAAAAGATATTCAGGTCACCGACCCGGTTGTCGTTTCGGTTTCGACTCCAAGGTTTCTCGCTCCCGGCGATACAAGCCGTGTTCTCATTGAGCTGGCACATTCGAGCGGCCCTAAGGGAAAGGTCGAGGTGCAAATCGACTCCGACGGTGGTGTGGATATCGGCGCACTGTCCCATTCGATTGACCTGCAGTCTAAATCGAACTTGGTCATACCGATAAAGGCCGTCACTGTCGGCGATCATGAAATACGCATCGTCACGACGACGCCCGACAACAAACGGCTGACCAAACGCGTCCGCCTCGCTGTTCGGGCAAACGATCCTGAGGTGTCGCGGCAATCTCGAATTCCTCTCGCGGCAAACGGGGGGAGCTTTACGGTCGATCGAAATACCTTCGCGGGGTATCGAGAAGGCACGGGACGGGTGAGTTTGGCTGTTGGACCGCTCGCACAGTTTGATGTTCCCGGCTTACTCCGAGAGCTCGATCGGTATCCCTACGGCTGCACAGAACAAACGACATCAAGAGCTTTCCCCCTTCTTCACTTTGATGACGTGGCGTCGGCGATGGGGCTGGACGAAGCGAAAGACATCAAGTCGCGCGTCGATGGTGCGGTTCGCAAAGTTCTGGCTAACCAAACGAACGCCGGCTCATTCGGCCTTTGGCGTCCCGCCGGGGGTGATGGCTGGCTGGATGCTTACGTCACGGACTTTCTAAGTCAGGCCCGCGAGGAAGGATTTGATGTTCCTGAAACAGCGATGAAGGCGGCTGTTTCAAATCTCAGCAATCGACTTGCTTACGTCGGCGACTTTGAAAGTGGCGGAGAAGATCTCGCGTATGCGCTGATGGTTCTTGCCCGTGAGGGGGCGGCTTCAATCGGTGACTTACGCTACTACGCTGATGCGAAAGCCGAAGCATTGGCAACTCCTCTCGCAAAGGCACAGCTTGGCGCGGCCTTGGCATTATATGGCGAACAGCAACGCGCTGATCGAATGTTTAGGCTCGCGGCCAAGCAAGTCCAACGTGCTGAGGGCGAGAAAAGTATCTGGCGGTCAGATTATGGCTCGAACCTGCGCGATGCTGCAGGGGTCCTGGCTCTCTCGATTGAGGCGGGGTCCAACGCCGTCGACCGAGAACGCCTCGTGGAAATCATCAACCCCATTGCCAAATCGCGACGCTATCGGTCGACTCAGGAAAATGTCTGGAAGCTGTTTGCTGCGAAAGCGTTAGTCGAAGACGCGGCTTCGTCTCGCGTTACCATTGACGATGTCGTCATCGATGGCCCGCTCGTGCAAGTCTACGACGATCAGGCGATTGGAGATCGGACCGTCGTGATCGCCAATACGGGCGACGCGAAAACCGAAGCCGTCCTGACCACGTATGGCATCCCAAGCGAGCCGCCACGCGCAGGTGGAAACGGTTTTACGATCTCGCGGACCTATTACACATTGGACGGCGAAGAGGTTTCGCCAGAGAACGTTCAACAAAATGATCGGTTTGTCGCCGTCATCAATGTTAACGGCAAGGATGCAGCTGCCGGACGTTTGATGATCAACGATCCTCTTCCGGCTGGGTTTGAAATTGATAACCCGTCGTTGCTTCGCGCTGGCGAAGTTTCGGGGCTCGATTGGTTGTCGGTTCGCAGCGCAGAAATGACGGAGTTTCGTTCGGACCGGTTTCTTGCTGCCGTGGACTCGACGGACAAGGAGGTGTTCGAACTCGCCTATATCGTTCGTGCGGTTTCGCCCGGCAGTTTCTATCACCCGGCGGCAAGCGTTGAGGATATGTACCGCCCCGAGTTTCGTGCCAACTCGGATGCAGGACGCATCGAAGTGCTTGGCGGGGTCAAGTGAGACGGGCGACGCGATGGGGGCTGACAGCGTGCCTTCTTGCCGGGCTTGCCGTCGCTGGGGTTGATCGTTGGATCGATGGTGCGAAGCTCCCAAATCTCGTTCCTGCTGTTTCGCAAACAGTTGTGGATCGCGAAGGGCGTTTGCTTCGCGCTTACACGGTGGCGGATGGGCGTTGGCGCTTGTCGGTTGATGTCGATGACGTTGACGCTAATTACCTCAAGCAACTCATCGCCTACGAGGATAAGCGCTTCCATTCACATTGGGGCGTTGATCCCATTGCTGCGTTTCGCGCGCTCGGCCAGTTCGCCTGGAATGGTCAGATCATTTCCGGCGGCTCCACCTTAACGATGCAAGTGGCTCGGTTGCTGGAGGAAAAGCCGACGAGAAGTGTTCGGGGGAAGTTGGCTCAAGTCCGCCTCGCTTTAGCGCTAGAGCGTGAACTCTCGAAGGAGGAAATCCTCAAGCTCTATCTGAATCTGGCCCCGTTTGGCGGGAACATCGAAGGCGTTCGCGCCGCCAGTCTTAGCTATTTCGGAAAAGAACCGCGTCGCCTCACCCCGGCCCAAGCGGCATTGCTTGTCGCGTTGCCGCAATCGCCAGAATCCCGTCGACCAGACAGATCGCCCAACAGTGCATTAGCCGCTCGCAATAAAGTTCTGTCTCGATCAGAATTGAATGGTTCGATCTCTCAGGACGAAGCCCGTGCAGCGTTGACCGAGCGGGCACCAAATGTACGGCTTAGTTTCCCAACGTTTGCGCCGCATCTTTCGGATCGACTGAAGCGTGAGCCGGGAAACGAACATCGCGCGACGATCAACCGCAACTTACAATCTTCTCTCGAAACCCTGATGCGTAAACGGATAAGCGCCTTGGGCCCGAATCTGTCTGCCGCTCTCATCGTCGCCGATCATCGCAACGGAGATGTGCTAGCTTCAGTTGGTTCGCCCCATCTGCTCGACACGCGGCGGCGCGGTTTTGTCGATATGACGCGCGCAGTTCGCTCACCGGGCTCGACGTTAAAACCGCTGATTTATGGGTTGGGGTTTGAGGCCGGCTTGGCGCACCCTGAGATGTTGATCGAAGATCGCCCAACAAGTTTTAGCGGCTACAGCCCCGGCAACTTCGACAAGACCTATCAGGGAACGGTTTCAATTCGTGAGGCCTTGCAGCGCTCGTTGAACATCCCGGCAGTTGCCGTCCTCGACAATGTTGGTCCGGCGCAGTTGATGGCACGCCTGCGCCGCGCAGGTGTTGATGCGAAGCTGCCAAGCGATCAAGCTCCCGGCCTTGCGATCGGCTTGGGCGGGGTCGGGATGACGCTTCATGATCTTGTCACCCTCTACGCCGCCATTGCGCGAGGCGGCGAACCGATCAATCTCAGAGAGCGAGCAGAGGCATTGGGACCACCAAGGTTGCAGCGGGTTCTTTGTGCTGAGGCGTCATGGCAGGTCGGCGATATCTTGGCGAATGCGCCAACCCCCGGTAACGCGCGAACCGAGAAGCTCGCATTCAAGACCGGAACGTCTTACGGCTACCGCGATGCGTGGGCTGTTGGTTTCGACGGCCAGCACGTTCTGGGTGTTTGGATTGGTCGGCCTGACGGAAGCTCGGCACGCGGAGTTCTCGGCATTGAAACTGCTGCACCAATTTTGTTTGAAGCGTTCAGCCGACTCAAGCCATCGCCATCACCGCTTGCGCCGCCCCCGTCTGGCGTGTTGACCGTGAGCCATGGCGAACTTCCGATCCCGCTCCAACATTTCCGGCACCCCGCGATGACTGCTCGAAATGGGAAGTCTGAGCCGGAAATCGTATTCCCACCGAACGGCGCGACGCTCGATCTAAGTTTGGATCGTCATGCGTATGCACCGCTCACCGTAAAGGTTCGCAATGGCGCGCCGCCCTTTACTTGGCTCGCAGATGGGCAACCGCTTACGGTGAGCCGGTTCGACCGCGAAGTGAGTTTCGACCCGTCTGGTCCCGGTTACATTTCGATTTCTGTCATCGACCGCTCCGGTCAGGCGGCTCGAACCAGAGTTTTTGTCGAGTAAGAAAAGTAAGCTATTCCGGCTTTGCTGTGCGCATCGCCTCGGCAAGTTCGATCTCATCGCCGTCAGTAAGGCCATCCAGCGCACCATTAATATCGGCAGCACTGCGATTTTGACTCAATTTCGCTTTAGCTTCGAGTTCCGTCACGACCATCCGAAACGCGACGATGCCGCGCATCATCCCTTCCGTATAGGATGCTGGGGCATCAGCGACCCGCCAAGGCTCGACGCGCGGTTGTTCCATCGCATCCGTCAGAGCCTCTATAGCCTCTCGGCTTTCAGAGCCATGCGCGAGAAGTTCAGGAACCCCGCGCGCGTGAACGGTCACGTAATTCCAAGTCGGAACCACCTTGCCGGTCTCTTGCTTAGTCGCATACCAGCTTGGCGAAATGTACCCTTCCGCGCCGATGAAAACGGCGAGCGCAGTGGTTTTTTCGTCTACGATTTTCCAGTGGGGGTTGGCGCGAGCAAAATGACCGTAGAGAACAAGGCCGTCTTCTTCGTCATGTGCAACGAGCGGCAGGTGACTGATCTCCGGTCCAGCAGGTCCATTCGTTGCGAAACTCGCTAACGGATGCGCGGCAATGATCGCACGAATGTCGTCATCGTCTTCGAGGACAAAGTGATCGGGAATATACATCGTTTAAGCTCGCCCTCTCGAAGTGCGAGAGGACATGACCAAGGTCAGCTCTCTCGGCCATATCGATGTAGTTCAACGCCTTCAGTCTTAAACCAATCCGTCCAGCTTTCGTAATCCGGAACCAGACGCTCGACCAGCGCCCAAAATTTCGGACCGTGATTCATCTGACGCAGGTGCGCGACTTCATGCGCTGCCAAATAATTCAACGCCCCTTCGGGCGCCAAGATCACCCGCCAACTGTAGGAAAGTGTCCCCGTCGACGAACAGGACCCCCACCGGGTTTGCGTATCGCGAATGGTGATCCGTTTATAGCTGGTGTTCAGTTCTGCAGCGTGGGCTTGAGACCGTTCAACCAATGCTGCACGAGCTTGACGTTTTAGCCAGCGATCCAACATCCCGGACAGCATTTCCGGATCACAGCCAACGCGGATAACGCCTTCACCCAGCTCGACCCGACGGCGCTTGCCGGGGTGGACGCGGTAATAACGCCCTTGGAAAGGGAGCATCATACCGAACTCATAGGGGATTGCCTGAGGCGCAGCCTCGACACGAGCCTCCAGCCACTCCCGATTGGCTTCAGCAAAGCGAACCGCATCGTCTAACCGGAAACGACTGGGCAAAGTCATCCCAATCGCGCCCGTCGCCCGACTCACACTCAACGTCACCCGTTTCGCGGTTCGCCGTCTGCGAACCGTGATCGGAGCGTCGATGCCTTCAATGTTCAGGCTGGTGATGGGCTGCATGGTCTACTTTCTATGACTCGCGATAAATTCTGCAACTTTTGGCTGTATGACATTCCGCCAGCGACCGCCGTTGAAAGTGCCATAGTGACCCACGTCGGGGTTAGTGTATTCCAATTTCATGCCGTCAGGCAGTTGATTGCAAAGAGCATGCGCGGAATGCGTTTGTCCGGCACCCGTAATGTCGTCTTTTCCGCCTTCGATTGTCATCAACGCGATATCTTTGATGGCCGAAGGATCGACCAAACGACCCCTGACCGAGAATTCTCCCTTCGGAAGCAAGTGCCGCTGGAAAACAACATCGATGGTCTGCAGGTAAAACTCTGCCGTCAGGTCCATCACCGCCAGATATTCGTCGTAAAACTTTCGATGAGCCGCTTCGGCCTCATCGTCGCCCTTCACGAGGTTCTCGAATTGACTGAAAGCAGCCGTCATATGGCGATCCATATTCATCGACATGAAGCCGGTGAGCTGGAGGAATCCCGGGTAAACACGTCGCATTGCGCCAGCATGGGGCATTGGGACCAACGCGATCATGTTCGATTCGAACCATTCAAGCGAGCGCTGGTCAGCGAGCTTCGTCGGCTCAGTTGGGCTGACTCGGGTGTCAATCGGGCTCCCCGTCAGCGTCAGCGAGGCCGGGCGGCACGGATCATTATCTTCCGCCATCAGCGAAGCGGCTGCGAGGGCAGGAACCCCCGGCTGGCAGACGCCCATCACATGGGTTCCGGGGCCAATTTCTTGCAAAAATTCAATTAAGTAGTGGACATAGTCTTCCAGATCGAAGGAACCCTCGATCAGGGGAACATTCCGCGCATCGCGCCAGTCTGTGACGTAGACATCATGCTCCGGCAGCATGGCTTTTACCGTCCCGCGAAGCAATGTCGCATAGTGGCCCGACATCGGAGCAATCAGCAGAACCTTCGGATCTTTGCCTTCTACGATGCCGTTCCCGAATCGGCGGAACCTTTTTAAGCGCGCGAAGGGCTTTTCGAGCACCACTTCTTCCCGGATCGCACAGGGATTCCGGTCGACATCGATCATATCGATACCAAAATCGGGTCTTCCGTATCGCGCTGTCGCGTTATCGAACATCTCGAACGCCGCCGCAGTCGTGCGTGCGCCATACGAATCTGCCCACGGATTGCGGGGATCACGCAGCGTATCTGCGCTCATTTTTGCGAATTGCCGCCAAGGCGTTATCGCCGCATGGGTCCATTCGTAGGCGTGGTACAACATAAAAGGTCTGCTTTCGTTCGCGGCTTTCGCCACTTTCCATCCGTAGGCTGCACTGTTTCACCCAAGCTTTGCAATGCTTTCAGTCAGCGTAATTTACGCAGCCATGGTGCACTGCAACATGGATGATGTTGCTACGAAGTCAAGACGGCTTTGACACAGTGCAAAACCTGTGGCATTCCGCAGCGCTCCACCGGATATTGAGGACTTTTTCCATGGTCAAACCCGAATGGGGTGTCAAACGGATGTGTATGAGCTGCAACGTGCGGTTCTACGATCTGCATAAAGACCCGATCATCTGCCCCGCTTGTGAGACCGTTCTCGACTTGGCGGCCATGAACAAACCGAAACGTGGAACCAAGGCTGCAACGGCCAAAAAAGCTGCTGAGAAAAAACCAGTGGCGGTTGTTGAAGATGACGATCCGTTGGTGGAACTGGAAGTCCCCGACGAGGATGCCGAGGTCGATGAAGAGGACGATACCACAGTTCTCTCGATGGACGACGATGACGGTGCCTCCCCCGCCCCGGTTGTTGCCAAAGGGAAGGGCGCGTCAGATGACGAGTCCGATGCGTCTGATTTCGTCGCTGAGGGCGACTTGCTCGACGACACCGACGACGAGGAAGATGACGACGACGATGAGGGCGTCTCAACCGGCAAAAAGAAAAAGAAAGCCATCATTGACGATGATGATGACGAAGACGAAGATGACGACGAGGATGAAGATTAATTTTTTGATGCTCGTCGCGTAATTTACCTCCGCTCCGCAAGTTGGGGCGGAGGTTACAAAGCTCAAAGCGACTTAATCGACCGCTTTTGAGTTGATTTTGAAAGTCTGCCCGCATAGACGGTAGCGACTTGATGGGGCCTTAGCTCAGCTGGGAGAGCGCCTGCATGGCATGCAGGAGGTCAGCGGTTCGATCCCGCTAGGCTCCACCATCTTCCCTCGAAAATTGATGTCGTTTGTGGTGTACGCATTCATCCATTCAACAACATCGGAAATTCGTCTCCCGCAAGCTGATCCCCGTCACGTAATGTGACTTGCGAAAAGGGCGGCGAGGTTACGATCCCCTCGCGACGTCGGAAGCGTGCGTCGTCGCCGAGCAATCGCAGTGAGAATGCCCGCCGCTGGTTCGTCGCGCTCGTATTTGCAGGAGCACCATGGATTGTTCGATAGTCAAAGGCCACGGCGTCGCCCGGGCTGAGCGCCCAACCGATAATCTCATAGGAATCTCGGTCCGCGTCGATATTCGGGATGTCTTTTAGTCCGTCACTCTCATTCAACGGCTCACCGTTGAATCGCTGCGGGCGATAAAAGTGCCCCCAGTCGTGGGAGCCGGAAATGAACTCTAGCGTTGTCTCGCGGGGAACTTCATCCAGTGGAACCCAAAGGCTCACAGTTTTTGGGCCGTCCACGCAATAGTACGGGGCGTCTTGATGCCAAGGGGTCGGAACACCCGTGGCTGCTTCCTTTACCAAAACGTGCTCGTGAAAAAGCTGGACTGATTTACTGCCCATGAGTTCCGCCCCGATAGCGGCTGCGGGCGAATTGAAGATGAAGTTTTTGTAGTCGGGAAATCGGGCCCAATTGCAATAGTCGACGAAGAACCGTCCGCCGCCATTCTCGCCTTTATAGATTCTGGCATTGGGATCAGGGTCGCGCATGTTCGCATCGACGCCACTTCTGAGAACATCGATCCAGTCCGTCAGCACGCCACGGAGTACCGTCGCGCCATTCTGACGAAACTCATCAATCGTGCCGCGATCCAAATAACTCGACATGCCTTCCTCCTGCAATCTTCGTAGCGGAGAGCCTAAGCGCAATCTCGCCAACACGAAAGTAGGCATACAAGTAAACGGAGTAAGGGCGCTCCAACTTGAAATCTTTTTAAATCAATGTCTTATGAGAGGTAAATGGTGGAGGGGGCAGGATTCGAACCTGCGTATCGTTACCGAGACGGAGTTACAGTCCGTTGCATTTGACCACTCTGCCACCCCTCCACGGGATACGCCGAAGCGCTTAGTCTTGCAGAGTGACCGCGGTTTAGGCGAACCCCTCTGGGGCGTCAAGGCGAAAGCCGTCTAAAGCGAGCGGTTTCTGAGTTGGCTTGCCTGCCACCGTCTGCGCGCCTATGAGGACGCGATGAAAAAGCCTCAAAGACCCCGCGACAACTGGCAAGATCGCTTCGAAAGTGGCCGCTATTGGATGTTTGGTATCCACGCCGTCCGCGCTGCGCTGCTGAATCCCAATCGTAAGAAATATAAGCTGGTTGTCACGCTCAACGCTCAAAATCAGCTCGAAGAGGCGATAGCGGCCAGCGGCGTGACGCCCGAGCTGTGCGATGCCCGGAAATTCACCGCGCCGATCGACCCCAACTCGGTCCATCAGGGCGCCGCACTTGAGACGGACGGGTTAGAGTGGGGCACCCCTGTCGATGTTTGCACCCCAGAGGAGGGCGCCGTTGCCCTCATCCTCGATCGGGTAAGCGATCCCCACAATGTCGGCGCGGTTTTGCGGACAGCGGAAGTCTTTGGTGCCAAGGCTGTTATCGCTCCCTTCCGCCATTCCGCTCCGGAAACTGGTGCGCTCGGCAAAGCGGCGAGTGGCGCGCTTGAGCGACAGCCTTACTTGCGCGTTCGGAACATCGCCAATGAGATGGTGGCCTTGCAAGAACGCGGCTACGTCATGATCGGTTTAGACGGTGAAGCGCCGCTATCGTTGGGCGACGCGATGGCCGCTGCTAATGGATCACCGATTGGCATCGTCTTGGGTGCAGAGGGTCCGGGGCTGCGAGAAAAGACCCGCGAAACCTGTGATGCGCTTGCGGCCATTCCTTCTCAAACGAGTTTTGCATCGCTTAATGTATCCAATGCAGCGGCGGTTGCGCTCTATGCGAGCCGGGCCTGACGATCACGAAATTCTACGGGGCGTTGAGTGACGTTGATATGACTTGGCGCGGGGTAGGCTCCATCTTGATGATCAGCTTGTCATCGAAAGGAGAACCCTGATGTTACGATACATCATCTTCGCCGCCGTGATCGGTGCGCTCGCTACGCCCGTTCATGCCCGTGGGGGCGCTTCGGACGAGGGACACAAAAGGTCAGAGGCGCTGGCCAAGAAATACAAAGAGTCTGGCAAAACTCCTCCGAACCTTTTTGATCTTCTATTCGGCGGTGAAAAAAAGAAGGCGAAGCAATCGAAGTAAGTGCTCCCGAACGGAACATCACACGCTCAACTTTATAGGCTGTGTCGGCGTTTCAACTGTTCAGTTCAGGCGTGAGCTTTAATGTTGTGGCCAGTGAAGCCAACCGTCGTTGAACCGGACCGCTCATGAAGGTTGCGTGCGCCTTCTTGAAGGACAGCGAGAGTTTTTCCCCCTCGACCGTCAGTTTGCTCTCACTCAGAACATGCGGTGCGGCACCGCTAATCATGGCACCCAGCCGTAGCGCTTTGCCCAACGCTTCTGCTTTGAGTCGGTCTTCATCGGTGAGCAACCCCGCTGCAGGTTCAGATCGCAGCGCTTCCTTCGCGCCTTTGTAGCGATAGGCCAGCGCGACCGCGAGGAACACACGCTCCGCATGGGTCAAACCGCCGAGGTTTGCTTGGGTTGCGGTCACGAAACAAGCCTGTGCGCGATAGTCCGGATGGATGCGCCAGTTCACATCCGCCAAATAGCATGCGGCGAGGACCATCCGTTCGGGCAAATGCGAGAAAGAGGGTTGCAGCCACGCCGCCAACTCTTCACCAAACCCCGGAAAACGCGAAGACGTGCGTTCCATAAAGGCTGCCGACTGAAGCAACGGATCACTGGCGCGAAGGTCTTCAGGTAAATGCTCGTAAAGTACGCCTTCTCGCAGGCCGTAAGCGGAGATCGCCAGCGCACTCGGTTTGCTGCGCGCGATCAATCTTTGCAGCACTTGTGCGGTCAACGGGGCATTCGTAATTCGCGTTTTGGACAGTCCTGCATTTGACAATTTCTTTTCGTCGGCGGTCCGCACCCACGCCGCGGTTTCCAAGGCATCTTCCGGCGTCATTTCGTAGCCTTGCAAAACATGCAAAGGGTAAGAGCGCCGGTGCATATCGAGCGCCGCGAAAGCCCGCCAGCCGCCCCCGACCAGCGTTACCCGCGTGACCCCTGCAGAATCTTGGGGCCAACACTGGGCCAGCGTTTCATCGATATACGCGTCCAATTCAGCGCCCGACAAACCGGTCGCTGCGAGGCGGAGCGGACCAAGCGGCGTCGTCTTCGCCTCGCCAATCTGGCTGTCCTTGATCGTCGTCAACTCCATCGACGCGCCGCCGATATCGACAACGAGCGTATCGCGCATGACGTCTCCGAGCAGGACACCCATCGCGGCATACCGTCCTTCGTCGCCGCCGCTGATGACGCGAACATTCAAGCCCGTTTCTTTCTTGATCTGCTTGGCGAAGGCGGGGCCATCGCTCGCATCCCGAATGGCGGCGGTCGCGACGACCTTGAGGTTCTCAACACCCATGGCTGCGGCAAGGACTTTGAACCGCTTGAGCTGCGCCAGCGCTTTCTCCTTGCCTGCTGGGTAGAGCTTCCCACTCACCTGAATCTCGGCACCGAGGGCGCAGGTCGATTTTTCATTGAAAAAATAAGCGGGGCTGCGGGTGCGTCCATCGAAGACGACCAAACGAACCGTGTGCGAACCGATATCGACAACGCCGAAGCGCGCTAAATCGTCCTGGCTTTTATCGTCAGCCATAAGCCCTCGTTTCTCCGTGAACGATGAACAGATGGCTGGGTGTTCGAGGCAAGTGCAAGCGGAATCAAAAAGGGCGCGCCATCAGCACGCCCTATGATGCAAATTAGTCTTCGCGATAAACGCGCTCGCGGCGTTCATGCTTTTCTTGTGCTTCCAGCGACATCGTCGCGGTGGGCCGTGCGATCAGGCGCTTGAGGCTGATCGGATCGCCCGTCACATCGCAATATCCGTAGTCGTCCGTTTCGATGCGGCGCAGC
The DNA here is from genome assembly GCA_964641645.1 of uncultured Neomegalonema sp. GTDB lineage: Bacteria > Pseudomonadota > Alphaproteobacteria > Rhodobacterales > Rhodobacteraceae > JAHDDY01. Next base: position 27,833 of record CAZXMX010000010.1, read on the forward strand.
GCCGAGTCAATTTTCGCGATCAGCTTGCGTTGGCGATCACGGGTGCGAAGTTCCAGCGCGCGGTCGGCTTCTTCAGAAGCGCGGTCGGCCAGATCAGGAACGGCTCGGGTTTCGTTTTGCAGCGCCTCAACGGTGCCTTGCGTCTCTTTTAGCAACTCGCGTTTCCACTCCATCAACCGACCGGTGAAAAATTCGCGTTGTCTCTCATTCATGAAGGGTTCGGAATCGCTTGGCGTATAATCTTCGTCCAGATCAATCGTTGCGGTCATAGTGTCTCTCCCTACGCATCGCCTTTTATGGTTCGGCGATGTCGATACAAAACATGGGCCGAATACAATATCGAGGAACTGAAGTCACATCACAATTGGTGTTTTTTAGGCGATATCAGAGGGTTGCCAAGTCTGCTTTTTATAAAATGTGAATGCGTAAAATGTGATTCGCCATCACATTTCTCTAAATTTTTATCAATGTTTTGGCATGGTTACGGATTGATCTTAAAGTTAATGCATCCTTGCGTTGTAGGTTTTTGATCTGAAATGTCATCCGGCGATTTGTTGCAAATTTGCTTTCATGACGTGCGAGAAAATCCCAATAAAGAGTTGTAAAAGGACAAGCTTTCTCGCCCACTGATTCCTTCGGATCGTAACGACAGCCTGAGCAATAAGGCCCCATGCGACCGATGTACGCACCGGACGCGCAATAGGGTTTCGTCCCGACAATCCCGTCATCGCCATGCTGACTCATGCCCAACATATTCGGCAGCGAGACCCAATCGACGGCATCGAGATAGAGCGCCATGTGCCAGATGTGCGCTTTGTATGGGTCGGTGCCATTGAGTTGCAGGTATAGACCCATCAACATCAACCGCTCGATATGATGGGCATAACCGGTCCGCAGCAGCTTACCCAAGGCATCGCGCAGACAGGCCATCTCGGTCTCGCCGGTCCAGAAAAAATCCGGCACTTCGTTGGTCGCATCCAAGGCGTTCATCTCAGCGTAGCCCGGCATCTCGGCCCAATAGATCCCGCGGGTAAATTCGCGCCATCCGATGATCTGACGAACGAAACCCTCGACGGCATTCAGCGGCGCGCGCTCTTGATGAAACGCTTCGACCGCCGCGTCGCAAACCTCTCGTGGATTGAGGAGCTTAACGTTCATCACTGCGGACAATCGCGAATGATAGAGCGTCGACTCTCCCTCCCACATCGCGTCTTGATAGGTACCAAAATCGGGCAACCGATTGCGGATAAAATCGTCCAACGCGACCAGCGCGTCTTCGCGCGTAACCGGCTCGTCAAATCCGTCAAGCGAGCCCGGCGCATCGGGGAACCGCTCGCTCACCATATCGATCACCGCTTGAGTCCGTTTGGACGGCGGAAAGACCTCGCGCCGCGGCACCAAGCCGGGACCTTCTTTCTTGAAGGTTTCGCGATTGTCCTTATCGAAATTCCAAGCGCCGCCGATTGGCTTTCCGTCCGCCATCAGATAGCCGGTCTCCCGGCGCATGTGGCGGTAGAAGTCCTCAAGGATAAAGCGCTTCCGCCCTTCGCGAAGCCTATTGAACGCTGCAAGATCAATCAGGAAATGCGACTCTTCGATCAGGCGCAGTGGCGTTTCCACGGCCTGCGCCGTTTCTTCCAGCGCTGCCAGAACACGATAATCGCCAGGCCGCGCGAGCCAAATCTCTTCGGGCGCATGGCGCTCAACCGCATCCCGCAAACCAGCGGCCAACGACAGGGGCGCGCTTGGGTCATCGAGTTGATGATAGAGAACCGGGAAACCCTTCTCGGTCAGCGCATCCCGAACCCCGCGCATCGCTGCAAAGAAAAACACGAGGCGGCGTTTATGCTGCCAAACGTATGTCGCCTCTTCATGGGCTTCGGTCATCAGCACGACATCGCGCGCCGGGTCAAAGCCCTCAAAAACCGATCCATCAATGTCGAGTTGATCGCCGCAGAGGACCACCAAGCGCCGCAAAGGTCTAGGCGTCACGGTCATCGGATCGGCCCCGCGCACGGCGGCATCGCTCGGAGCAATATTTCACGTCGTCCCATACAGCCGCCCATTTCTTTCGCCAAGAAAACGGGCGGCCACAGACCACACAGTCTTTCGTCGGAAGGTCGCCCTTCCGAACCGTCTTAGCGATTAATCTTCGCCTTCCATCAGCTCGGCCTTGGCCTCGGTGAGAAGTTCCTCAGACTTAGCGCGCAATTCGGCTTCGTCGATATCGACGCCGCGTTCTTTCGCGTCTGAAAGGACTTTTTGCATCACGTCGTCATCGCCTGCTTCTTTAAGGTCAGCTCCGATCAGCGTGACGCCATACTTTTCGGCTTCCTCGCTCGACATGCCCCATTTTTCGCCCAGCCATTCCGCCAGCATCCGGTTCCGGCGCGCTTCGGCTTTGAAGGTCATTTCCGCGTCATGGGCGAACTTTTTTTCAAAGGCTTTTTTACGATCGTTCAGGCTATCCATTGGTTCGTCCTCGCGGGATTAATACGGTTGTCGAGCATATAAGGCGTCGCAAGCCAGAGCGAAAGGGCTGATCAACGCTGCGCAGCACGAACGCCTCCCGTCCTGAAATCAGGAGGAAGCGAGGAATTTCGGATGAAAGGCGGCCAAAAACGGCTTGTCTGGCGGTCGATCAAGCCGGGCGACGAACAGCAATCCCACCGTCAGAGCGCCTTTTTCGTGCGCCCCTAAACGGGGCGTCCCCATCGCAAGGCCCGATTCTAACCGCCGTTTCGCCTGTCGCTTGATCAAACGTCTTGCAGAGCGCGGCAGGTTTCTCAGAACAGTGCGGAGCGCCTCGATCCGGCGCAGCAAACCTTCATGCGAACAATCATCTGGCATGGGCGGCTCACTCGACGGCGGCGAAAGCCCGATCAAGGGCGTCTCGACCCGAGCACCAAACAGAATGCCAGCCGCCGCAATCACCAAATAATTCGCGGCGGTTTCAGCCCGCACGAGGACCGACAAAACATGCCGCCGAACCCAGCAAGGCACCAAGGAGACAACCGGAAACCGAGACATCAACACAACCACCACCATCAACCCCGCCAAAAGGCGGAGCAGGCCAAGCCGCTGAGTTTCTAAGGTCCGCTCCATCTCCACGCTGTCCGTCATCTCCTCGTTTCAAAACTGAAAACAATGAGAACAATAAAAGAACAAATGTCAAGCAAAAAGCACTCGCAACGCGAATGCGTCCAGCCTCGACGTCATCGCCACACGACACGACAGTAACCGTCATTGCCCGGCTTGTCCGG
>CAZXMX010000011.1:0-6606 GCA_964641645.1 uncultured Neomegalonema sp.
TGACTTTGGAAGGCGAGGAACAGAGCGACCCATCGTTTTTGCGATGGGAAGTGCAGGAACAACGCGCCATCTTGCCGGGAACGATTAGCCCCGCGAAATCGCCCGCGTGATCCTTGGTTCATGTGAACGTCGTGAACGCCCTGCCCCGGTGAGAATTCAAAGTACTGGTCAGGACGATGATGTTCTGGTCCCCAACTTTCGCCGAACGCATAGAGGCTCGCATCTTCGGTCTTGATCGCTTCGGCGAGGGCCAGCCCGACCAGCTCTCGCAAATCATTGTTTGGCCCTCGAAGACGAAACGGTGCGACTTTCATCTGGCCACGTCGAACCAAACCCCGAGTATAATCGAGCGCCAAGGACTTGCGCTTTGTTAGGTCGGTCAAGCCGTAAGGCAGCCCATGCATCTGGCGAAGAATTGTGTGCTCGAAAGGATCGATAGATACGAACAATAGCTCATGCGGCGGCTGCGTTGATTGTGCGTTGACGGCGACGCGATAGTCGCCACGTGCTTCGACTTTGATTTCGATATGCGGCTTATCATCGTCGTCCAACGCCAAGTTCGTGGGACGCCCTTTCAACAAGCAATATCGTTTTCGAGCCATCAGGCGACTGGGGTTTTCATGGTCACCAACTCTTCGGCAGCGGTCGGGTGAACCGCCATTGTGCGATCGAAGTCTTCTTTGGTCGCACCCATCTTCACGGCGATGCCAACACATTGGATCATCTCGCCGGCACCGTGGCCGAGAAGATGAACGCCGAGGACTTTGCGGTTAGATTTATCGACGACGATCTTCATCAGCATTTTTTCGTCGCGCCCTGACAGCGTATGAAGCATCGGTCTGAACTTTGCCCGATAGATTTCGATGTCATGTTTTTCGCGGGCCTCGTTCTCGCTGAGACCGATGGTGCCAATCTCCGGTTGGGTGAAGATTGCCGTTGGGATCAATTCGTGATCAGGGCTGGTTGGATTGCCGCCAAAAACCGTTTCGATAAAGGCGACGCCTTCGCGAATGGCGACCGGTGTCAGTTGCGCGCGGTCGGTGACGTCGCCCACCGCGTAAATCGAAGGAACAGATGTTTGCGAGTATTGATCAACTTTGATCTCGCCCCCCGCACCGGTTTCGATTCCCAATGCCTCAAGACCCAAGTCTTTCGTATTGGGATGACGGCCCGTCGCCATGAAGACCACATCCGCCTCCAACGTCGCACCGCTCTTGAGCGTGACGCGTTTGGTTTCACCGAGGTCTTCAATCGAAACCGGAGCGTCCCCGAGATGAAGATCGAGACCTTTCTTATCCATCTCTTCGATGAGGGTTTCTTGGAGGTCATGATCGAAGGCTTTGAGAACTGTCGGGCTGCGATTGACCATCGAAACCTTCGTGCCAAGCCCGGCAAAGATGCAGGCAAACTCAGCGGCGATATAACCGCCGCCAACGACGACCATACTTTTGGGTTGGGTTGGCAGATGGAAAATATCATCCGAGACAATCGCCAACTCTGCGCCCTCAATCGGAAGCCGAGAGGGTCGACCACCGGTCGCGACAAGAATCGTCTTTGCGGTAAGCCGCGTACCATCGGCCAGCTCAACGGCTTGCTCTCCGGCGAGGGTCGCGCGCTGTCGGATCGCTTTGACGCCGTTTCCTTCGAGAGCGTTGTTGAGATAGATATTCTCAAGCCGATCGACTTCTGCGTCACGTGCCGCGCAAAGTTTTTGCCAATCGAAGGTCAGCTTGCCAACGGTCCAGCCAAATCCTTCGGCATCCTCGAAGGCCTCATGAAAGCCCGACGCATAGACCATCAGCTTTTTGGGAACGCAGCCACGGATAACGCAGGTTCCCCCGTAACGGCTTTCTTCTGCGACGGCGACGCGCGCGCCGGATTGCGCCGCCAGCCGGGCCGCGCGAACGCCGCCCGAACCCGCACCAATCACGAAGAGATCATAATCAAACTCGGCCATATCCGGTCCCTCGGCTTACTTCAGTGCAGACCTAGTACAAAAAGACCAGAAGGAAATATCCCTCGCAATGGCCTCATCGAAATGAAAACTCAGATGCGAACGCACCGCGCAAAACATCGCGCAGTGACGCAACGGATCGAGCAATGAGCGGGTTCGCTAGCGACGCCTCTACCCGTTCAAATTGTTCCGCATCAAAAGATGGTTTGTCCCCGCCGCCCTCAGCCGCATAGGCCAAAGCCACCACGTCTTGCCCCTCGCGGGAGCTGTAGAATTGGCGAAGGTCATGGAGCTGTTCGACAGAAAAAGCATCGGCTTGTGTCGCGGCGACCTGATTTTGAACCGTGTCGATGGCGGCGTCGAGCTTGCCTCCGTCAACCGATGTCGAAAAGATCCAAGGCGCGAGTTGGGTTCGGGTAACAACGACCTGTGCGATTTCGGCGGCGACTTTGCCACGAAGATCGACGGTTGAAACGCCAGCGCCGGCGCACCCCGTCAAAAGCGCAAGCATGCTACCCCCGAAAAAACGGCGTGTCATACCGGCTTCACTTCCCGAGCCGTCCCATCTTCTGATCCGATCATCGCGCGCGAAGCCATGTTGATGAACAATCCGTTCTCGACAACGCCGGGAATCGCATTCAATGCCGTCGCCAAGCTGACGGGATCGCCTATGCGACCGAGATGGTAATCCAAAATGAAGTTGCCCTCATCGCTCTCGAACGCAATGCTGTCAAAGGTGCGCCGCCCGCCCTCTTTACCGTCAACATCCCACGCGCGCAGAACGTCTTCGATCATCAAGGCCGTTGTCTGCCAACCATAGGGCGTGACTTCGATGGGCAGCGGAAATTGGCCTAGCTGTTTGACCAGCTTACGATCATCCGCGATGACAACAAGATCGGCGGAAGCCGCCGCAACGATCTTCTCAACCAGATGACAACCGCCGCCGCCTTTGATGAGGTTCAACGCGGGGTCGATTTCATCCGCACCATCAATCGTCAAATCGAGGCGACCGACATCATCCAACGTGTGGATCTTGATGCCGCAATGGGTTGCAAGCTCTTCTGTTCGGCGAGACGTCGCCACGCAGGTCACATCGAGGCCGTCACTCACGCGCCCCCCCATCAGTCGCACGAACCATTCGGCAGTGGACCCAGAGCCTAAGCCCAATGTCATACCGGGTTGGACGAGTTCAAGCGCCATTTCGGCAGCCATCTTCTTGCCGAGTTCGGCCCCTGTTGGTTCGTTGCTCATTTGATCTCCGGTACCCCCAGTTTCTTCGGCGCACCATACGCAGCCGAGCGGTGGGGTCAACGGGGCGCTTTCGACCTTTAGGACGCCGCTTCGGAATGACATAACTGTGTTGGAATTCGTACCTTAAGCTCATGTTTTTGAGCGTTTTTGACCTTTTCAAGATTGGGGTGGGCCCGTCGAGTTCCCATACGATGGGGCCGATGAGCGCGGCCAATCTGTTTCTGGATACCTTGCGAGAGCGCGGTGCCAAGGATGTTCGTCGTCTGCGGTGTACGCTGCACGGGTCGCTCGCCTTTACTGGCAAAGGTCACGGCACGGATCGCGCAGTCATTCTCGGTCTGACGGGATGCACGCCGGATACGATCGATCCCGATATGATGGCGGAGATCGAGGCCGAGGTTCGTAAGGACAAAGCCATCACCCCACCGGATCTGCCTCAGATGGCATTTGAGCCAGAAGCCGATCTCGTTTTCAATTTTGAAGACGCCCTGCCTGGTCACGCAAATGGAATGTCGCTGGCCGCATTAGATGACAGCGGAAATATTCTTACGCAGCGGATTTACTATTCGATTGGCGGCGGATTCGTCGTGGAGGCCAGCGAACTGCAAGCAACGATCCCAAACGCGGATGCTGGCGCCGATCAACGGGAGGCCGGGCATCCATATCCGTTTGGCACTGCCGATGACATGATCGAGATGGGCGAGAAATCTGGCCTGTCGCTCGTGGACATGAAGCGCGCCAATGAATGTGTTTTACGAACACCCGATGAGCTGGATGCCGGGCTGGATGCAATCTGGGATGCGATGCGAGGCTGTATGGAACGCGGCCTGCGAATGGAAGGGGAGCTGCCCGGCGGTTTGTTCGTGAAGCGACGAGCGAAAGCAATCCGAGAGGCGCTTGTTGAGGAACACGGCTCCAACGCACCCGACCCCTACGCGATCAACGAATGGCTGTCCGTTTATGCGATGGCGGTGAACGAGGAGAACGCCGCCGGTGGACGGGTGGTCACTGCACCGACGAACGGAGCTGCAGGGGTGGTTCCTGCCGTGATCCGTTGGTACTTTGACCATCACCCTGGTGCGACCAATGAAGGCGTGCGTGATTTTCTGTTGGCGGCAGCGGCCATCGGCGGGTTGATCAAACACAACGCGTCGATCTCTGGCGCGGAAGTCGGTTGTCAGGGAGAAGTGGGTTCAGCCTCCGCAATGGCCGCTGCCGGACTGACGGCGGTGCGCGGCGGGACCGTCCGGCAGATCGAAAACGCCGCCGAGATTGCGCTGGAACATCACCTTGGCATGACGTGCGATCCCGTCGGTGGTCTCGTGCAAGTGCCTTGCATCGAGCGCAATGGGTTTGGCGCGGTCAAGGCTGTGACGGCTTCGTCATTGGCGCTGCGCGGCGACGGCACACACTTCGTTTCGCTCGATGCCTGCGTTGAAACCATGCGCCAAACCGGAATTGATCTCAGCGAAAAGTATAAAGAGACTTCGCAAGGCGGTTTGGCAGTAACCCTTGCTGCATGTTAGGCTGATTCCATCGCAGTTGTTTGCGGAGATTGCGGCGGATGAACCCTGAAACAAGTCGATAGAACGCAGCGTGGTGGTGTTCTTGTCGGCAATTTAAGCAAATTCTTAACATTAATTAACGAATCGTTAGCAGTTGATTGTCATGCTCGAAACTGCGTGAGGCATCTATAGTGCTGACTGCTCTATAGATTGCCCTGGGACCGCCTTGCGCTGAAGCACCTCCTAACGAGGTGCGTGAGGTCACAGGAGGCCAGCATGGTCGCGCGACTTATCTTCGCTGCTTTGTTCTTTGCAATGGCAACACCTTCGATTGCCGAAGCGCAATCCGTCTGCGCCGAGCGCGAGAATATGATTACGAAGCTCAAGAAAAAATACGGCGAGACCGAACGCGGCATGGGTCTGAGCGGTACCGAAGCTGTCATCGAGATTTGGTCTTCAGAAAAAACCGGGACGTGGACCATCGTCATGACCCGTCCGAACGGGATTACGTGCGTGATGGCCGCCGGCGAGTCATGGATGGAGATCCCCGCCGAAAAAGGGCCTGAGACCTAACGCCTCAAAGCCTCGACATTCGGCGACGAGAAGACACCGTAAATGCGGCGATGATCGCCGCACTGTTTCCTACTCGGCTGCCACAACTTCTTCAATTTTTGAGAGTTGAGCCGCGCAGAATTTGAACTCTGGAATTTTTCCGAACGGATCAAGTTGCGGATTGGTGAGAATGTTCGCCGCGGCCTCGACATACGCAAACGGAATGAAGATCGAGCCTTCCGCAACAGACGTATCCGCGCGGGCCATCAACTCAATCGCACCACGCCGGGTTTTGACTTTGAGCGTATCGCCCGCTACCGCGCCGAGGGCTTCCAAGGTGTTCGGGTGAACGGACACCGAAGCCTCTGGTTCCAACGCATCGAGAACATGCGCCCGGCGGGTCATTGAACCCGTGTGCCAATGTTCCAGCAAACGCCCTGTCGAAAGAACGAATGGATATTCGGCATCTGGCTCCTCCGCCGGAGGAATGTACGAGGCCGGTGTAAATTTCGCACGGCCTTCAGGACGCGGGAAGCCGTCGCCAAAGACTATGGGTTGACCGGGGTCTTCCGCTGACAGCGATGGATAGGTCACGACATTCTCGCGCTCAAGCCGATCCCACGTAATGTTATCGAGACTGTTCATCACGATCTTCATTTCAGCGAAGACTTCACTCGGATGTGTGTAGGACCAATCGAGACCGAGCGCTTTCGCGAGATCAACAACGATCGCCCAATCTTCGCGAGCCTCACCGGGTGCGTCCAGTGCCTTCCGCCCCATTTGAACCTGACGATTGGTGTTGGTGACGGTGCCATTCTTTTCTGGCCAAGCCGCCGCAGGTAAAATCACGTCGGCGTAGTTTGCCGTCTCCGTCAGGAAGATATCCTGCACCACGAGGCAATCGAGCAGCGCGAGCGCGTCACGGGCGTGATCGACATCGGGGTCGGACATTGCCGGATTTTCACCCAGCACATACATGCCGCGAATAGTGCCGTCATGAACGGCGTCCATAATCTCGACAACAGTGAGGCCGGGCGTCTCACGCACTTCGAAACCCCAAGCCTTTTGGAACTTGTCACGGACGTCCGCGTCAACGACTTTCTGATAATCCGGTAGGACCATCGGGATCAGCCCTGCATCAGACGCGCCTTGCACATTGTTCTGACCGCGTAGCGGATGAAGACCTGACCCGGGGCGTCCAACTTGCCCTGTCATCAGCGCGAGTGAAATCAGACAGCGCGAGGTATCGGTGCCATGGGTGTGTTGCGAAACACCCATGCCCCAGAAGATCATTGCGGCCTCTGCACCAGCAAAGGCGCGCGCAACTTCGCGCACCGTTTCTGG
>CAZXMX010000011.1:6706-31003 GCA_964641645.1 uncultured Neomegalonema sp.
TCGATCTCATTGAACGTCGCTGTGACCGCGCCGGAGCCAACATTCTCCATCAACGCTGCGACGGAGGACGCATGGCAAAGCCGCGTGCAGTGATCGACATTGTTATGGCCGGTGAATTCGCGGATCATCTTCTGAAAAAGATACGCTTCTTCGTTTGAACATTTTGCCGAACCAAATCCAGCGATGCCCTCCCCGCCTTTCTCTTCTTTTACGCTTTGAAGGCCGGATGCAGCGCGTTCAAGCGCCTCTTCCCATGTGGCCTCGCGGAAGTGGGTTAAGACGTTTCCGGGATCGACATTCAATCCCTTCGCCGGGGCATCATCGCGGCGAATTAATGGTGTCGTCAGACGATGCGGGTGGCTGACGTAATCAAATCCGAAACGACCCTTGACGCAAAGGCGTTGCTCGTTGGCCGGACCATTCGCTCCCTCGACGTATTTGATCTGATCATCTTTGATTTTGAAGGTAAGCTGACAACCAACGCCGCAATACGGACAGACCGAGTTCACTTCACGATCATAATCGGCGCGGTCGCCGCGTTCCGCCGCATCGACCACAGTCGACGGCATCAGCGCACCAGTTGGGCACGCTTGCACACACTCACCGCAGGCCACGCACGACGACGCACCCATCGGATCATCGAAGTCAAATACGATCTTCGCATCATGACCACGACCCGCCATGCCAATGACGTCGTTGACTTGAACTTCGCGACACGCACGGACACAGAGGTTGCAGTGAATACAGGCATCGAGATTGACCCGCATCGCGACGTGCGATCCGTCTAGCAAGGGAATGCGGTTTTCTTCCATGGCCGGATAGCGGCTGTCCGACACATCACATAGATCAGCCATGTTCCAGAAATGCGACGCCGCATCGTGCGCATCGTCGCGCGCTGGCTGATCAGCGAGGAGCAGTTCCATGACCCCTTTACGTGCTTTTTCAGCACGCGCAGAAGCTGAATTGACGACCATGCCATCAGACGGAGTACGAATGCACGAAGCAGCCAGAACCCGCTCGCCTTCGATCTCGACCATACACGCACGGCAGTTTCCGTCACTGCGATAACCGGGCTCATCGGCATGGCACAGATGTGGGATCTTGGTGCCCATACGCTTGGCAACTTCCCAGATGCTTTCACCGGGGTTCGCCGTGACTTCCTTCCCATCGAGGGTGAAGGTCGTGGTGGGCAGCGTGCTTCCGTCAGCCATGAGAGGCTCCAATGTCAATCGTTCGTCTATCGGTTTTGATAAGACCGGGTCAGTTGCTCGGCTTCTTGAAGGACGCGAGCCGCTTCTCGGTTGTCGGCTTCGCTGGACGCCGCAGATAATGGCCACGGCATTTGCGCGATCAGTCCGCAGAACTGCCCGGTAAATTCAGGCTGTCTTTGGGCGACGCGATAAAGGGGTGCGGCCAGCGATCCGAGGACGCCATCATCGTCCAACAAAGCAAGCTGCTTTCTACCGGCGTGACTTTGATCGGTACATCCGGTTGGGGCGAGCACCGAAGACAAGTACGTTCGATCATCGAAATTCGAGGTTCCACAATATCGCCGATAGATGACGGGGATCAGATGGTAGCCGAAGGTCAGACCAGTGGCGGCTTGTTTTTGTTGCTCAGTCGGTTCCGTCGCATCGAAGGGGGCGGTCCCCGGCTGATAGCAATGTGTTGGCTCGGCGGCCGACGCAGGTAACGTGAACAGAATGGCCGCCAGTGCCGGAGCGATGCGCATCATATTTCGTCTCCGAAATGTTTGATCGTCAACAAGATCGGGTTCGGCGCGGCTTGACCGAGACCACAGATCGAGGCGTCGACCATTGTTTCGCAAAGGTCAGTCAGCAGTGCGTTGTCCCATTTGTCTTGCTCCATCAACTTCACAGCTTTTTCGCACCCGACGCGGCACGGGGTACATTGACCACAGCTTTCGTCTTCAAAAAAGCGGAGCATGTTCAGCGCAGCGTCGCGGGCGCGGTCTTTATCGGATAGGATCACCACCGCCGCCGATCCAATGAACGAGCCGTGCCGTTGCAGCGTGTCGAAATCGAGGGGGATATCGTTCATGCTGGCCGGCAAGAGGCCTGCCGATGGGCCACCGGGTTGATACGCATAAAACGTACCTTCAGACATACCGCCCGAGGCTTCGATCAAATCCATGATCGTTGAACCGGCTGGAAGAATTTTTACACCCGGCTCTTTCACACGGCCCGAGACCGAGTAGGAGCGCAGGCCTTTGCGCTCATTGACGCCGTGGTCACCAAAACACGCCGCGCCTTCGCGTGCGATCCGACAAACCCAATGCAGGGTTTCGACGTTATGCACAAGGGTTGGACGGTCAAAGATTCCGACCTGAGCAACGTACGGAGGGCGATGGCGGGGCAGTCCGCGCTTGCCTTCGATGCTCTCGATCATCGCGCTTTCTTCGCCGCAGATATACGCACCAGCGCCTCGGCGAAGATCAATGTAACCGGGCTTAACAATCCCTGCCGCTTCTAGCTTGGCAATTTCATCGGCGAGGATCTGCAAAATTGCGGGATATTCATCGCGCATATAGATGAAAGCCGTTTCCGCTTCGACGGCCCAAGCCGCGATGAGCATTCCTTCAAGGAAGGTATGCGGCTCACGTTCAAGGAAGTAGCGATCTTTGAAGGTACCCGGCTCACCCTCATCACCATTGACGGCGAGATAACGCGGGCCGGCTTCGGCACGAACGAACGACCACTTCTTACCCGATGGAAACCCGGCGCCACCCATTCCACGTAAGCCCGAAGATAAAACATCGTCTTGAACTTGATCTGGCGTTTTCGAACCGTCCCGCAGTTCTTGCAGAGTCTTGTAACCGCCCTTTGCGACGTAATCATCATAGGCTTGATAATCGGGGATATGCGCGTGGGTATTACCAGCCGCGATTGCAGCCTTCACTTTTTCGGGCGTCGCGTTATCGATATGCGCATGGCCCAACTCTAGGACCGGCGCGGTATCGCATCGACCCATGCAGGGCGCACGAAGAACACGGACTTCAGAGGCGTCCAAGCCATCCTCTAGCGCTGCTTTCAATTGCTGCGCACCCGCCAATTCGCAGGAGAGGGAGTCACAGACCCGGATCGTCAGTGCAGGCGGCGGCGCTTCGTCTTCTTTCACGACATCAAAATGAGCGTAGAAGGTCGCAACCTCATACACCTCAGCCATCGCCAGACGCATCTCGTCGGCCAACGCTGCCAAATGAGCGGCAGAGAGGTGCCCAAATTTATCTTGGATTTTATGCAGAAACTCGATCAACAGATCGCGGCGACGCGGTTCATCCCCTAGTAGGGCCTTTACTTCCGCGAGCGCGGTTGAGTCGACCTGACGGCCTTTGGGCGTGGGACGGCCTTTGCCTTTGCCTTTTTTCCAGACCCCGGTGTCATCCAACGGCATAGCTGCCTCCGCACATTCAAATTGTGGGAGGACGCTGACATTGGACTCCACGATCCAGCAAATCGCATTTCACGATGGCGTCTTCGGCTCAGGTTATCGTGTGATACGCTGGATGACGTCTGCAAATGCACTTAGAGCCGGCGGCTGAGGTTCTCGCTCTGCCATGACCAATCCAATCGACTTGGAAACATCTGGCTTTTCGAGACGAAGTCGGACGGCCCCTTCCGCAATGGGCAGGGTATCGGCAAGAAGCTCTGGCGCAATTGTCGCCAAAGAGCCATTCGCCAGTTGAGCCAGCGCCGCGACGAAGGCATTCGTCTCCATTACGGGTTCAGGGGCACATCCAACACTCGCAAAAATCTCATCGATAATGGTACGGTTCATCATGTTTGATGTCAGTAGGCAGAGCGGGATCTCTGCGGCCTCTTTCCAAGTCGCGGTTCCACTCTTTCGAGGAGCCAAAGCTGGTGGAACCATGAGGACATAATGCTCCTCATAGAGCGGAATGGTTTTCAGGCTGCTCGTCCCTTTATCATCAAGATAGGTAATGCCGGCATCTAAGGTGAAGTCTTCGATACCGCGCAAGATATCGGTGGATGACATCGATAGCAGACTGATCGCGAGGCCGGGGTGATCGCGGTGAACTTCAGCGGGAACCCTCGCAGCGTAAGTTAGCGCCGTGGGGACGGCACCGATACTAAGTCGACCGATTAGTGCCCCCTTCGCCGCCTGAACTTCTTGGCGCATTCCGTCGGCGTCCAAGACCATGCGGCGCGCCCACTTTAGGACGATCTCCCCTTCCGGAGTAAAACCGAGAAACCTGTTTCCCCGTTTTACCATCGGAACGCCGAGGGTGCTTTCGAGGTTTCTGATCCGCGCAGAGAATGCTGGTTGAGAAATTCCACATTCTTCTGCGGCTCTGGCGAAGTGTTTATGCCGCGCAAGGGCGGTGATCAGCTCCATATCGCGAAGGTCGGCCACGATCTAACGGTTCTTCGTGCAGAAGATCAGACGGTTTCCCGATGGATCAGCAATTGTCATATCGTAATAGCCCCAGGGCTGGGAAATAACGCCGGGACGCGCGTACTTGTAATCTTTTTTATTTAGCTGTGTGCAATACGCTTGAACGTCAGCCACATCTATCCGCGCGGACCCGCCCGGTGTGGCATCGCCGTGATGCTCCGATAAAAACAGAATGCAGGCATCAAGGCGAAGCCGCAGAAAAAGTGGGGCTTGTGCATCGAAGCGATGTTCATGCTCTATTTCAAAGCCGAGAAAGTCGACATAAAACGCCTTCGTCGCAGCCTCATCGAAGCTGCGAAAAATTGGAATAGCTTGTTGAGCTTGTACCATTCAATGCGCCTCGTGTTTTTCGCGACGCATCGTTTGTAACATGACGGGCCGGTCACCCGAAGCGATTCTAAATCGCGAGGTACTTTTCACGAAGTTCGACATTATCGAGAACTTCCTGCGCCGAACCATCAAAGACCACTTCGCCAGTATCCAAAATCGCTGCCCGGTCGGCGAGTTTCAGCGCGGCAACGGCATTCTGTTCGACGATGATCGTCGTGATGCCGGCGTCTTTGATCTCACGCACAATTCGCTCGATCTCTTGAACGATCACAGGTGCAAGACCCTCGTACGGCTCATCGAGAAGAAGGAGCTTCACGTCGCGAGCCATCGCCCGCGCGACCGCCAGCATTTGTTGCTCGCCGCCCGACATGGTGGTCGCTTCTTGTTTTCGACGCTCTGCCAAGCGTGGGAAGCGCTCGTAAAGAAGCTCAATCGGCCAACCCTTCGGTTCAACGATCTGGGCAAGTTCCAGATTCTCTTGCACGGTAAGGCCGGGGATGATGCGGCGATCTTCTGGGACGAGTCCGACACCCGCCACCGCCGCCTCGTGCGACTCCATCTTGTGGAGCGCTTGACCGTCGAGCCAAATCTCACCGGATTGCAATTCGGGTTCACCAATCTGGGCGATGGTCCGAAGTGTCGATGTTTTTCCTGCGCCGTTCCGCCCAAGCAAAGCTAGCACTTCGCCGCGACGGACTTTGAGATTCACGCCCTGAACGATCCAGCTTTCACCGTAATACGCGTTGACGTCTTTGGCTTCAAAGAACTCGTTTGTGCCATGAACTTGCGCGCTATCGTTCCATCCGGAAGCGTCAGATGTCGTGGTCGTCTCGGTCATGCTACGGCTTCCTCACCGAGATACGCCTCTTTAACGCGTGGATCGGTCTTGATGTTTTCAGGCACGTCTTCGGCAATTACTGCACCCTGAGCGAGGACGGCAATCTTGTCGGCCAGCGAGAAGACGACGTGCATATCGTGTTCGATAATGATCTTAGTGATGCCCCGTGCTTCACCAATGCGCTTCAGCAGATCGATGGTAGCATTCGTGTCAGCGCGCGACATTCCTGCGGTCGGCTCATCGAGCAACAACAGCTTAGGGTCTTGCGCCAGACACATCGCCATTTCGAGGCGACGCTTGTCCCCACGCGACAGCGATGACGCGACGATATCTTTCTTACTGGCGAGGCCGATCTCTTCGAGAACGCCCATTGCGTGATCCCGAATTTCCGCATCGGTATCGACACGGGGCCACCAGTTGACTTTGAATGAACCATCACGATGCGCGAAAGTTGGGATCATCACATTCTCCAGGATCGTCAGATCCGTGAAGATTTCCGGTGTTTGGAAAACCCGCGACACGCCCGCCTGATTGATTTCGTGGGGCGTGATGCCGAGCAGAGACTTGCCATTAAACATCACGGTCCCGGTGTCTGGCGTAAGACGCCCGACAAAACAGTTTAGTAGCGTGGATTTTCCAGCCCCGTTAGGACCGATGATCGCGTGAACACTGCCCTGCTCGACCGACAAGTTTACGTCATCGAGAGCTTGCAAACCGCCAAAGCGCTTATTGACGTTGCGGACTTGAAGAATAGCCATCTGGGCCCCCTACTCTGCCGCTTGTGCAGCTGCCTGCATCTCGCGGTTTCGGCGATTGCTACCCGTGATTGCCATCAAGATGCGACGACCACCTTCGACGATGCCACCCGGAAGGAAGATCACGATCAACATGAAAACAAGACCAAGGGTGAGGTGCCAACCTGAACCAACAAAAAGGCTTGCGACGGAAACAACGGTGTCCCGAATACCATCAGGAATGAACGCTAGAAACTCGTGGAGTTCCGGCTTGCCCCAAGTAGAGAACTTCTGTTCAGCGAACTTGATGATACCGGCGCCGATCATTGGTCCCATGAGGGTTCCCATGCCGCCTAAGATCACCATCAACACGACCTCGCCCGAAGCCGTCCATTGCATCCGCTCTGCACCTGCGAGTGGGTCGGTAATACAAAGAAGAGCGCCAGCCAATCCAGCGTACATGCCCGAGATCACGAAGGCAGCCAGTGTGTAGGGCTTGGTATTGACGCCCGTATAATTGAGTCGGTTTTGGTTGGTCTTGACGGCCTTCAGCATCATCCCAAACGGGGAACGGAAAATCCGAAGAGCGATATAAGAGCCGACAATCAGAACCACGGCACAGAAATAGAAACCAGCGTTGAACTGGAACCCGTTCCACACCCAGGTGTGTGTGAGATCCAAGCCGAATAAATTCACGGTCAATGCGCTGGTATCGACGCCGCTCGTTATCACGCCGTCCAACACACGCGGATCATCGGCCAAGACCCGCAATCCGGTTTCGCCGTTTGTCAGCGTAATTCCCATGAAGCGGCCGAATAGGTCTGAATAAGCAATCGCGTAGAACATTTGCGCAAATGCCAGAGTCAGAATGGAAAAATAGATACCGGACCGCCGTAACGAAATATAACCAATAATCAAAGCGAAGATCCCGCTTACGACAATCGCGAATACTGCCGCTGGGATGGGGTTCATACCGAGAAGCTTGAACGACCAGACGGCGGCGTAGGAACCGGCGCCCAAAAACGCTGCGTGCCCAAAGGAAAGATATCCCGTCAATCCGAACAGAATGTTGAAGCCGGTTGCGAACAGCCCAAAGATGACAAACTTTTGCATCAAGTCGGGATAGCCCGCACCGATTGGCGTCAACCAAAACGGCATCGTGAACACTGCAATCACGAAGAGGAGCATCATCGAGGTGTCGATACCGGACGATGGGTGGGTCAGGATCTTCATGGTTTAGGTCTCCATCACGCCTTTGCGGCCCATCAGGCCCCGAGGCCGGACAAGCAGAACGACAATCGCAACCAAATAAATGATGATCTGGTCAATCCCGGGAACATACTCTTTTATTTCGTTCATTGCGGAGAACGATTGAAGCAATCCAAGCAGGAATCCGGCTGCGACAGCGCCGCCCAGACTTCCCATCCCTCCAACCACAACAACGACAAAACTGAGCACGAGAAACTCCATGCCGATGTTATAATCTGGTGAGATGATCGGCGTGTACATCGCACCCGCAAGCCCGGCAATGACAGCAGATACCGCGAACATAAAGGTGAATCGTTTTCCGATGTTAATGCCGAGCAGACCAACGGTCTCGCGGTCCTCCATGCCAGCACGAACGACCATGCCGAACGTCGTAAACCTCAAGAAACAGAATACGACGAGGATAATTAGCGCCGAGAAGAGGAAATAGACGAAGCGCCACATTGGATATCTGATGGTGCCTGGTTCACTTCCGAAGATCCCACTAAAATCCACCATTCCGCCGAGCGATTTCGGCTCTGGTACTGGAATTGGGTTTGCGCCGAAGTATGCTTTGATCAGCTCTGCAAGAACGATTGCAAACCCGAATGTCACCAAAATCTGTTCAGCGTGAGGACGCTTATAGAAGTGGCGGATCAAGCCGCGTTCCATCACCCAACCGAGAATGAGCATGACTGGTATCGTGAGCAGGATGGAGACGGGGACGCTCCAATCAATCAGCGTGTTCCCGAAATCTCCGAACAGGTTGGTGACGTACGGAGTCGTAACAGCAACCTCAGTACCCCATGCCGTCGCTTCGACTTCACCCGTTGCGATTTCATAGGTCAGAAGTGTTCGCATGACGACGGCACAAAACGCGCCGAGCATGAACAAGGCACCGTGGGCGAAGTTGACGACACCAAGGGTGCCGAAAATCAACGTCAGACCAAGAGCGATGAGCGCATAAGCGCCGCCCTTCTCCAACCCGTTTAATACCTGAAGAATAATGGCGTCCAAGGCACATCCCCTGCTCGCATGGCAATTTCGATCGAATTTAGCACCCTTGCGATAGGCGCTTCATCGGTGCGGATCTGTCCAGCAATAGTGGGTGGACAATCCATTGGTTCGGTAGCCCCCGCAGTGACTATGCACAGCGAGGGCCAATTCATCTCAGTGAGACAGATTAAGCGCCTGGGTTACACTCGCCCAACTCACCACCAGCGAACATTGCATGCTCTGGCTCATAGGTGACTTGCTCGGCAGGGGTGACTTCCACAACTTCGAGGATGTCGAACTTCGAAGTCGGGTTCTCGTTACCCTTCACGACCAGAACGTCTTTGAAGCACTGGTGGTCAGCGCCGCGATAGAGCGTTTTGCCGTTACCCATTCCGTCGAACTCGAAGTCTTCGAGTGCTTCGGCAATACCACATGGGTTGAAGGTTCCAGCCGTTTCAGCCGCGTTCGCATAGAGAAGCGTCTGAACGTAGCAGGTGTGAGCAGCCTGCGATGGTGGGAAGCCGTATTCCTGACCGAACGACTTAACGAAGGCCTTCGATCCATCATCCGTCAAGGACCAGTGCCAGTTCGTCGAACCGAAGATGCCCTTAACGTTCTCACCAGCACCTTGCGCCATCAGACGCGAGTACAGTGGGACAACGATCGTGAAGTCTTTGCCGTTCACTTGCTTGTCGCGCATGCCGAATTTAACAGCTTGCGTCAGCGAGTTGACCATGTCCTTGCCGTAGTGGTTCAGGACCAGAACGTCAGCGCCCGAGTTCAGGACAGGTGTGAGGTACTGCGAGAAGTCACCAGCGCCGAGTGGCGTACGTACTTTTTCAACAGTTTCCCAACCTTTGCCTTCGGTGGCTTCAGCGATCGACTGCTCTTGAGTCCAACCCCAAGTGTAGTCAGCGGTCAGGTGATAGGCTTTACGGTCTTTACCGTAGGCGTTTTCAAGCACTGGTGCCAGTGCAGCACCCGACATGAAGCCGTTGAAGAAGTGACGGAAACCGTTCGCGCGCTTATCTTTACCCGTCGTATCGTTCGAGTGGGTCAGACCCGCCATGAAGATTACGCCAGCTTCCTGACACAGCGACTGAACAGCAATCGCCACACCTGAAGATGAACCACCGGTGATCATGATGGCTTTGTCAGCCTCGATCATTTTCTTCGCTGAAGAGCGTGCCGCATCCGACTTGGTTTGCGTATCACCCGTGACATACTCGACCTTCTTGCCGAGAATTCCGTTCCCTTTAAGGTTTGATGGCGTGAACGTATTCATCATGCCGCCGTCGCCTTCACCGTTGAGGTGTTTAACAGCGAGTTTGTAGGCGCGCAGTTCGTCAGCACCCTCATCGGCATAAGCGCCGGTTTGAGGAACGTTGAAGCCGAACGTTACCGTGTTTCCTTTAGGCGCGTTCAAATATGCATGGCCATCGGCCCAAGCGCTTCCGTTGAAAAACATTGGTGCAGCGAGTCCTGCAGCAGCGGACCCTTTGAGGACGCCGCGACGGTTTAGTTTAGGATTGATGAGGCTCATCGGATTTATATCCTCCCAAAGATATTATTGCGTGACTAATTCACTGGGCAGAGCCCGAGCGGATGGATCACATGAAGGCTCCGTTTACCGCAGTTTTGTCAAATCTGCAATAACCTGTTGTAAATGCTTGTTATTTTTGTAAATATTTGACGTGGATTTAATAATTTATGTCAATCTTTTACTCGGCAAAGAGAATTTGTCAGGTTAACAAGGGGTTACCGGATGCCGGATACGCCAATAGGACACGTCGTCCGCAATGCGCGGCAGAAAATTGGCATGACCCAAACCGCGTTGGCTAACGCGATGGGGGTATCCGTATCCTACGTCAACCTCCTCGAACATGATCGGCGGCGACTAACGAGCCAGCGATTAGAAGAAATTGCCTCGATACTCGATATCGATTCGGGAGCGCTCGATGGTGAGGCAGAGCGCGGATTGTTAGCTGAATTGAACCAGCTGACATCGGACCCTGCGGTTGCGGAACTCGCCCTCGATCATCGCGAATGCCGAACATTGATTGCACAGCATGAAAGCTGGGCTCGGGCTCTGGTCGCTCTTCATCGAGCCAGCCAACGAGATCAGGGACTTATCGCCGCGTTTTCTGACCGCCTAAACCACGATCCGCTCCTGAACGAATCTATTCACGAGATGCTGAATGCCTCGACCGCAATTCGATCCGTCACCAGCATTTACGACGAGGGTGGTGAAGTCTCGTCGGAGCAGCGTGCGCGCTTCGACGGCATTCTTTCCGAAGAAGCCAATCGTTTGGCAATCGTCGCACAGTCTCTAGCGGGTTTCTTTGAGCGCACCGAACAACCCGGAACAGCCGTAACGGCCCCGGAAGAAGTCGACGAATTTCTCTTTGAGCGTCAAAACTATTTCGAGAAAATTGAGTTCGCGACGGACGAGATCCGCAGATCGATTGACAAAACGGACTTGCTTATGACGGATCGCCTTCGGCGAAAACTTGCGGGGGTTGGCATCGATCTGCAGCGCGTAGCGATGGAACAGTTGCCGAGTGACGCACATCGATTCACTCATTTTGACGGCAAAACGCTGACGTTGGCCGAAGGCGTTTCAAGGCAAACCGAACGCTTTGAAATTGCGAGACATATTGCACAAGCAACTCTGCCCGACGTGATTGAGGCCGAAGTTGCGGCGAGCGTCGGCCTTCGAAGTGTTGAAGCACGCAATCGGGCAAAGCGGACACTATTTGCGTACGCCGCTGCCGCCCTTCTGATTCCTTACGAGCAGTTTTATAAAGCCGCGGAGAAATTGCGATACGACATTGATGCGCTTGCGATGGTGTTTGACGCTTCTCCCGAACAGCTCTGCCATCGATTTACGAGCCTACGACGTCCAGGTTTTGAGGGGGTACCCTTCGCCTTTCTGCGTGCCAATGCCGCGGGTTATTTGACCAAACGGTTCCCCCTCCCCCGGCTTCCGATCCCTAGATTTGGTGGTGCTTGTCCACTTTGGGCCGTCTACGCGGCGATGCAAACGCCCGATGTACGGCATCGCCAGTTGGCAGAGTTTCCGAACGGAGATCGGTTCTTCATTCTCGCCCGAGCGACGCGTCCCGTCGCGATTTCTTTCGGTGAAACATTGCCGAGCTATGCGCTGATGTTGGCTTGTGATGCGCTTAATGCAGATCGGCTGGTTTACTCAGACGGTCTGGACCTGTCGCCCACCGCAAAAGCGGAAGCGGTCGGGCCGACTTGCCTGCTCTGCCCTCGCGAAAGCTGTAGCCATCGCCAAGAACCGTCTGTTCGCATGCGTTGAAGGTTTGACTTGTCACGCTTAAATCGCAAACTTTGCGGCAATGAAATCGGGGGGAACTGTGTCTATCAACGTTTTGGTCGCCGAGGATGAGCAGAATATTGCTGAATCGCTGCGCTTCATTCTGGAAAGGGCGGATTGTCGCGTACGACATGCCAGCGACGGTGAAGAAGCATTGCAGGAAGCTCGTCTGGAAGCACCGGACGTCATGATTCTTGATGTCATGTTGCCTTCCCTCAATGGATTTGACGTCTTGAAAACTCTGAGAGCCGACGACAACTTGCGTCAAATTCCGGTGCTCATTTTGACGGCCAAAGGTCAGTCTTATGACAGACAAACAGCGGATGATTTGGGGGCAGATGCGTTCGTCACCAAACCCTTCGCGAACGCCGAGATCGTGAGCGAGGTTTTGCGCCTTGGCTCAGGCAAATAGAATGAGCGGGAAACCCTCCCGACGCTTGAACGATATGGCGATCATCGCGCCGCTTGTTGGATTCGTATTGCTCGCGCCACCGATCATCGGGTTGTTCGCAACAGAAGGAACACTCTTTGGTGCCCCCGTCATCCTTATTTACCTGTTTGTCATCTGGTTCGGGCTGATCTTGGCCGCTGGTATTCTATCTCGCAAACTATCCCACTCAGAAAATAGAAACGCGGAATGAGTTCGCTCAACATCGTTATTCTTGCCGCACTTGGCTATGCGGTGGTTCTCTTTCTCGTCGCCTTTATCAGTGATCGCAGCGGCCGTTCGGGCTGGCTGACCTCGCCGGTCGTTTATACCCTCTCAATCTCGGTTTATTGCACGAGTTGGACTTTCTACGGAGCCGTCGGTTCAGCCGCGCGAAACGGGCTTGAGTTTGCGACAATCTATATTGGACCGACGTTGGTCTTTTTAGGCTTCTACGGAATTTTGAGAAAACTCCTGCGAATACGCCGCGAGAACAACATCACGTCAATCGCAGACTTCATCTCATCTCGATACGGAAAAAGCGATCTCGTCGCGGCGCTTGTCACAGTGATCGCAGTCGCGGGAGCCGCTCCCTATATTGCGCTCCAACTCAAGGCGATTACAACGAGCTTTCATGTCATTGGCGGCGCTTCTGACATCACGGCTTCGGCTCCCCTAACGGCGATTTGGGTCGCGGTTGGTTTGGCCCTATTCACCATCCTATTTGGTACGCGCAGCATTGACGCGAACGAACGTCACTATGGCGTCGTCGCCGCCATTGCCGTCGAAGCCATTGTAAAACTGGTTGCCTTGATCGGGGTGGGCATCGTCGCCGTCTACCACGTCGCCGACGGGCCGCAGGATATTTTCAAACGCATCACCGAAACCATGCCGCCCCCCCAAGACGGATTTGGCGTGCGCTGGATCGGCTTAATTTTCTTATCAGGTGCTGCCATTCTCTGCTTACCCCGACAGTTTCAGGTGACGGTCGTCGAGAACGTCGAAGAGAAGCATCTGTTTACAGCGGCATGGTTGTTTCCACTTTACCTCCTGCTGATGAGCCTGTTCATTTTACCCATCGCAGCCGTGGGCGCGACCACCCTACCCCCAGGGTCTAACCCCGACATGTTCGTTCTGACCATGCCGCTCGCTGCCGGACGCGACGACATTGCATTGCTCGCATTTCTTGGGGGATTTTCATCTGCAACGTCGATGGTGATCGTCTCTTGTATCGCTCTTTCGACGATGATCTCGAACCACATCGTTATGCCACTTGTCTTGCGACGATCGGCTTTTCCAGCAAGTGGCGGGGACCTTCGAGAATTCTTGTTGAAGACCCGGCGGTTTGCCATCTGCGGCATTTTATTTGTTGGGTTTCTCTATCTGGAGTTTGGGCCGCAAGGCGCTGGGCTTGCGTCGATTGGGCTTGTCGCCTTTGTTGGTGTCGCGCAAGTGATGCCAGCAATGCTCGGTGCCCTCTTCTGGCCGCGCGCAAACCGTCGCGGCGCTCTGCTTGGGCTGGGAATTGGATTTGCGATTTGGGCCTATACGCTCCTGCTGCCCGGTCTCTTAGCTGAGGTGGTTTGGTGGCAGAGCGTCACGGCAGACGGCCCCTTCGACATTGCTGCGCTGCGTCCGGGTTCCTTGTTCGGTTCTGAAAGTACCGACCCTTTGATGCATGCTCTGTTTTGGAGCATGGGGGCAAACATTACGTTCTTCGTGCTCGGATCGTTGAGCCGTGAATTGATCCCACTTGAGCAGTTTCAAAGTTCCCTTTTCGTGGACGTTTTTCGGGGAAGTACCGAGCGAGGCCAGCAAGTCGTGGGGCGGGCAGCTTCTGCCGATCGGTTGTTTGATCTTGCGCAAAGGGTGATGGGACCAAACGAAGCCTATCAGATCTTTCAAAACTACGCTCGCGACGACGGCCAACCAACTGAGTTCCCGGAACCGAATGATGCTTTCATCAATCATCTAGAGCGCCGCTTGGCCGCTAGTGTCGGAGCGGCATCAGCGCGCGCTATGATTTCGCGTGTCGCTGGCGGCGAACGGATCAGTCTCGATGAACTGGTCAAAATCGCTGATGAAACGGCTCGCTTGATGGAATATTCAACACGATTGGAGATAAACTCGCATGAATTGGAAGAAACAGCTTCAAAATTGAAGTCAGCAAACGATCGACTTGTTCAAATTGATGCAGAGAAAGACGAATTTCTTAGTCAAGTTAGCCATGAACTGAGAACACCGATGACTTCTATTCGATCATTTTCTGAAATACTGGCAGATGATGACAATCTCAGTAAAAATCAATCGAATTATTTTCTTAATATTATTAATAATGAAAGTGTTAGACTCACACACTTACTTGATGAAATTTTAGATATTGGCTCGATCGAGCGGGGGCAAGATTTTCCACTAAATGAAATTGACCCACAGATAGCTTTGAATCGTGCTATTGATGCTTGTCGAGGGATAGCAACGTCAACAAATACGGAAATAAGTGTTGTACCCAATGAAGAAACGACGATCATTCATGCAAATCAGGATCGTTTAACACAGGTTTTCATCAACATTATTTCTAATGCTCTTAAATATAATGACGCGCCGTTACCCAAAATTGAAATTAGCTCTGAAGTATCGGCGTTAAATTTCGTCGTCACGATCTCCGACAATGGCTCGGGTATCGCTGCCGAAGATCAGAGTCGCATATTTGATAAATTTGCACGGGGCTCCAATACAACCGATGAGAAAGGAGCCGGACTCGGCTTAGCGATTAGTCGCGCCATCACTCGAAAATTTGGTGGGGACGTCACTCTGCTAAATGACATCCCGTCCGGCACCAGCTTTCAGATTACGCTCCCTTTAAAGGCCGAACCGCTCACAGAGTGAATCGAGTTGCTCTAGGTCTTTATAGCTGATCGTAAGCTGACCGCCCTTTCCCGCATGGTCAATCTTGACCTTTGCACCAAGTACGGCACCCAAATCAGCTTCGAGCGCTGCCGTATTTGCATCAAACGGTTCTCGGGAATCAGTCTGTTTTTTCTTCTTGCTCGGTTTAGCATTACCACCCGCGAGACGCTCAGCATCACGGACGGTAAGGCCCCGTTTCACGATATCGTCGGCCATGGCATCGGCATCACTTTTGCCAATCAACGCCCGCGCATGACCAGCAGTCAAATCACCGCTTCGAAGATGACCCAATGTCGCTTCTGGTAGCTTCAGCAACCGCATCATGTTCGCGATATGACTGCGCGATTTGCCGATGACCTGTGCGAGCTGTTCCTGTGTATAGTCGAACGTGTTAATCAGGTTCGCGTAGCCCTCAGCTTCTTCGACTGCGTTCAAGTCGGCCCGCTGGACGTTCTCGATGATGGCTACTTCAAGCGCTTCGGCATCAGAAAAATCTCGAACGATGATGGGTACATCATGCAGCGCAGCACGTTGCGCAGCGCGCCAGCGACGTTCGCCAGCAATAATCTCATAACCATCTGGGTTTCTCGGATTGTGCCGAACTAAGATGGGTTGAAGTAAACCCTTCTCTTTGATGGACGCAGCTAATGCGCTCAGATCCTCTTCATCAAAGGTCTTCCGAGGCTGATCTGGATTGGCTTCAAGATTTGAAATCGGGGCGACAGCCGTCGAGCCCGGTGACAAGACGCTTTGCTTGATCTCGTCCACGGGATCATCAGCAAGAAGCGATGATAGACCCCGTCCAAGTTGTTTTCGCGTACGTACAACTTCGTTCATTTTGAATCCCCCTAAGCCGCTAACGCGTCGTGTTCCCGGCGCAGCAGTTCACTTGCCAATTGAATGTAAGCCTGGCTCCCCGCGCAGGAATGATCGTAGAGCAAAGCAGGTTTGCCAAAGGATGGCGCTTCGGAAATACGAACGTTGCGCGGTATCTTTGTTTCGTAGACAACGTCTCCGAGGTTGTCGCGAACATCATCAGCCACCTGCGCCGATAAGTTATTGCGCCCATCATACATCGTGAGGACAACACCCTGAATGTCGAGACTGGGGTTCAGCGTCGATTTCACGCGACGGACCGTCTTGATCAGCTGACTTAGTCCCTCAAGTGCATAGAACTCGCACTGCAATGGAACGATTATTCCGGTCGACGCCACCATTGCGTTGATCGTCACGACACTCAGTGACGGTGGGCAATCGATCATAATGTAATCGTACTGATCGCGAACGGGATTCTGTCCGCTTGCTAAGGCATCGGCTAATCGGTGTGGGCGCCGCGGCAATTCAGACAAATCGAGGTCAGCACCAGATAGGTCTTCTGACGCTGGACAAAGATCCATGCCCTTCACAGAAGTTGGAACAATCGCATTGGCAAGTTCGACCTCTCCAAGAAGAACATGAAAACTGGTGAACTCGCGGTCTTCGGCATAAACGCCCAAACCGGTACTGGCATTTCCTTGAGCATCAAGGTCGATCAGTAGCACCCGCTTCCCAACCGCCGCCAGCGCCGTTCCCAGATTAACCGCCGTCGTTGTTTTCCCGACGCCGCCTTTCTGATTTGCGACCGCGAGAATCCGAATGCCTGGGTTGGTTGTCATGCGCCGGTTCTCCGGTGAAAATCAGTGACCGATAAGATGGTTCCACGCGGATCAGCGCGGCTGTTGTGCCGTTCGTAGTCTATATGCCAGAGGTGATTCGCTTCGGTCAATTCGTTCTCGACATTCTCGCCCTTAAGAAAAAGACAAACCCCTTGTGGAGACAGCAACGGGCGGGCCAAATCCAGTAGAACCGTGAGTGAGGAGAGTGCGCGAGCAGACACAATATCTCCTTTAATATCAATCGCTTCAGCTCTTTTACAAATCACGTCGACATTGCATTTCGTCGCGCGGGCAGTCTCGCTCAGGAAAACCGATTTTCGCCGATCACTTTCGACAAGAGTCACTGAAATATCAGGCCGAAGGATCGCAATAACGAGGCCGGGAAAGCCAGCACCAGACCCCAGATCAATCCATGTCTTCGTGTCCGGGGGAACGTGGTCGAGCAACTGGGCCGAGTCTAGAAAGTGCCGCGTCCAAATATGATCGAGCGTCGGTTTAGCTACGAGGTTGATCGCCCTATTCCACTTCCTCAACCGCTCTTCATAAATTTCGAGTTGGTCGAGTGTTTCACGTGAAACATCCGTCTCAGCGGCAAACGCCTCCCGGCTCATGCACTGGCCCGCGCGTCACGTTTGACATGACCAAGCAACGCCGTCAGCGCCGCAGGTGTCATGCCGTCAATCCGCGAAGCCTGACCCAAAGTTCTGGGCTGAGTGCTCGATAGCTTGGACTGCAATTCAGACGACAAACCGTGGACCGCCCCGTAATCAATATCTTTCGGCAGCAGCAATGCTTCGTCCCGTTGAAACGCCGCGATGTCGGCTGCCTGACGCTCAAGATATGAAGCGTAAATCGCGTCGATGGCGAGCTGATCAAAGGCTTTCTGTGGAATTTCCGCAGCTTCCGGCCAGATTGAACGGATTTGATCGTGAGAGACATCCTTGTATCCCAAAAGCTCAAACGCCGACCGGCGACGGCCATCTTGATTGACCTTAAGCCCTGCATTGACGGCTTCTTTCGGCGTGACCGTCAAAGACTCTAGCTGTGCACGCCCTGCTTCGAGCATCGATTGTTTCACGTGAAACACTTCAGCTCGTTCGGAACCAACGCACCCAATCCGTTCACCAAGCGGCGTTAGGCGTTGGTCCGCATTATCTGCGCGCAGGCTCAGACGGTATTCCGCCCGCGAGGTGAACATCCGATACGGTTCGGCGACACCTCGCGTGACAAGGTCATCGATCATCACCCCAATATATCCTTCGGCACGACTAACAACTACTTCGTCAGCTTCAGAGACATACGCCGCCGCATTCAAACCAGCCATCAGGCCTTGCGCCGCGGCTTCTTCATATCCCGTTGTACCGTTGATCTGTCCCGCAAGGAAAAGCCCGTCCAATGCCTTGAGAGCCAGGGTTGGATCAAGTGCCCGTGGATCAACATAGTCGTATTCGATGGCATAACCCGGTTGGATAATCTCGACCTTCTCAAGACCGGGAATAGACGCAATAAAAGCGCGCTGCACATCAACGGGCAGCGACGTCGAAATCCCGTTGGGGTAAACCGTCGGATCATTTAGTCCTTCCGGTTCAAGGAAGATTTGGTGGCTGTCTTTCTCGGCAAAACGGACGATTTTATCTTCAACAGACGGGCAATACCGTGGCCCTACCCCTTCGATTTTTCCACCATAGAGTGCTGATTTATCGAGGTTTTCTTCGATAATACGGTGCGTTTCAGCCGTCGTGCGCGTGATATGACAAGGAATCTGCGGGGTCGTAATCCGTTCTGTTAGAAACGAGAACGGCACGGGTGTTTCGTCGCCGGGCTGTTCTTCCAACGCATCATAATTGATGGTCCGTCCATCGAGCCGCGCTGGCGTTCCTGTCTTTAAACGACCCATCGGCAGACCGAGCGCATAGAGCCGATCAGCCATCGCTTTTGCGGGCGGGTCGCCGACACGCCCTCCTTCGGTTCGTTCATCGCCGATATGCATGAGGCCGTTTAGAAATGTACCCGTCGTGAGGATCACTGCTCCCGCGTGAACCAGTCCATTCCCCGTCTTAACCCCAACGACACGCTTGCCATCCAATAGCAAATCCCGTGCTTCGGTTTCAAGGACGGTTACGGTCGAACGCTCGAACTCCGCCTGCATCGCCTGCCGGTAAAGCGCGCGATCAGACTGGGCTCTTGGACCCTGAACTGCAGGCCCCTTGCGCAAGTTTAGCATACGGAACTGAATCCCAGCCGCATCCGCGACACGCGCCATCGCACCGTCCAACGCATCGATCTCACGAACAAGATGCCCCTTACCAAGGCCACCGATCGCGGGATTGCAGGACATTTCGCCGATGCGGTCTTTCCGGTGGGTAATAAGAGCGGTTTTTGCGCCCATACGAGCGGCTGCCAATGCGGCATCACTGCCAGCATGACCACCGCCGATTACCAATACATCGTAGTCAAAATGTTTCACGTGAAACAGACCCGCCAATCGCGACCACCGAATTCTACAAAACGAGGGTCATTTGCCTAAACAGAATTCCGAGAAGATCACGTCGAGCAATCGCTCGACCCCGACATCTCCCGTAATCGAACCAAGCGCCGCGCGTGCGAGGCGCAAATGCTCAGCTCCAATCTCTGGGTTGTCTCTTACAAGAGAGTCGGGAGAATCGGCAAGAGCGGTAAATCGCCCAAGCCCCGCCAAAGCATCACGCAACGCTGCATCATGGCGATCGCGGAGGAGGGCGCTCGCATCCGAAGGATCAGAAAAATCTAACCGCTGAGAGATTTTTTCGATCAGGCGGTCAAGCCCATCTCCCGTCTTTGCCGAAATGCACAGAGTACTCTCCGCACCAGCTGACACGTCTTCCTTATTCCAAACGATCAAGTCATCCGGTTTAAGCAATGCCGAAACATCATCGGACAATGGAGCGTCATGGGAGGCGAGGGCGATACGCAGGTCAGCCGTCTCAGCACTTCGCTGAGTGCGAGCGACACCCTCGGTCTCGACCGCATCCTCTGTTTCTCGCATTCCGGCAGTATCAATTAGCGTGACCGGGTATCCCTTCAAATCCAGAGAGACTTCAATTGCGTCGCGCGTTGTCCCCGCCACGGGCGATGTAATCGCAACATCACGTCGTGCTAATGCATTGATTAAACTCGATTTACCGGCATTTGGCGAACCAACCAATGCAATACGCCAACCATCCCTGAACCGCTCTGAGAACGTGGCGTTGTTCAGCAAGTCTTCGATGGATTGTTTCACGTGAAACACTTCGCTTGCCACAGCCTCAAACGTGCTGTCCGGAATGTCTTCATCGGCAAAATCGATTGTTGCCTCGAGAAGCGCACAGGATTTGGTGAGCCGCCCCGACCAGTCTTTGATCGCCCGGCCCAGTGACCCATCGGCTTGGCGGAGGGCCGCTCGACGTTGTGCTTCGGTCTCAGCCGCAATCAGATCGGCCAAACCCTCGATTTGAACCAGATCAAGTTGGCCATTATCAAACGCTCGGCGGGTGAATTCGCCCGGCTCGGCGAGACGTAGCGCTGGCAATTCGCTCAAACATCTCAAGATCGCTGAAACGACCGCCGGACCGCCGTGACATTGAATCTCGACGCTTGGCTCGCTGGTGAAGCTAGCGCCTTTGGCAAAGCGCAACACCAAGGCTTCATCCAACACGGAGTTGTCAGCAGGATCAGTGAGACGTCTTAGTGCTGACATCCGATAATGGGGTAGGGCGCTTTCGGGCGTGAATGCCTTCAGCGCTGCATCACACTGCGGTCCTGAAATTCGGATAACGGCAACCCCGGCACGCCCTCGCGCAGAAGCAAGGGCGTAGATTGTGTCACCGGACGCCATCGCTAGTTTACGAATTCATCGAGTCGTAGAACTCGTCGTTCGATTTCGTCTTCTTCAGCTTATCCAGCAGGAATTCCATCGCATCGATGGTCCCCATTGGATTGAGAATACGGCGCAGCATAAACATCTTAGTGAGGATCGCTTTATCGACCAGCAGCTCCTCTTTCCGCGTTCCAGAGCGCAGAATATCGATCGCCGGGAAGACCCGCTTATCAGCAATCTTGCGATCAAGAACGAGTTCGGAGTTACCTGTACCCTTGAATTCCTCGAAGATCACTTCGTCCATGCGGCTGCCGGTTTCGATCAACGCGGTCGCAATGATCGACAGTGAGCCGCCTTCTTCGATATTCCGAGCGGCACCAAAGAAACGCTTTGGCCGCTGCAGCGCATTCGCATCAACACCACCCGTGAGAACCTTACCGGAGGAGGGCACCACAGTGTTGTAAGCACGGCCCAAACGGGTGATCGAATCCAGCAGGATCACGACATCGCGGCCATGTTCGACTAAGCGTTTTGCTTTTTCTATAACCATTTCAGTGACTTGCACGTGTCGCGTCGCTGGTTCATCGAAGGTAGAGGAGATCACCTCACCGTTCACCGTGCGCTGCATGTCCGTCACTTCTTCCGGACGTTCGTCAATGAGCAAGACGAGCAGGTAAACCTCTGGGTGGTTCGCTGCGATGGACTGAGCGATGTTTTGCAATAGCACCGTTTTACCAGTCCGCGGCGGTGCAACAATCAAAGCACGCTGACCTTTACCAATCGGCGCGACAATCTCGATGATCCGAGCGCTTCGGTCTTTGATGGTCGGGTCTTCGATTTCAAGATTCAGCTTCTCATCAGGATAAAGCGGCGTCAGGTTATCGAAGTGAACCTTGTGTCCGGCCCGATCCGGGTCTTCGAAGTTGATGGTACTCACTTTCAGGAGCGCAAAGTAGCGTTCGCCATCTTTTGGCGATCGAATAAGGCCCTCTACTGTGTCGCCTGTTCTTAAAGAAAATTTTCTTATTTGATTTGGGCTCACATAGATATCGTCTGGTCCCGGTAAGTAATTAGCATCCGGAGATCGAAGAAATCCAAATCCATCCTGAAGAACTTCCATAACGCCAACGCCGACAATTTCGACGTCTCGTTCCGCAAGTTCTTTCAAAATTGCAAACATCATATCTTGCTTACGCAAGGTGCTTGCATTTTCTACTTCCAGCTCCTCCGCGAATTCAAGAAGGGCTGTTGGGGATTTATCTTTCAATTCCTGAAGCTTCAGGGACGTCATATCCATATCGTGTGCTTTCGCGGGGGGATGTCGGGCATTGCTGTCTGAAATGAGACTGGCCACGCAGCAGGACGCTGCGCCCGTTCTGAGGCTGAGTAGTCATTCAGCCGCACGAGTTTGTCAAGCCTGAGCTTAGAATGGTTTGAAAACGACAAGTCCAACGATTGCGATCATCAGCACTGTTGGAACTTCATTCATCAGACGAAAGAATTTTCCCGACTTGTCGCATGAACCAGACAACAGCTCCTTACGCCATCGACCACAGATTCCGTGGAAAACGGTCATCCCCAACACCAACGCCAGTTTAAGCCAAATCCATTGCTCTGCGGACACATCCACAATAGCGACAATCAAGCAAATCCCAGAGATCCAGGTAACGATCATCGCTGGATTCATAATTCTGCGGAGCAGTTTTATTTCCGCCGCCTGATACTCAGCCTTCGCTTCTTCAGAATCCGTCTCGACGTGATAAACGAAGAGGCGCGGCAGGTAGAGCAGTCCGGCCATCCAACTGATGACCGCAATGATATGCAGCCACTTAATCCAGAGATACGCGTCGGCGATCATCCTCGTACCCGCTTCAGAAGGGCGTCGACATTCGCGGTGTCCGCGTCAGGCGTGATACCGTGGCCCAGATTAAAGATGTGCGGTCCCCCCGATAACGCTTCGAGGATGCGATCGATATCAGCGAGCATTGCATCGCCTCCAGTCACCATGTGCATCGGTTCCAGATTCCCCTGCACAGCACAGTAGGTCTGAATTTCCCGCGCCGCCCATTCCGGGGATTCCGTCTGATCAATGCTGATCCCATTCACGCCCGTTGCTTTGGCAAACTCCGCATATTCCGATCCAACACCGCGAGGGAAACCAATAATCGGTGTTTTAGGATGTGCTGCCCGAACGGCATTGACGATCTTCACGGTCGGCGCGACGCAGTATTTATCGAATGAATTTGGCGCTAAGGCGCTCGCCCAACTATCAAAAATCTGTACAGCTTCAGCGCCCGAGTCAATTTGTCGGATCAAATAGTGGGATACCGCATCCGTCA
This sequence comes from uncultured Neomegalonema sp., assembly GCA_964641645.1. GTDB lineage: Bacteria > Pseudomonadota > Alphaproteobacteria > Rhodobacterales > Rhodobacteraceae > JAHDDY01. Next base: position 29,793 of record CAZXMX010000011.1, read on the forward strand.
GAGCATCAATCAAAGCGGAAAAACGTTCGGGATTTGAAAACATCAAACGCCGCGCCGCCGCTTGCTCATCCTTCCCTCTGCCGGCAATCATATAGGTCGCCAATGTCCAAGGCGCACCAGAAAAACCGATCAAAGTCGTTTCTTTCGGGAGTTCTTCGCGCAGCCGCCCAATTGTTTCATACACGGGGGCGAGGTGAGTATGAAACCGCTCCAAATCGACGCTTGGTATCGCTTCAGAGTCTTCAAGCGGGTTCAACCGGGGACCTTCGCCCGTTTCAAACCAAACATCTCGGCCCATCGCATGCGGAATGACGAGAATATCCGAGAATAAGATCGACGCATCAAACCCAAATCGCCGGATGGGTTGAAGCGTCACTTCCACAGCAAAATCGGGCGTGTAGCAAAGGTTCAAAAAACCGCCCGCTCGTTCGCGTGTCGCTCGATACTCGGGCAGATAGCGACCCGCTTGTCGCATGAGCCATACTGGGGGAATAGCGAGGGTCTCGCCATTCAGCGCGCGAATTAGCAGTTTGTCTTCTGTCTTCATGACCCCGTGTCTTCCGCTTTTTCTGTGTGAGCGCAAGCAGCCGTGTGTCGCGGGGCCAATCTTTTTTCTTCATTCAATAAAGAATCTGGAATCTCAATGATCGTTGTTTATCCGTGTGAGTCATGGGGATTATTTTTGTCCCAACTTTCCGAACCCACTTATCCTACCGTGAAAGAGAGCAGATCATTCTCCCTCGTGTCGTGAGAATTAACGAAATGTTCATAGAGATTAACACTTCGTTAAAATTGCATGATGCGCTGCATCAGCTTGATACAACCCCATCAAAAGTTATCCACATATTTCACAGCGATGACATGACGGAAGAAAATGCGATCACGACTCTCTTGGCAGGATTCGAAACAGGAGTGTGAAAGTTACATTCAGGCTGGGAAATGCGGGTTACTATCGTTATCCACAGGCCTATGTCTGAACCCTACCGCATACACATGATCTCGGATTCGACGGGTGAAACGATCTCATCGGCGCTCCGGGCGACCGTGGCGATGTTTCAAGACGTGAAGGTTTCGTATCGTCGCCACGTCATGATTCGTACTGCTGAATCGTTGGATGACGCCTTGGCGGTGATCGCCGAGGAACCTGGTTTGGTTTTTCACACCGTTGTCGAAGCGGACTTACGGGCGCGGCTAGAGCGGCGCTGTCATGA
>CAZXMX010000012.1:0-29564 GCA_964641645.1 uncultured Neomegalonema sp.
CGATCAGGTGAATTTTCGTCGTGAAGCCACCTTTTGAACGGCCAAAACCCTGTCTCTGAGTCCCCCTTTTGCGCCCGCTGCCTGATGGTGTGCCCGGGGGCCGCGCCTGAGGGCGCTGTTTTGCTGTTCCGAGGCAACATCGGCGAAACCGCCCGAGGCCCGGTGGCGTTCTCCGCCGAACTCCGCAGCATGGCCGCGAAACTGGATCAGACGATGGGCCGTTCTTACCTTTCGCAATGCGATGCTGAGCTTGGGGATGCACGATGCGGCGTCGTACCAACCCACCAAACCCGTTCGGCCTCTTTCCCGAACAACATGAAACGGATCGCATTGCGGGTTCGTTTTCGACTTGGTTCAAGCATTGGGGTGGAGTCATCGGCGCGGCGCACAGTGTCGAAGCCTGGCCGAGTGATCGAAAGCAATGGCCTGATTGGACCCAAGACCAATCCCTGATCCTTCGCCCGGCGGGCCTCGATGTGGCGCTATTCGGTTGTTCCCTTCCAGATCGTCCGCCGCCTGCTTTGCGGAACGGCGATCGGGTTCGTTTGCGTGGATATCCGGCAGGAGTCACAAACCCGACCCATTACGAAATCCGTAACGGCATCGCCTACATGGATCGACCCGAAGAAACCCGTAAGGGCGACGCGCCGAGCTGGATTGTGCAGTTCGATGACGGTTCAGTGCTTGCGGTCGGAGGGATGTCGGGCGGGGTTGGAACCACGGTGCTCGCAGGCGGAGTCGAAGTGGTCAGCTCCATCATTATTACCCAAAACAGCCGCGCCGACCTCGATGCGGATGGCGATGAAGATCACTCTTCAGACGTAACCGAGCTTATTGATGTTTGGACGGCGGTCATGAAGCAGAGCGCCGCATCGCCATCGTCATGACCCACGCCTTACGTCTTGCAAAGGATGACTGTCATGCAGAGTGAATTCAACCTGACACTCTTTCTCGTGAAATTTTTCGGAGGGCTTGCGGGATCAATCATCTCTCTCTCGGTGTTGATCCCAGCCACCCGTCGCGAAACCCTTGCCCGAGCGGCGACCGGGATTTCCAGCAGCCTTTTGCTGACCACGCCGATCAGCGACGCCATCGGTTGGGGTGGAAAGGGAGTTGAATACTTGTTCGCGGTCAGCGGACTCACGGCATTCGCGGCATGGTTCTTATTCGGACTTGCTGCTCGAACAGCGGATCGGTGGAAGACGCTGGACGATGCGATGCGGGACATTGGCAAAGTCAGGAAGGGCAAAGATACGTGATGGATTTTAATCTTAGCTTGCTGGTGATCTGTTCGGAGACTCTCGTTGCCGTGTTTATCACCGTAGCCCTCTTCAGCGACGCGGCGCTTTGCTTGCCCAAATGGCATCGGCTTTTGATGTCAACCGGGGCGGCAGCTTTGTTTGCTCAAACCGCTCTGACGATCTCCGGCTTCGGTGGATACAATTCTTCCATGTCTGATTGGATGGTACATGCAAAAGATCTCAGCATTAGCGCGCTGGCCCTCGCGCCGGTTGTGATGTTGATGAACCAGCGCCGTGTCCCTATCGAGCACACTTCGCGCACATCACCGCCATCGGGTCCACGTCCAACCGCTTAGGGGCAATCGCCTCGCCGCATTCTGCGCACCAGCCGTACTCATCTTCGTCGATCCGCTGCAAAGCCGCTGCAATCCGCGTGCGCTCTTGCGATCTCCGACGCTGAGTTTCCTTCGCCATTGCTTGATTCTGCAGCGCATCCATTCTCGACAAGCGCCCGACGCTTTGTTGGTCCAGCACGACGACAGCGCGGTCTTCCTCGTTTGCCGCCTCAAGAGAGTCCAGCTCCGCCAATCGTGACCGCAGTTGAGCCGCGCGTTCGTTCATATCATCGTCAGACATGGCCACCTCCTCGTCTCTTGATTGGTTTTCGGTTCTCAACCCGCTATACTCTTAGATCAGTGAGCATCACGAGCAAGTGAGAGAGTAGTCATGGCCACCGCCGCCGAAAGCCACGCAAACCTGCCGCAATGCGATCCGGTATGGGATTCCATCGTCAAAGATGCCCGCGCTATGCAGGTTGCAGAGCCGCTTATGCACTCCATGCTACAGGAGAACATAATCGGACGCCCTAGCTTTGAAGCCTCGGTTGCGGCACGGCTCGCCGCGAAACTGCATGTACATGAGATAAAAGAAGCGGCTTTGCGCGAGATGTTTAACGACCTCATGCGAGAAGCGCCCGAGATCGGCGAACGCGCTCGCGCGGATGTGGCCGCTGTATTCGAGCGTGATCCGGCATGCACCAGCTATCTTCAGCCTCTGTTGTTCTTCAAAGGGTTCATGGCGTTGCAAGCCTCACGCATCGCCCACGCCCTTTGGACACGAGGCCGCAAGCCGCTGGCGCAGTTTATTCAAATGCGTGTGTCTGAAGTATTCGGGGTTGATATTCACCCCGGTGCACGGATCGGCAAAGGCATCATGATCGATCATGCGACGTCAATCGTCATTGGCGAGACGGCTGTCGTTGAGGATGATGTGTCGATGCTCCACTCGGTTACCCTCGGCGGTACCGGCAAAGAGGGCGGCGACCGTCACCCAAAGATTGGTCGCGGCGTTCTAATTGGTGCCGGAGCGCACATTCTTGGCAACATCCGAATTGGCGAACATTCGCGGGTCGGGGCGGGGTCCGTGGTTCTGCATGATGTCCCACATTGCGTGACCGTCGCTGGTGTCCCGGCGAAAGTCGTGGGCGATGCGGGCTGCGACAACCCCTCGCAATCCATGATGCACGACGTCGGTTGGAATGGATGACTGTCCGTCTAGGGTAAGCTAGCCGTCAAGCGCTTTCAGCCGATCCGCCTCGCGTTCTAACGCTTCTTTCTGCTCCCGCGTCAGTGGGGGCCAAGGCGGTGTTACCAATCCAGCAGAGATCACTTGCTTGGCAGCGTCTTCGACACTCATTTCCAGCAAGATCAGGTCGTCTTTTGGAACAAATAACAAAAATCCGGACGTTGGGTTCGGGGTGGTTGGCAAAAACACGCTAACCAAGGGACCTGCCGCCGAATTTTTATCGGCAATCTCGCCGCTCGTATCTGTAGTCACAAAGGCAACTGCCCAGATCCCCCGTCGCGGGTACTCGATTAAGCAGACCTGCTCAAACGAGTCGTGACCTTCACGGGCAAAGATCGTTTCGACAATCTGCTTCAGTGTCGTGTAGATCGACCGGATAACCGGCATCCGATCAACAAGCCGCTCCCCAAATCGGAAAAGTTGCCGCCCAAAGAACCCTTTCGTCAACGCGCCCAGCGCTGCGACGAAGAAGAAAAAGAACACCACACCGATACCCGGAATCGAGATCGGTAGGTATTCGGCGGGGTTGTAGGCTTTGGGCACATAATTCAGTACCCAAGAGTCAACGAAGTTCAGGAACAGCCATACGAGGTAAATCGTAATCGAGATTGGCGCAAAAATAACGATCCCGGTCAGGAAGTTATTGCGCAAACGCTGCCAAAAGGCGCTGCGCGGGGCAGGCTTCAGCAGGACAGGCCGTGAAGGGTCGTTCTCAGTACTCATCAACTCGGTCTCGTAACGGCGTGAAAAATAAGGGAATCACTTCAATAGCCTCTTTCCCGCTGGACAGTATGCAAGAAAGGCCGCCCTGTCTCGAATCGTTCCACCTGCTCGATAATTGTTGCCGCAGCCGTCTCGGTCCGGGTGACGCTGGCGATATGCGGCGTGATGAGCACATTCGGGTGTGACCAGAATGGGTGGTCTGAGGGCAAAGGCTCCTCCCGCATCACATCCAGCACCGCTGACGCGATGTGCCCGGAATCGAGGGCTGCGAGCAGGGCATCCTCGTCCACCAACGCACCCCGTGCCGCATTTATCAGATGTGACCCTGCTGGCATGGCGGCAAACGCTGACGCATCCATCAGATTTTCCGTCTCGGGGGTGTGCGGTGCCAATAGGACGAGGATTTCACTTTCCGCGAGTAGTTTTTGAAACCCGGACGCTCCGCAAAGGCACTTTACGCCGTCGATTTCCTTCGCCGTGCGGCTCCAACCGCTCACGACAAAGCGTAGATCACGTAACTTCTCGGTAGAATCCCGCCCCAACGCGCCAAGTCCGACGATTCCGACCTTTCGGTCGCGTGCGAGAGGGGGATTGACGGTCCCCCAAACCTTCTCCGCTTGATCTTTCTGCTGCTCCACGACGCCGAGATGGGCGCGATAAACATGCCCGACGACGTAATCCGTCATCCCAAAGGTCAATCCATCCTCGACCATGCGCAGAAACGGCGGGCCGACCGGCAACCTGTCGCTGTTTATCAGGGTTTCGACCCCGGCCCATAGGCTCTGAATCGCGGCCACGTTCGAGTAGGCGCGCATATCCTGAATTGTGCCGCTTGGCTCGTAGAGGATGATATCCACGTCTTCGGCAGGACAGTCATCTGGCGACATGACCAGATCAAGATCAGGCTTCAGCGTAAGCAGGGCATCGCACCAAGCCGCTGCCATGCTTGGTTTCCCTCCATAGAGAATTTTTGTCACGCTTGGATCCCCATGGGAGGTATTCCTCTATCCCGGTAACGTTCTGTTGCCACAATCCCCTGAAATAGCTTTTCTCTGGGGCGTGGCGTCAAGCTATGTATGTGGTTATAGGTATAAGAAAAGTCGACGAGATATAAGGACGAGGCACATGCGGCGGACAACAGCGGTTAGTATTGTAGCGTTGGGAACTTTTGCGGCTCCAGCATTTGCGCAACAGACTGGCACCCTCAACGATAATCTTTTCGGACAACAGGGTCAGGTCTTTCAGCCACAGCCTCAGTTTGACAACCAAACGATTTTCTACGACCCGAATACGGGGCTACCGGTCGCACCGCCGCCGGGCTTTAATCAAGCTTTGCCACAGCCAGGTTTCGGTCAGCAGCCGGGCCAGTTCCAGCCGCAACCGCAGCAAAACTTTGGACAGCAGCCCCAGCAGAATTTTGGGCAACAGCCGCAGTTCATCCCGCAGCCTCAGCCGTCCTTTCCGGGGCAGCAGCCCACGTTCCAGCCACAGCAGCCACCGCAATTCCAGCAGATTCCAGATCCCAATACGCTCGGTTTGGCTCCGCCTCAGCCGGAACAACCCTTGTTCGCGCCGGAGCAACCGTTCCAACAGCCTCAGAACGGCAGTGTCCTGCCGCAGCCGGGAGCCGGGTATAACCCGCCGCAACCCTCGAACCAGCAGCAAACGCCTGCACAGCCGGGATTCCCAGAACAGCCGCAAGCTCCGGCTCAGGCACAAGACAATGTCCCATACTATGACCGTGCGCGGCCAGCGCCCCCTCAACAGCCGATCGAGGTTCCAAGTCAAGCTGAGACCCCCAACGAAATTGCTGGTCCAGCGATTGATCTTCCTGCATCAAATGATCCGGCATTCCAACCACAGCAAACCGTTGAGCCGGCAATCGCCCAGCCTCCAAGTCCAGCCGGGCCTTTCGCGTCTGGCTCCGACCGTGGCCCGACCATGGCGGCAGAACTCGACGAGCTTCTTGCTGTTGGCGAGCGGTACCGCGCCGCAAGCCCGGGCTTTCTAGAAGACCTGAAAGCGCTGGCAAGCAAGTACCGTGATCCCTTGCCACAAGCCCCGGTAGCGGTGGCACCGGTTGAAGGTGATCCGAGTGTCGGCGATCTCGCGTCCACCGATCCGGGCCTCCCAATTGGCCCGCCTCTTCCGGGTGAGGAGGTTGGGTCTGACGTCACACAAGGTGGCAGCTTCACGCCACCTGATGACAGCGCAGGGGCCGTGACAAATGTTCCGCCAATTGATCCCGGCTCCGTCTCCTTCGCGTATCTCGAAGATTACTTCACCGATGGTGAAATCCAGAACAACCCGCCTTGGCGAACCCGTCAGGGCGATTGGTCTATCGACCCGACATATGGCTTGCGGGCGAAAGCGCCAGAGAAGGTGTCTGACGCACCGATCCGTCCGAAAGAGCTGCTCAAGGCTCTCCTGACCAGCGATGCTCCTGACGTGGAAAGCGATGCGCCAAAACCGCAAGCCGCACTCATCGAGTCGCAGACCAGCATCGGGAACGCATTTTCGCTCGGTGCGCGTATTGTCGACCATGCTGGCAAAGGCACCGCGCATTTCATCATGCACCAAGGCGGCGCAAACTGGCTTGGGTATCGGCTTGAACTGCGCAGCGGTCCGCAGCCGGTTGTTGTGCTGACCCGTCGCGGTTCAAACGGCTACAAAGACATCACGAAAGTATCGGCCCCCGGCTTCACAACCGGAAAACAACACGAGCTACGTTGGGCGCGGCTTTCTGATGGTCAAATGATCGTTCTGTTGAACAATCGTCCGATCATTACATCTCGCGACACCGTATTCCGCGAAGACTGGAAGGGCTTTGCGTTTTTCAATGCGGGCGGCGATGTCTCGATCCGTGCGCTTCGCATTTCGGCTCCCGTCGAGCGTTGATCGGTGCCTGCGCTCCCCTTTGAAACGGACAACGGCGCAGGGACGCGCGGGACGCTCGGCGTCGTTGTCCTGAAAACCGATGAAACCATCGAGCATGATTTTCGCTACTTCCTCCCGACGGATGGCGTTGCTGTCTATCACTCGCGGATACCCTTTGAACCGCAAGTGACCTCTGAGACCCTCGCCCAAATGGAGCATGATCTGGCGGCGTCGGTCGCCCTTTTTCCTGAAACAGCGCCATTCGATGTGATTGGTTACGGGTGTACGTCCGGCAGTGCTGTGATTGGCGAAGAACGGATCGCTGAGCGGGTGAACGAGGTCTTTCCGAAAGCGGCTGTGACCAATCCACTCTCGGCGACAAAAGCGGCCCTCAAAGCTCTCGGCGCAGAGCGTATTGCGCTCGTGACACCTTATGTCGCGGAAGTATCTGAGAAAATGCGAGATCGATTTCTAGAGTCCGGTATTGAAACCAAAACTCTCGCTTCGTTTGAGCAGATCGAGGATGCGGTGGTCGCGCGCATTACACCAGACTCAATTTTCGCTGCGGTGACGGAGACGGCTGCGGAAGGCGACGTAGACGCCGTCTTTGTGGCCTGTACCAGTCTGCGAACGGCGACAGTTATATCTCGCGCGGAAGAAGCGTTGGGCATCCCGGTTCTGAGCAGCAACCAAACGATGGCTTGGCACATGATGCGCTTGTCGGGCTTATCAGACGCGCCGACGGCACTTGGACGGCTCGGTTCAGTCTAACCGCGCCAATGACGTACTGGCCCCGTGTCGAGATGAACAAATCGGCTGCCCGGATAATAACCCACACCACCGATTTTCTGATGAATAGCGATCTGCCGTAACGCACCCGTCGAAACGCCTTTGATCCGAAAATCGACGGCCATTCCTTTGATATGATACGAGTTCTTGGCCACCTTATTCATCCGTTGACGCAACATGTCATTCGTAGATTGCGACCGATAGCCAGAGATAACGGTGATCGGCTGATCGTGGCCAATTTCTTGTTGAACGGCCAACAGCAGGTCGATGAGCCCGCGATCCATCGGAATGACTTCATCCCGACGCCAATCTCGCATCAGATGGTCCAATTCGGCATAGGCGTCGTAAAAAACCTGAGTCCCTTCCCGCACGATGTCGTTAAAGGTCTCGCCCGTCCGTTGGTTCTTGATGAACAAGCGTTGAGGCTTCGGTTTCGGCTTCGGAAATGCCGTGCGCTGGACGATTGGTTCCCAACTGTTTGAGCCTATCGTCGATGCGGCTGCGACCGACGAAGTTGCAGTGGCCGCAACGAGACCTGCAGAGAGCTGCAATACGCTTCGGCGCGTAAGTTCTGACACTGGGCATTCCCCGATAGGTCGTAGTTGTTCTTCGGACAAGATACATCTATCCCATTGCCGTATCCTTAAGTGGACTCGAAAATTGGTACAATTTGAGCGGTAATTTCGTGAAACTCTTCTTTTTTCACATACAGTTAACCACGATGCAGCGGTGTCGGACATGACGCCTGCGGCCCGTCTGTCTGCCGCCGCGGATATTCTTGAGACGCTGGATTATTCCCGCCTTGTCGACCCCCAGCTCAAGGCATGGGCGCGGCGCAATCGTTTCGCCGGTTCAGGCGACCGGCGAGCCATCGCGGACCGGGTTTACACTTGCCTTCGCACCCGGCGGACATCGGGAGCATTGGGCGGTGGCATGACCGGCAGGGCATTTGTATTGGGCAGCCTCGTCGTCGAGGATGGTTTGTCGGTGGCGGACATCGAGTTGCTGTGCACGGGCGGCTATGGGCTTGAGCCACTTTCTGAACCTGAACGCGTCTCGCTCCAAACGTCCCTCAGCTCGCTGCCAGAGGCGGAGCGTCTCGACTGGCCAGATTGGTTGCTTCCCGAAGTAAAGGCGATTTTTGGAGGCGAAGTTCGTACCGAACTCAATGCGCTCCGACGTCGTGCCCCGCTTGACCTGCGCGCCAACACGCTGCGGGGGACTGCGAGAGAAGCACAAGAATCTCTGCGGGCCGAAGGACTTGATGCCGAAACTGTTCCACTTTGCGAAACAGCGCTTCGATTGCCTGCGTCGACGCCCATTTTGAATACCGCTGCCTACCGTGAAGGACTGGTCGAGCCGCAAGATGCAGCCTCTCAAGCAGTTGCCGCTTTCGCATCGGCGAGGCCCGGTGAAACAGTTCTGGATTATTGTGCCGGAGCCGGTGGCAAGACGGTTGCGCTGGCTGCGATCATGCAAAATCAGGGCAGACTGATCGCACATGATGTTGATCACAAACGAATGGGCGGATTGCCTCAGAGGGCTGAGAAATGCGGAGTGATGATCATTCAATGCCAACAAGCGTCTGAGATCGCGCAGAACTCTTGCGACGCGGTTCTCGTCGATGCGCCGTGTTCAGGTTCGGGATCGTGGCGACGCGATCCGATGGGGAAATGGCGTCTCACCGTCGAGCGTCTTGGCGCTCTTCATGAAGCACAGCGGGAAGCCTTGGAAAACGCTGCCCAATTTGTTCGCCCCGGCGGGTTGCTCACCTATGCGACCTGCTCAATCCTTCCCTCGGAGAACGACGAGCAAGTTTCCTGGTTCCTGGATCGCCACCCAAACTTTGCAGTGGAGGGCACCCTGAATCTCTGGCCTGCCAGAGACGATTGCGATGGATTTTTTGCCTGCCGACTGAGACGGGCAGATAAGTGATGCGACAGTTAACAGGCAATTAACAATTGAAGGTTTACAAAACCTTTAGATCGCCTGAAAACGGCGTAATCTCTAGCTTATGGGCCGAGTGAATGCTGCGATATATCCCAATCTGTTTGGCCCTGTTATTGGCAATTTTTGTTGGAATGCCCGACGGTGCGGGCGCGGTTCTTGGCGCTGCCGCTCTTTTTCGCATTCAAAGAGATCCGGACATGACAGATGAAACGACTGCCTCGTTTGGACTGTTGGAACACACTCCTAAACCTCACCTACTCACCAATGAGCTCGGCGTGATCCGAGCCGCGAACGCGGCTGCGCGTCGCCTAGCGAATGTTCTGAATGTCGCTTGCGGTAAGGGATCTCATATTCGAGGGTTCTTCGCTGCCGATGCGGATGCCGAACAGAAAATCTATCAGGCTGTGCGCGGCGCGGCTGACAAGACCCTCGGCACTGTCGAATTTGTCTTTCCGGACACCAACACATCGCTGAAGGCAGATGTGTCGCCCGCTGGGAATGCCGATACGATATTGTGGGCTTTGGAAGAAGTTGAAGCACCAGCAGATTCAGCTTCCTTGCAATTGGATGACTCCAACCTCGATCAAGCGCCGATTGGATTTTTCAGCGCCGACCGGGGTGGCAAGATCATCGCGATGAACGCAACCCTCGCTGAATGGATTGGGCGCGAGTGGCCGCTTCCAGAGAAAGAGTCACTTTCGCTCACCGAGCTGTTCTCTGATGGGGCCCGTCGCCTTTCTCCGGCGTTGGCGAAAGTTGGCGAAACCGTCTCTGAGACGGCGACCTTAAAATCAGCAGGCAATACAACACGAGAGATGCAGGTCGTCCAGTCTCTCTCCGATATCGAAGACAGCGGTGCCGTAACTCGGTCCTTCGTGTTTCCGGCGCTGGTGAAACGAGACGTCGAAGTCGGTACGACCACCGGCTCGCGGCTCGTCCGTTTCCTTGATGATGCGCCGGTCGCTGTTGCACTGACATCAACGGATGGGATCATCATTGAAGCCAATGACATGCTCGTCGAGATGTCGGGTGGCATGGCAAGGGTCGGGGCTGAAGTCTCCGTTGCGGTTCGGCCTCATGACCGTAGCGAAGTGATGGAGCGTATCGCTGATGTGGTCGCGGGCGGCGAGGCGCCTCTGCCATTGGAAGTCAGACTGACGGGCGACCATGGAGCCGAGCACGAAGCCCGCTTCCACGTTCATACAATCAGTACAGATCGAGGAGAACTTCTCCTCAATTATCTGATCGACGTCACCGAGATGAAAAAGATCGAGAACCAACTGGCTCAAGTGCAAAAGATGCAAGCCGTTGGACAACTCGCGGGCGGTATCGCCCATGACGTCAACAACGTGCTGACCGCGATCCGTGGCCATACTGACTTGTTGATGCTCAGACACCACGAGGGTGATCCGGATTTCGAATACTTGACTCAGATCCGCGCGCAAACCGAGCGTGCTGCTGAGTTTATTTCCCAGCTTCTTGCTTATTCACGGCGTCAGACGATGCGCAGAGAGATCACGCAGCTCACCGATACCCTCGATGATATGCGATTGATGCTCCGGCACCTGACTACGGAGCGCGTTGAGTTCAGTGTCCAACATACCCGCGACTTGGGGCTTGTGCGGATCGACCGCAGCGAATTTCAGCGGGTGGTCATGAACCTTGGTGTCAACGCAGGTCACGCGATGCCAGAGGGCGGCAAGCTGATCATGCGGACGAGCAACGTCGCCGCCGATGATCCGATCATCGACAATTATGACGTCATGGCACCGAACGCATACGTCCAGATCGAGATTAGCGATACGGGATCAGGTATCGCTCCAGAGAACCTCGAAAAAATATTCGAACCGTTCTTTACGACAAAAGGCCAAGGTCAAGGGACGGGTCTCGGTTTGTCGACCGTTTATGGCATCATCAAACAAATGAACGGCTTCATCTTCTGCGAAAGCGAAGTCGGGGTCGGCACGACCTTCCGCATCTTCCTTCCGCGCTACGAAGGAAAGTCGCCAACCGAAGAGCCAGTCGTCGCGAAGAAAGCCGCCTCGACGAAGCCCAAAGACCTTTCTGGTACCGGCTGCGTCTTGTTGGTTGAAGACGAAGAGGCCGTTCGCAGCTTCGCGGTGCGCGCACTCGAACTACGCGGTTATAAAGTTCTCGATGCGGCTGGCGGCGAAGAAGCGCTTGAGATCGTCATGGAGAACCTCGATGAGATTGATCTGATCGTCTCGGACGTCATCATGCCGGGCATGACCGGACCGGAAATGATGCGGAAAGTCCGAGAACTTCGGTCGGACGTGACCTTCATCTTTATCTCGGGGTATGCCGAAGATGCCTTCCGCGAGGAAATGTTAGAAGACGAAAACTTCCGATTCCTCGCCAAGCCGTTTTCGCTCAACGATCTTGCCGTGAAAGTAAAAGAGGCGCTCGAAGACTAACCTTCGTTTCTCAGCCACGTTTCGCAGCGATGGCGAGCGGGTGGTTTTCAAGAACCAGCTCCTGCAATTGCTCATCCATCACGTGGGTGTAAATCTCTGTCGTCGTGATGTCAGCGTGGCCGAGAAGAGTTTGGATGATGCGCAGGTCCGCGCCATTCGCCAACATATGCGTCGCAAAAGCGTGGCGCATCGTGTGCGGTGAGATCCCACTCGGATCAAGTCCAGCATGAACCGCGAGTTCGCGAATAATCTGGTAAAATCGTTCCCGTGTCAGATGACCAAGCTTGCCACGCGACGGAAACAGAAATAGCGAGTCTTTGTCTTTCGCCGCATCACGTAACGGCAGATATTTTTCAATCGTTTCACGGGCGCGATCAGACAATGGCGCGAGGCGCTCCTTGCCTCCTTTACCCTTCACACGGATCATTTGCGGATTTCTTCGCATCTGCGCGACGGGGAGTGAAACGAGTTCAGTGACGCGCAACCCGGTGGCATAGAGGACTTCGATCAGACAAGCCCGACGCGCGCTCGAAAGCCCGTCGCCTTTATGTGCCGCTTCGATGAGCCGCGAAACATCTTCTGTCGAAAGCGTTTTCGGCAAACGTCGAGGGCGTGCCGGTCCACGGACGGGTGCGGCGGGATCGCCATCTCGCCACCCTTCGGCGTACATAAAGGCATGAAGTTGTTTTACCGCTGAGAGTCGCCGCGCTCGCGTCGTGGCCGCGAGTCCCTGCGCTGCAAGCCCGGCCATATAGCTTTCAACATCATTGCGTTGGGCACTCGCGGGTGACAATTCGTACCCTCGCAACGTCATTTCGTAATCGGCCAAGTCGCGTCGATAGGCGTCGAGCGTGTTCTTCGCTGCACCCCGTTCGGCGGCTAGACTGGAAAGAAACGCCGCGACAGCATCGTCAGCGTGTTTCCCTCCGTCCTTCATTGCCAGCGTGCCCTCAACATCGCTTCGATCGCGATCGCCCTTGCGTCAGCGTCTAGGTTTGCGGCGCGTAGCGCGCGGATCATCGTGTCCAAGGTCCGAGCAGACGCAGGGTTCTCGTCACGCATCGCTCTGGATGCAGCGAACAAGGCTTCGGCAATGCGGCCCTCGCGAGCATCGGCCAGATAGCCTTCATTTTCCAACGTTGGCGCGGGGCCAACTTCAAACCCGGCCAAGGCACCAAGGGCGCGTCGCGCATTTTCATCGCCATCGCGCGCACGGCTTCGCAGCGCATCGCCCCAGTCCCGTTGCCAAATTCCAGGCCAGGAAGAGTCAGCGATGGCAAACAGCGCATTCGTGTCGGCCGTGTCGAGTAACGAACGCGGCCCTTGCGCGTCCGACCAACGACCCGCCGCTTGGATGCGTCCGTCCAGCAACAGTGAATCTCGAATTGCATACCCAGCTGCGCCGAGGCCACTTGCGGACTCGGTTGGGAGGTCTGCCGCCAGAGGAGCAAAAGCACGCGCCATTCGCGTGAACGTCTCCGCACCTTGTACTTCGGCTGTTTTCAGCAGGAAGTTGCCAATGCTCGCAGCATCGTTTGACTTGATTGCATCCCGAACGGATTGAGCGCGTGCGCCAACAGCATCGTTCCCGAGAGTATCGGCATGGAGGACATAAAGCTCGACCAACTCTTTGGTTGAGATCGACCCAGCAGCTTCGAGGCGTTCAGCGGCAATAACCGCACTGCGCGCTGGCGTGCTCTCAAGAGCAAACAAGCCAGCGAGCATGTTCAACGGAGCCGTCTCTACCAATTCGCCGACGGGACGCCCTAACGCGCGAAGAATAGCAATGCGGAGCGGTGTTAGGTTTCCGCCTGTCGGCGTTGGAATGAATTCAGCCAGCCCTTCATCGACCATCGCCTCTAACAGCTCAGCGTCAACCGGATCGACTCCACCCACTTCGCGCATCGCAGCGATGGCGACGGCGGCAAGAGGATCACCGGATTTGGCAAGGCAAAAGCCGCGCAGAGAAGTCCAAAACCCGTCCGCGTCTTCCTTGGGAAGATTCTGAGGCAAAATTGCCGCCGATTTGCAGATCGCGTCACCGCGTCCGATAATCAGGTCAGCCTCGGCACCAACTCGACGTAATTCCGGGTTCGCTGCGGTTCCGGCGACACCGGCAAGGCTCGCGGCTTCCTCGGCTGCTCCAAAGCGGAGGAGGGCGGCGGCACGGCGCGCGAGTAGGCCATCGGCATCTTCTGGCGGTATCGCCCCGGACACGAGCGCCCTGCGGATCAACGCGTTCACCCGCCACAATGCGCTCGGCTCAGCGCTATCGACCGCTGCAATCGCGTCGCTCGCAGGAGTTCCCTGCCACATTGTTTCGGGCAGACCAGTGAGTTGGGCACCCACAAGGCCGGCGGCCTGTGCGTTAGCAGCACCGATCTCCGCACCCGTCACGCCGTCGTTGATGGGTCGCGAATCGCGCGTGGCCTCGCCCGGTTCAACAGTGACCGGTTCATCGGGAAGAACCGCAGTAGAGGGCAAGCCTAACCCGCTCTCCTGAGCATTTGCGCCGCTCACCAAGCTCAGCGACAATGCGAGAGCAAATTTATTTCTGGAAAAGTACGTCATTTGATACCTTTTGCACGATTTCCCGTTGGACCGGAGGCACATCGACAAACCAAACATAGGCCACTGCTCCCAGCGCCGCGACGCACGTTAGCAGAAAAAAAAACCGAAACAGTCGGCGCATCGTATTCCCTTTCAATCAACCGTCTGCGTCACTATAGCCTTAGATAAGGAGCTAAGTTGGCATGAGCGGCTTAGCCCCTATAAACGATTGATCCTATTTGGCGTAGTGGGTGTTACCCTCGTCGTGATGGAAAATTATGGCGAAAGATCAACAGCCCACGGAAATCGGGGCAACATTAAGGAAACATATCGTCCTCGTCGGTTTGATGGGGGCGGGTAAAAGTGCGATTGGTCGACGTGTTGCCAACGCAATCGGTGCCCGATTCCTGGATGCCGACCGCGAAATTGAGGTCGCGGCGGGCATGACGATCCCAGATATTTTCGAAACACGCGGCGAAGCGGAGTTTCGAGACGGGGAGCGCAGGGTCATCGCGCGGCTGATGGATGAAGAGCCGCTGGTGCTGGCCACTGGTGGCGGTGCCTTCATTGACGATGAAACCCGAGGGTTGATGGCAGAGCGCGCTACAACGATTTGGATGCGCGCTGACCTCGATGTTCTGGTAAAACGCTGCGGCAAACGCAGTAATCGACCCTTGCTGAAGAACGGCGATCCGCGAGAAATCCTCGGACGTCTAATGTCGCTGCGCTATCCCATCTACGCTGAAGCAGACATCGAAGTGTATAGCCGGGATGAACCTCACGAAGTGGCCGTGGGCGAAATCATGCGGCGGCTTAAAGAACGCGGCGAGTTGGTTAGCGAATGACCGAAGCTCGAAAAGTCATTCGCGTTGAGCTTGGGGCGCGAAGTTACGATGTTCTCGTTGGATCAGGTTTGCTGGCCGAAGCAGGTAAGCTTTCGCTCCCTTTTCTGAAACGCCCCCGTTGCGCCATTGTCACGGATGAAACAGTTGCGTCGCTCCATCTAGAGGCGCTGCAAGCAGGCCTTGCCTCAGCGAACATTGAGTCTGAGGCGATTATCCTGCCTCCTGGCGAACGAACGAAATGCTGGAGCATGCTGGAGCGGACGGTCGAGAGTCTATTGGATTTCAAGATCGAACGCGACGACATGCTGATCGCCTTTGGGGGCGGTGTTATCGGCGACCTTGCGGGCTTTGCGGCTTCAATCCTCCGGCGAGGCATCCGTTTCATTCAAATTCCGACATCTTTGTTGGCGCAAGTCGACAGTTCGGTGGGTGGAAAAACGGGCATTAATTCCCCGAGCGGCAAGAACTTGATCGGCGCATTCCACCAACCGAGTTTGGTGCTGGCTGATATCGATGTGCTTGATACGCTCTCGGGCCGTGAGTTTCTCGCGGGGTATGGCGAAGTTGCCAAATACGGGCTTTTGGGTGACCTGCCGTTCTTTGAATGGCTTGAGGAGAATGGGTCCGCTTTGGCCTCTGGGGACAAAGCGTTACGTGCAGAAGCAGTCGCGCGCTCCGTTCAAGCCAAGGCAGATATCGTAGCCCGAGATGAGCATGAGCGCGGCGATCGTGCCTTGCTCAATCTTGGTCATACCTTCGGTCATGCACTGGAATCTGCGACGGGCTATTCGGATCGCTTGCTTCATGGCGAAGGCGTATCGGTCGGTATGGGCTTGGCCTTCGAGTTATCATCCAGACTGGGACATTGCAGTCAGGAAACGCCCTCGCGTGTCCGCGCTCACCTTTCGACGATGCGTATGAAGACCCGCTTGGCGGATATTGAGGGTGAGTTACCGAGCGCGGACGATCTGATCGCGTTGATGGCGCAGGATAAAAAGGTCGTCGGCGGTGTCCCCGCGTTCATTCTCGCCCGCGATATAGGCGATGCGTTCATCACCCGCGATGTGGCCGTCGATGCGGTCCGCGCAGTTTTGAACGACGCGCTGGCCGAGCGTTAGGCGGCATTCAATAGGCGCTCTGCCCGTTTTCGGGACTCGGCCTCCAAGATTGAACCCTTCAGCTGGCCAGCCTTGCGGATCGAGTCGGCATAAGCTTCGGTGACATCCCACACGCCCAGAAAAACCGCTTCGCGACCCGAACCGCTTTCGCCGACCACTTCGGGTGCCCATCCGCCTCGTCGGTAGATCGGAATCATTCGACGGTCAAAGACCCCGACGATTTGTCGAATTCCAGCTCGTAAACCAGTCTCGCAAATTCCGAGCAGCAAAGCTGTTGTCGCGCGATGCAGTCCGGCTCCGACCTTCTCGGACTTTCCGCCTTCAATGCAAAATCGTGTGCATTCCCAAATCAGAGGACTTTCGATGACCGTGTCGTCGAACGCCGAAGCAAAGACATCGCGCAACATCGTGTCCCCGGTTGTCGGCAGCAAGCGCAACGATCCCAGATGCGAACCGCTTTTGTCCGTCGCTATGAGATAAAGAGGATGCAGTGGATCGTATTGATCCGTCTCCCATCCTTTGTCGTCGACGGTTACATCCCAACCAAGTCGATCTAAGAAGAGACGTTTTCGCGCCCTGAACATCTCGTTCAGCAACGGCTCGTGGTTTTCGAGGTCCATTCCCGTGGCAAGTTTGATTTCCATCGTGCCCTCATCGCGATTACGAGCGTAATTGCCTGAGACACTTATAAAGTGCGGGTATTAATATTTGCTACCGACTATTGGTTGCATTAAAGCATTCCCATCTAGTCAATCCGGCGGGTGAATCAGACCGATGCCCAAAGCGCGCGCTACAGCATGGGTTCGATTGCTGGCCCCTAATTTGTGACGGGAGGTATCAAGGTAGACTCTCACCGTTCGCTCGGCAATTCCGAGGATGGTTGCGATTTCATCGGTGGTTTTCCCGGCTGCTGCCCACTGCAAGACGTCGCGCTCACGTATCGAGAGGGTAACAATTTCCAGCGGTTTGGATGTCCCTTCGATCCTCACCGTCGCTTCATGGAGGTGATGGGCAATCGTATGGAGATCAGGCAGGTGTTCCGAAAGCTGCCTTTCCCAAGACTTCTCCGATTGCCCACTTGTTAGAGAGAAAAGCGCGTGCTGCCCGTCCGGGCCCCGTATTGGAACAGTGAGGCCGGAGATGCCGACAGAATGTCCCTTGGCATCTTCAGCGAATTCGCTCCGCTTTTTGCTCGACCAGTCGAGGTCAGACCAGTTGAAGGGCATGAAGGCACGTTTTCCCTCCTCAACGACTGGATCGATCGAAAAATAGTCCTGCTCATAGTAACGGCTGATCCACTCGTCACCGTAGGTCAATCGCAGGAAAGCACCGTCTTTGGTCAAGCCGCGCACATTCACGGCGTGATAGACTAGGTTATCGACGCCGTAAGACTCTCGAATATCATCGAAGACTACCGAAATATCAGCAGCACTCTGGGCTTCCCTGAGCTTGTCGAGAATTAAGTGAGCAGACGTTTCCCCGGTCATAGGGGAAAGCTACTGCAAGGCAGGACGACTTTCGAGAGAAGAATCATCTGAAGTTGCAATGTCGCCGGAAAGAAAAATTTCTCTTTGCAACGAACTTGCGGCAATTTTCAGAAAATCTGCTGAGTATTCATAGCCCGATGAACGCGCTTCTTCTTCAAGCAACACAATCATGTGTTGCAGTTGTTCGCAATGCACGGTAAAACTCCTATCCTCACCACTTAATTCCCCACAAGCACAGAATCTCTTCTTTAGAAAAAGTGCAATCGTATTTTTTGACTAGTCGAAAACGACGAGTGAACAAAATGGGAATGCCGTCAATTGTCGATCTGACGGATCTGATATTGACCGATGAGGCCCTCTTGATTGGCGCCCCGCTCCTGCAACAATCGCTCGCCGGTCTCGTGGTTCTCCAGGATAATAAACAGGCGAGACCCGGAGCGCGAAACATTGATGATCTCGAATCCGCTTGGCAGCTCGATCTCGCCCGTCATCATTTCTGCCGGGTTGTTCGATGGGGTTTGGGTCAATTTCCAGACCAGAGCACCCATGATCCCGAGCATCCCAATTACCATAGCCACCATTGTCAGGCTGACCAATCTTCGAAACCGCCTGATCTGAGGAGGTTCGGGGGCATCTTCTTCGCGGTCGCGGGCTGAGTTTGTTTCGTGTAAGTCGCGTACCATGACAGAAGCAGACACTCCGATAGAGGTTGTTTTGCCGTTAGAGGCAAAGGGTATTCGGCTCGACAAGGCCCTTACGGAAACCACTGACGTTCCCGGTCTCAGCCGATCCCGGATCCGGTCACTCATCGAGAGCGGGGCGGTGGAGCGCGTGTCTGAACCGGGCGGGACGGTCACGGACGCCTCAGGTAAAGTCAAGGGCGGTGAGGTGTTTCGCATCGCGGTCCCGCCTCCCGTGCCCGCAGCACCTGAGGCAGAGGACATTCCGCTCGATGTCGTTTTCGAAGACTCGCACCTGATTGTCGTGAACAAGCCCGTTGGGATGGTGGTTCATCCTGCCCCTGGTGCTTACACTGGTACCCTGGTTAATGCGCTCTTGGCCCATTGCGGTGATAGCCTTTCTGGGATTGGCGGAGAGAAGCGTCCGGGTATTGTCCATCGGATCGATAAGGACACGTCGGGGCTGTTGGTTGTGGCCAAGTCAGACGCTGCGCACCAAGGCTTGGCCGCGCAGTTTGCGGCACATGATCTAGAACGCAGTTACGCTGCGTTCGTTTGGGGTCGGCCAGATCGTTCCGATGCGAGAATGGCGGGCCTGCCGGCGGTTTCGTTCGAGCCGGGTTGGGTCCGAGTAGAAACGACGATTGGTCGCTCAAGAACAGATCGCAAAAAAATGGCTGTGAATGTCAACGACGGGCGAAATGCCATCACACGCTTTAAGCGGATCGAAGACCTTGGTCCGTGTTCGTTGGTCGAATGTCGGCTTGAAACGGGACGGACTCACCAAATTCGAGTGCATCTGACCCACCTCGGCCATCCTTTAGTGGGCGATCAAACCTATGGCCGCCAACGCACCCCGCCAGCGTCCTTGAAACAAGACATCCGAGAGCAGCTTGCCGGTTTTCCGCGCCAAGCGCTCCACGCGCAAACATTGGGTTTCCGCCATCCGATCAAAGACACAGACGTGCGTTTCGAGAGTGATCTCCCGGAAGATATGGCAAAACTAGCTACAGTTCTACGCCCACTCAACGCCACTTGATCGAGCAATCCATTCTGGCCAATCTGCCCGGACATTGTGACCCGTTCATCGGTCCCTCGCGAGAGCGAAAATTCTGAAGCCTACCACTCGAAATCGTAGATGAGGGTGTCGATACGCTTTCAAGTTTCCTTTCAGTGGCAAGGTTGTTTGATCCCACTGAAATACATAGATACCCGTCTCTGGTCGGAGCAATTTTAGAAAAATTTACACTGTTTCGCGCCGGAAACCGAGGGTTTGTGCGTTATAGTCACAATGTTGACCTAAACGTCATGTAACTAAGCGTTAACCCTAATATTAATGGAGCGATTTGAATGGCAGCCGCCACTGGCAACGTCCCGGCACTCACTTCTGAAAACGGCTTAAGCCGCTATCTGTCCGAGATTCGGAAATTCCCGATGCTTGAGAAAGAGCAGGAATTTCAGCTCGCAAGGGATTGGATTGAACGCGAAGATACGGAATCGGCGCACCTTATGGTGACGTCACATCTCCGTCTCGCGGCCAAAATTGCGATGGGCTATCGTGGATACGGGCTGCCAATTTCTGAGGTTGTGTCCGAGGCCAATGTCGGCTTGATGCAAGCGGTCAAGCGCTTTGACCCAGACAAGGGCTTTCGTCTCGCGACCTACGCGATGTGGTGGATTCGCGCGTCCATTCAGGAATATATCCTGCGCTCTTGGTCACTTGTGAAAATGGGTACGACCGCGAGTCAGAAGAAGCTGTTCTTCAACTTGCGCCGCGCCAAAAATAGAATCGGTGCGCTGGAAGAGGGCGATCTTCGCCCCGAAAACGTTCAGACCATCGCAAAACAGCTCTCGGTATCTGAAGCTGATGTCGTCTCGATGAACCGCCGCATGGGCGGCGGCGGCGATGCGTCACTGAACGCGCCGCTTAAGGGCGACGGTGACGGTGTTGCCGAGTGGCAGGACTGGTTGCCAGATGATGATGTCGACACCGCGGGCACCTACGCGAAGACGGAAGAACATGACAAGCGCATGGATCTGCTCACCCGCGCGATGGATGTGCTGAACGAACGCGAGCAACACATCTTGACCGAGCGCAAGCTGAAAGAAGACCCAGTGACGCTAGAAGACCTGTCATCGGTCTACAATGTGAGCCGCGAGCGTATCCGCCAGATCGAAGTCCGTGCCTTCGAAAAACTGTCAGAGCAAATGCGAGCCCTGGCAGCCGAAGAAGGGATGATTGAGGCTGAACCGGCCTAAACCGGTTCGCCTTTCACCGCTTAGTTCACTTTGCCAGATCGCACGAGGTAGTTGGCCATGCCTTGAACATTCAGGGCGCGCCAGTTTTCGTAGCTGGCCCAATCCTGATAAGCGTCCATTGTGACCGAGGATTGTAGCTCTTCAACGGATTGGCCGGCACGAAGCCCTGCCAGCACTTGAGTTCGCAGCTCTTCCATGTAGATGCGCGCATCGGTGGCATCGGCTTTGACCCCGACATTCCCGTGTGCTGGAGCAAAAATCTCAAAATCGAGTGTCTCGATTTTGCGCACCTGATCAATCCATCCATCAACGCTTGAGCTTGGGATCGTTTGATAGGGTAGGCGCTTGGGTGCAGCGACATCGGTGATGAAGGCAACGTTTTCAGGCCGCACGATCACGGCGAGCATGTCGCTGCCATGACCTTCGCCGAGATACGTCATCTCGAAAATCTTGCCCCCGACCCGCAACGACATCTCATCGCTAAAGCGAATATTCGGGGCGACCCCGTCGACGACGACCGGAAAATTCTCTTGCGCGACAACCGTCTGCGCGCCCAGTGCCTTACCGCCAGACGCATGATCGCCATGGCTATGGCTATAGATCAGGTGCGTGATCGGTTTGTCGGTGATCTGGCTGAGATTTGCTTTGAGCCAGCTTGCTGCGCCCTCATTGATGGGGTCGACCACGACGACTCCCGTCTCCGTAACGGTCACCAGCGAATAGTGGAAATTGTTCTGAAAGCGGTAAACATCGCCTGCGACTTTCTCAATCGCCCGGTTATCGGCGGCTTGCGCTCCCGATAGGCTCAAAGATGTGAGTAGAGTGAGCGCTAACGCGCGTACGCAATTCTTCATTTTTTCCTCCTCTGGCGTCGATGCATCAATGAACTAACGCGCTCGTTCAGGCGGTAAAGCGCACAGGTTCGTGAAGAGATGCACGGAACGACGCCAATTTCACTGAAACAGAGGCACGCTAGCCCTTCCATTTCGTGACGCACTATGCTGAAACCCGCGCAGGATTCTGGAGGCCGAAATGAGCGATCTGCGCAAGCTGGTGATTGACGGGGAAGAGCATGAGCTTGATCCTAATCTAACGGTGCTTCAAGCCTGCGAAGAAGCAGGCAAGGAAATCCCCCGTTTTTGCTATCACGAGCGGCTTTCGATCGCTGGTAACTGCCGGATGTGTCTCATCGAAGCCGTGGGCGCCCCCAAACCAATGGCGTCTTGCGCGATGCAGGTCAAAGACCTTCGTGGCGGCCCAGATGGGCAGCCCCCAGAAATCAGAACAAATTCCGAGCAGGTTAAGAAAGCCCGCGAAGGCGTCATGGAATTTCTGCTCATCAACCACCCACTTGATTGCCCGATTTGCGATCAGGGTGGAGAGTGCGATTTGCAAGACCAAGCAATGGCTTACGGGTCTGACTTTAGCCGCTTTAGCGAGAATAAGCGCGCGATGGACGAGATTAACCTCGGCCCATTGATCAAAACCCACATGACGCGGTGTATTCAGTGCACCCGCTGCGTCCGTTTTGCGACCGAAATCGCTGGTGTCCCTGAAATGGGTTGCACCGGACGCGGGGAAGACGCTGAGATCGTCAGCTATCTCGATGCGTCGCTTACGTCTGAAATGCAGGGTAATGTGATCGACCTGTGCCCGGTTGGTGCGCTGACGTCGCGGCCTTACGCGTTCAACGCTCGCCCGTGGGAATTGCGGAAAACCGAGACAATCGACGTGATGGATGCACTCGGTTCCAACATCAGAATCGACGCCAAGGGCACCGAGGTCATGCGGGTCATGCCTCTCAACCATGATGGCGTGAATGAAGAATGGATCTCCGATAAGACCCGTTTTGCCTGCGATGGGCTCGCGCGGCAGCGCCTCGACAAACCTTACGTGCGCAAAGCGGGCAAACTCGTTCCCGCGAGTTGGGATGAAGCATTCGCTGCGATCCGTGAGAAGATCGATGGGACCACGCCTGATAAAGTCGCGGCGCTAGGTGGCGACTTAGTTTCCACCGAAGCTCTCTTTGCTCTCAAGGCCCTCATGCAGCAGATTGGCTCAACCAATCTCGATTGCCGCCAAGACGGCGCGAAACTCCCGGCTGATAATCGTTCGGCTTGGCTCTTTAACTCGACGATTGAAGGCATCGAAGACGCCGATGCAATTCTTCTGATCGGGACGAACCCGCGCAAAGAAGCCCCCGTTCTAAACGCACGAATCCGCAAAACATGGCTCACCGGAACTGAAGTTGGTTTCATCGGCGAGGCGGCGGATTTGACCTTTGACACGCATCACTTAGGGGACGGGCCATCAGCGCTAAATTCCCTGAAAGACAGCGATTTCTACAAAGATGTTTTGTCGAAAGCTGAACGACCGCTGGTTATTCTGGGCGCATCGGCAACAGCGCGTGACGACGGTGCTGCGGTTCTCGGCGCTGCTATGAAACTGGCTGAGAGCCTTGGCGGACAGTTCTCTTTGCTCCACACCGCAGCGGCGCGCGTTGGCGGGATGGAAGTCGGATGCCTTCCGGGTACGAACGAGGCGGGAGAGCAGGGTCGCGATACCGATGGTATCTTGGTTGGAGCGGCCAGCGGCGCTGTCGAGGTCGTCTATCTCCTCGGCGCGGATGAGATCGATATGGAGACGCTCGGCTCAGCCTTTGTCATCTATCAAGGCCATCATGGCGATGCAGGCGCGCACCGTGCCGATGTGATTTTACCGTCCGCGGCCTATGCGGAGCAGTCAGGTCTCTATGTAAACACCGAGGGCCGCCCTCAACTCGCTTATCGGGCAGCTTTCCCTCCAGGCGAAGCCAAAGAGGACTGGGCGATTATCCGGGCACTTTCCGAGAGATTGGGCGAACCCTTGCCATTCGATACGTTGGATCAACTGCGCGGACAGATTTTTGAGCAATTCCCGCATCTTCAAACGATCAATGCTGTGACGGCGGCAGAATGGAAAGCTGAGCCGACCGGGTCCACGAACGACACCCCCTTTGCGGCAACAGTTCAGGACTTCTACCTGACGAATCCAATTGCTCGGGCGTCTGAAACGATGGCAGCGTGCTCTGCTTTGGCGAGACAGAAGGCAGCATCGCTCGCTGCCGAGTAGTCCGCTTCGCCGGCTTTCGAGGAGACGAGAGAGGCAACACGTTGATTTGAAGCTTATTCCCCTTGCGAGTGGTCTTTTGACGCGCATCATGGGCTAAAGTTCGAAGGAGAATTTAGATGAACGTGTTCAAACTCATCTCAGTCACTGGTGCGATCTGCTTCTCGACGGTTGCCTTGTCTGGCGCTGCGATTGCCGGTTCCGCGAAGGTCACGCTCGGATCAGAAAGCTACTCGCTGAACGAAGTGACATGTGAAGGCGGACCGGATTCGTTTAGTGTTCAGGCGAGCGTGAACCAAGGGGCCGAATTGCTCCAATTGGGCGCTTTCAAGGGCGAAGTGCAGACCGTCGGCTTCCGTGTAGGAGATACCTTGGCGCAAGTTGCGGATCGCACAGGGTCTTTCGACGGGTCGACCTTCAAGTTTGAGGGTGAGGCGCAGGTTTACACACTCAATTCGATCAATCGGCGAATTCTCAACATCACTGTGACCTGTTAACCGACGTGGCAGCATCCAAACGCAGCCGTATCGAAGCAGCATTGATCGGTGCTTACGTTGCCGATGCGGCTGCTTTGGGTTTTCACTGGCTCTATGATCCAGATCGGATTGCTGAGTTGGCTGATAATGAGCCAGCGTTTCGCTCTCCAGATCCAGCAGATTTTGAGGGTTTCAAGGGCGTTTTCGTCCATCCTGGCAAAGTTGTTGGCGATGTCTCCCAGTATGGAGCGCAGTTGCGGGTTGCCGTGCAATCTATGATCGCGATGGGTGGCTCATTTGATGTTGCGGATTTTCAGGATCGTTTTGCCAAAACCTTTGGGCCTGGCGGGTCGTGGGTTGGGTATATCGACAAGGCGACCAAGGGCACGCTCGCAAATCTAGCAGAAGACCGCCGCGATCCTTCTGGTGGGCCAGATGATCAAGTTCCGGCAATTGCTCGACTTCCAGCCGCCGTGGCAGCCAAGGATATTTCAGCCGGACGAGTCGATCAAATCGTTGCGATCACCAGCGTTACGGACATCGCAGCGGAATGGGGGCCAATTGCAGCGGCTCTGCTCCAAGCTTCGTATGGCGGACTGTCACCTCGTGACGCCGCGATCACGGTGAGTCGCGCGGCTGAAGGACAGATTGGCGTTTCGTTGGTCGATGCCATCGAATCCGAAGAAAATGATACGGTCGCATATGCCGGAACAGTTGGACGCGCCTGCACCTTGTCTCAGGCCATACCCGTGATTTTCCACATCTGCGCCCGGGCCGAATCATATCGAGACGCCATTAACCGCAATATTTTTGCTGGCGGCGACAATTGCGGACGCGCCCCGGTCCTCGGCGCAGTTTTCGGTGCTGAGCACGGCATTCAAGGACACGGAGTTCCGCTCTCGTGGCTCGTAAAACTGACCAACGGGCCACAGATCGCATCGGAGATTGAGGCGTTCGGGAAATCCGTCAGTTAGAAAGCGCTAGCTTGCGACTTTTTAGGGGTGGTATCCACGCGCTAACGGGCCTAGACAGTCCCAAAATTACTAGATCGAGCGCGCGTTCCGTCTTGGACGCGAGAGGGATTTTCTCGGCATGGACGAGTTTCTGACTTTTCTCTTGATAGTAGGCCAGTGCTTGCTGGTTCTCGTCTGTCTGCTGATTTCTCTCGCTTTCCTCCTCTACATGGACCGTAAGGTATGGGCGGCGGTGCAGTTGCGTCGCGGGCCAAACGTGGTTGGTCCCTGGGGTTTGCTTCAATCCTTCGCTGACTTTCTGAAGTTCGTGATGAAGGAGATCGTGATTCCGGCGGGGGCTGACCGGACCGTTTTCCTGTTGGCCCCGATGATCACCTTCGTTTTGGCGGTGATCGCTTGGGCAGCCATTCCATTTGCTGAAGGCTGGGTAATCTCGGACCTTAATGTTGGTATCCTCTACCTCTTCGCGATTTCGTCTTTGGGCGTCTACGGCGTGATTATGGGTGGCTGGGCCGCCAATTCGAAATATCCCTTTCTTGGTGGCCTGCGTTCAGCCGCGCAGATGGTCAGCTATGAGGTGTCCATCGGTTTCGTGATCGTCACAGTGCTGCTGATGGTTGGATCGCTCAATCTTACGGACATCGTCTTGGCTCAATCGAGCGATTGGGGACTGGTGGGCTGGTACTTCTGGAAACAACCGGTCATGTTCGTGGTGTTCTTTATTTCAGCTCTCGCCGAGACAAACCGACCACCGTTCGATCTGCCAGAAGCCGAATCTGAACTCGTTGCCGGGTATCAGGTCGAATACTCCTCGACGCCGTATCTACTGTTCATGATCGGCGAGTACATGAACATCGTCATGATGTGTGCGCTGACGACAATTCTATTCTTTGGCGGCTGGCTTTCACCGATCCCGGGGCTGCCTGATGGCGTCTTGTGGTTTGTCCTTAAGATCGTTTTCTTCTTCTTCTTGTTCTCGATGGTGAAGGCGATTGTCCCGCGCTATCGCTACGATCAGCTGATGCGGATTGGTTGGAAGATGTTCTTGCCGCTGTCCCTCGCTTTCGTCGTTATTACAGCAGGTGTCATGAAGGGGTTTGATATCGCGCCTTGGACCATGACCGAGGAAGCACATGAAATGGGCCGGGGATACGGTACATTGCCAGAGCCAGAACCGACCACTGAACCCATTAAAGTCGAGGCAGTACTGCCCGTGGAGGCGAGCTGATGGGGATCCCCATAGATAAAGCTGCACGGTATTTTCTGCTCGCCGACTTTTTCGCGGGCTTCAAAATTGCGATGCGGTACTTCTTCATGCCAAAAGCGACGATCAACTATCCGTTTGAAAAAGGCCCGCTGTCCCCGCGCTTTCGCGGAGAACACGCGCTGCGCCGATATCCAAATGGCGAAGAACGCTGCATCGCTTGTAAGCTCTGCGAAGCGATCTGCCCCGCGCAAGCGATCCACATCGATGCAGAGCCTCGCGAAGACGGCTCCCGCCGTACGACGCGCTACGACATTGATATGACCAAGTGCATTTACTGCGGGTTCTGTCAGGAAGCGTGCCCGGTTGACGCCATCGTAGAGGGACCAAACTTCGAATTCGCGACCGAGACGCGCGAAGAGCTTTTCTACGACAAGTCGAAATTACTGGCGAACGGTGACAGGTGGGAGCGCGAAATCGCGCGAAACCTCGAGCTCGACGCGCCGTATCGGTGAGGCAGATATGATCCAAGTCATCGCCTTTTACCTTTTCGCGATTACCGCCATCGTTGCGGGCATTATGGTCGTGTTCTCACGCAACCCGGTTCATTCGGTGCTTTGGCTGATCCTCGCGTTTTTCTCAGCGGCGGGTCTCTTCGTCATGATGGGCGCCGAATTTCTCGCGATGCTGCTGATGATCGTCTATGTCGGCGCGGTCGCGGTCTTGTTCCTCTTTGTTGTCATGATGCTCGATGTCGATTTTGCGGAATTGCGGGGCAGGGTCGCTGAATACCTTCCCATCGGACTGGCGATTGGTGCCGTTCTGCTCATGCAACTCAGCTTTGGATTTCTCGCTTGGCAAGAAGTCGATTCAGCGCGCCCAGCAGAATCGATGGCGCGCGGCGTTGGCAATGCCCAGCAACTCGGCGAAGTCATCTACACGAAATACGTTTACGCCTTTCAAGTCAGCGGCCTGATCTTGTTGGTTGCGATGATTGGCGCGATCGTTCTCACCCTTCGTCATCGTGAAGGTGTGAAAAAGCAAAGTGTCTTGTCACAGCTTTACCGTGACCCGAAAGAAGCCGTTGTGATGCGCGACGTTAAACCGGGAGGAAGCCTCTGATGATTGGCCTCACCCACTACCTTGGCGTTGCTGCGATCCTCTTCGTTATTGGGGTTTTCGGCATTTTTCTGAACCGCAAGAACATCATCATCATTCTGATGTCGATCGAGCTGATGCTGCTGGCGGTGAACATCAATTTCGTGGCGTTTTCAACGCATCTTGGCGACATCGGCGGACAAGTCTTCACTCTCTTTGTCCTTACCGTTGCTGCCGCAGAGGCTGCTATTGGTCTCGCCATTCTCGTCTGTTTCCATCGTAATCGCGGAACGATTGCGGTCGAAGACGTCAACATGATGAAGGGCTGATTTCGCATGGTTTCCGCGATTGTCCTCATGCCGCTACTCGGCTGTTTGCTAGCTGGCCTTTTCGCCAAGTCGCTCGGCGACCGTATGGCACAGCTCATCCCAACGGGTTTGCTGATCGCCTCAGCAGTGCTGAGTTGGATTGTTTTCGCCAGCGGAAACTCTGCTGATCCTGAGATCATCACATGGTTCACATGGTTCAGTTCTGGCGATCTTGAAGTTGTCTGGTCGTTGCGCGTCGATACGCTGACGCGGGTCATGCTGGTCGTCGTCACGACGGTTTCAGCGCTCGTACATGTCTATTCCATGGGCTACATGGAACACGACCCGTCGAAGCCGCGTTTCTTTAGCTATCTGAGCCTTTTCACCTTCGCGATGCTGATGCTGGTGACGTCCGACAACTTTGTTCAGATGTTTTTCGGTTGGGAAGGCGTGGGGGTTGCCTCCTATCTGCTAATCGGTTTTTGGCATCACAAAGACAGCGCCAACGAAGCGGCGATGAAGGCGTTCATCGTCAACCGCGTTGGGGACTTCGGTTTCGCGCTCGGCATCTTCGGCATCTTCGCGGTCTTTGGTTCGCTTGATTTCAATACCGTGTTCGAAGCGCTGCCAGCGATGGCCGGTTCGACGTTCATGTTCCTCGGCTGGGAAATGGACATTCTCAATACGTTGGGAATGTTGCTCTTCATCGGTGCGATGGGCAAATCAGCCCAGTTTTTGCTTCATACGTGGTTGCCCGACGCGATGGAGGGGCCAACGCCTGTTTCCGCTCTGATCCACGCTGCAACAATGGTGACGGCAGGCGTCTTCCTCGTTTGCCGTATGTCGCCGCTCTATGAGTTGGCGGATGGTGCAAGCACGTTCATTACTTACATTGGCGCGTTCACAGCACTCTTTGCAGCGTCGGTTGGCCTCGTTCAAAACGACATCAAGCGCATCGTCGCTTATTCAACTTGCTCGCAACTGGGCTACATGTTCTTCGCGGCAGGTGTCGGCGCGTACGAAGCGGCGATGTTCCACCTCTTCACACACGCATTCTTCAAGGCCCTGTTGTTCCTAGGTTGCGGTTCGGTTATTCACGCGCTGCATGACGAGCAAGACATCCGTAAGATGGGCGGAATGTGGAGCATCATTCCGCTGACCTATTTGTTGATGGTCGTTGGGACGATGGCTCTAACGGGTGTCCCTCCGTTCGCTGGTTACTACTCGAAAGACATGGTGATCGAGGCTGCACACGCTGCACACTCCAATGCCGGTCTCTTCGCATTCTGGGTCGGTGTCATCGTCGCGATGATGACGGCTTTCTATTCTTGGCGGCTCATCTTCCTTGTCTTCCATGGAGAGCGGAACAACACCGAAGAAGTCTACGCTCACGCGCATGAGAGTCCGAAGATCATGCTCACGCCAATGGGCATTCTGTTTGTGGGGTCCATCCTCGCGGGTATCGTGTTCAACTATGCCTTCATCGGTGATGGCGCGCATCACTTCTGGGGCAACGCGATCGCCGGTGGTCAACACATCATCCACGAGGCCCATCACTCGCCAACATGGGTCAAGAAAGCGCCGTTCTTTGCAATGCTGATCGGCTTCGGGCTCGCGCTTTGGATTTACATCGCTCGTCCCGGCATGGCGGCGAAGATCCGCGAGAGTGCGGGCGTTGCTTACGACTTCTTGCTCAACAAGTGGTACATGGACGAACTGTACAATTGGATTTTCGTTAAGCCTGCAATGTGGGTTGGTCGCTTCTTCTGGAAGAAGGGCGACGGAGCGACAATTGATGGTGCGATCGATGGCCTGTCGATGGGGATCATTCCCACGATCACAGGCTTCTACGGACGTT
>CAZXMX010000013.1:0-29550 GCA_964641645.1 uncultured Neomegalonema sp.
GACATCAAGGCCGACGGCGCGATGACGGTGCTGCTGCAACAAGCGATGCAGCCGAACCTCGTGCAGACGCTGGAGAACAATCCGGCCTTTGTCCACGGTGGCCCGTTTGCCAACATTGCGCACGGCTGTAACTCGGTCGTTGCGACGAAAACAGCGCTGAAGCTGTGTGACTACGTCGTCACCGAAGCCGGTTTCGGCGCGGACCTTGGTGCAGAGAAGTTCCTGAACATCAAGTGTCGCAAGGCGGGCCTCAAACCCAAAGCGATCGTCATCGTTGCGACCATCCGCGCGATGAAGATGAATGGCGGCGTCGCCAAAGCCGATCTGGGCGCAGAGAATGTCGAGGCGGTCAAGAACGGCTGTTCCAACCTCGGTCGCCACATCGAGAACATCGGCAAGTTCGGCGTTCCGGCTGTCGTCGCGATCAACCACTTCTCGGGCGATAGCGATGCCGAAGTCGCGGCCTGTAAAGAATATGTCGAGAGCCTTGGCTCGGAAGCAATCCTCTGCAAGCACTGGGCGGACGGCGGCGCAGGGACCGTTGATTTGGCGGGCCGGATTGTCGAGATCATCGACGAAGGCAAAGCCAACTACGCGCCGCTCTATCCCGACAACATGAAGCTGGCCGAAAAAGTCGAAGCCATCGCCAAAGGCATCTACCGCGCCGATGGTGTCGTCATGGACAAGAAGATCCTCGATCAACTTAAGGCTTGGGAAGACCAAGGCTACGGCGATCTGCCGGTCTGTATGGCGAAGACGCAATACAGCTTTTCGACCGACCCGAACGAACGCGGCGCGCCGACAGGCTTTGATATTCCTGTTCGCGAAGTCCGCCTCTCGGCGGGTGCAGGCTTTGTCGTTGCGATCTGCGGAGAGATCATGACCATGCCCGGCCTGCCGCGCGTTCCGGCGGCGGAGTCGATTATGCTCGACGCAGACGGCGAAATTCAGGGACTGTTTTAATTCGAACGAAGACGGCTGCCCTTCAACCGAGGGGCAGCCGTTCTAATTCGGCGGTGCGAGCCGCTGTGAATTTTATCGAGAAAATTCAAACACAGGCTGCTTTACCCTAGATTTCTGCCGTCGCATGATTGGTCTCGTGGTCTATGATGGTTTTTAATTTTGGGGATCGGTATGGCCGTTTCAAAAATCCTCCTGCTGGCTGGGTTTGCTGCCGCGCTTGGCGGCGGGCTTGTCTATGCGACACAACCCGCGCCCGAAGCTGATCCGCTGAGTGAAGCTGAGGCGACTGAACGGCTCGCTGTGATTGCGTCGGGATTTGAGGCTTCAGCGCTCGGTTCGCCCCCAAAGATTGTCGATTGCACCCTTTCTGATGGCACGCAAACCTCTTGCGTCTCCGTCACAGTGAGTAAGGCGCCAAAGCGCGACGACATCGGTCCTTGGTGTCCGACGAACATTAAGGACGATGCAGAACAGGGCGGGATTTGGCTCAGCGACGGAAAGGTTTATGATGTCGATGGCGAATTCATCAAAAATCTAGCCAGCTTTTACCAAGACGACAATTGGCAGATGTTTGATCCTCAGACGGGAAAGATCAACGTCACCGACACGAAGATTTCCTGCCAAGCGGCGGCGCGTCCTGATGTCGAAGAGCAATACCAAAACCACTGCGTCGAGTGCCAACTTTCTTATTTAGAAGACGATGCATCGGCAACATTCGTTATTCCGCTTCGCCCTGTCATGAAGGCGAAAAAGGGCGGACGGCTTAGTCGCAGCGGAGCGGGCGTCACCTTAACGGGTCTGCGGTTGGCGGGCCTGCACCGGTCGAGGCGATCCTGAGTGCTTACACGCTTGCGGCTTTTGACGATTGTGGTGGGCATGTGAACATGGCGGTCGGGTACCATGTCCACGCTGTTACCGGCTGTCACGATGTTCCACCAGAAGCGAGCGGACACGCCGCAATGATTGGTGTTGCGCTGGACGGGTTGCCGATCCATGCGCGCCTGAATAGCGACGGCGCGGTACCAAGCGACCTAGATACCTGCGGAGGGCACACCGTTGAGGGAATGGGCTATCATTACCATGCCGGTGCACCGGGAGATAACCAAATCCTCGGCTGTCACGCCGCCGCGACAGGCTGCTATCAGAATGATTCTGAGGCGGTGTGTGATGCGAGTGGAGGTATATTGGGCCGTTTGAGGAAAGTCATTGGAGGATAGCGACGAGCTTATCTAGCGTCGTCGCTGGACCCCCGCGGCAGATCAATACCCGCCGCCTGGCTCGCCCTCGTAGATCGCTTTTTCATCGACCGGCGCGATCCGAAGAATGTTGGTCGTGCCGGGCTTGTTGAATGGCACACCCGCTGTCACCGCGATCCGGTCATCATCTTGCGCAATGTCCAGTGCCTTCGCTGCGCGCGCCGCAGAGATAACCGCCATCTTAAAGCGCTCGACACTTTCCGAGACAACGCAGTGTAAGCCCCAACACATCGTCAATTGACGGGCTGTCTTCCGGAACGGCGTCAGTGCAATGACCGGCGCGCTTGGGCGTTCACGCGAGGCGAGCCGTGCCGTTGTACCGGAATGGGTAAAGCAACAAATCGCTTTAACATCGACCGCATCCGCGACTTCCCGTGCGGCAGAGGTGATGGCCGTCGCAATGCTCGCCTTCGCATCCGTCCGCGAGGCGTCAATCATCTTGCGGTATTCAGGGTCAGCCTCAACCTTCAGCGCCACTTCTTTCATGGTCGAAACCGCTTCGACAGGAAACTCACCTGCGGCGGATTCGGCAGAGAGCATGACGGCATCCGCGCCGTCATAAATCGCGCCAGCCACATCAGAAATCTCAGCGCGCGTCGGAACGGGGCTATTGATCATGCTCTCAAGCATCTGAGTGGCGACAACAACGGGCTTACCCACATCGCGGCAGCGTCGGATCAGGCGCTTTTGAATCGCCGGCAGATCGGGCAGGTCCATCTCAACGCCCAGATCGCCACGCGCGACCATGATCCCGTCGGAGGCATCTAAGATCGAGATGAAATCGGCAACGGCGGCGGGCTTTTCGACTTTGGTCATGACCAAGGCACGACCCTTGATCAGCTCTTTGGCTTCTTCGATATCGGCGGCCCGTTGAACAAAGGACAACGCAATCCAATCCGCGCCCAACTCGCATGAAAATTCGAGATCGGATCGATCTTTTTCAGACAGCGCCGCGAGAGGCAGCACCACGTCGGGCAGGTTCATCCCTTTGCGGTCAGAAATTTCGCCGCCCACCATGACCACCGCCTTGATGACTTGGCCTTGCTTTTCAACAACGCGCAGTCGCACCTTGCCGTCGTTGATCAGGATCGTGGCATCTTTCGTCAGCGCTTCCAGCACCTCTGGGTGGGGCAGGTAAACGCGGGTTTCATCGCCGGGCGTTTCGTCGGCGTCAAATTGGAAAGGGTCGCCTTCCTTCAACTCATGTGGACCATTCGCGAACGTCCCGAGTCGAATTTTTGGCCCTTGCAGGTCAGCGAGAACGCCAATCGGGCGGTCCAACTCTTGTTCGATTTCGCGGATTAATTCGTACCGCGCACGCTGTCCTTCTTGATCGCCATGACTCATGTTGAGGCGGAAGACATCGGCTCCGGCTTCGGCCAAAGCGCGGATCGTCTTCCGGTCCGATGACGAAGGACCCAGCGTTGCCAGTACCTTAACGTTCTTAAATTTACTCATCCGACATTCCCAAACCGCGATTCCTTATTCCTGCGTCTTCTATCGCAGGTTCAGCGAGGGTTCTACGCCATCGGGCAGAAAGAAATTTCCGCTCGTGAGGTGGGATCAACGCGCAAGAACCTGTCGTTAGCGCAGCGAAAAACCTGAATCGTTGGCATTTTCGTGACCGGACTTGATCCTTCTACTCGCTAATCGAGCGAAGGCTTCTTGCGGGTTTGCTTCACGGCGCCGCGTTTTACCTTACTGTCGGTTCGCTTTCGCTTCGCAGACAAGCTCGGGCGGGTCGCCACACGGTATTTCGGTGGCTTCTCAGAATCGCGGATCAATTCGATTAATCGGGAGAGTGCGTCTTCGCGGTTTCGTTTTTGCGTCCGGTACTGCTCGGCGGACAGAACCAGCACCCCGTCCAACGTCATGCGGGAACCCGCTAGTTTCTTCAAACGACGCTTCTGCGCTTCGGACAAATTGGGCGAGGCATCAACGTCAAAGCGCAATTGAACTGCGCTGGCGACTTTGTTGACGTTTTGCCCGCCGGGGCCGGAGGCGCGGACAAATCGTTCCTCAATCTCTGAGTCGTCGAGCGAAATGTTCGGCGTAACTCGGATTTCCATCGCGTCAGCCGAACAAACGAGGCTTCAGGTATTCAAGCGAGGCACACACCCGTTCAATGCTTTTATCCGCATGCGGCAGCACAGTACCCAGCGTCGATTCCAACGCCGTATCGGCTGACAGAATGGCGCTCTCAATCGATGCGGATTGCAGAAACGATCCGACCAACGCAGGGTTGGCGGCTGCGTACCCTTCGCCAAACTCAGCATCCAACGCCTCAATGGCGCGTTTGAGATATTGCGCGGTTCGGTCCGCTGCCTTGTCTTCGTGAGTCACTGTCATCAATCAGCCCTGCGGAACGGTTGCGGCAACGGATGCCCGCGCAGAAAAGCCATCATACCAAGCCTCGAGTTTCGGATGCGATGCGCGCCAATCCCGATCAGCATATCGGAAATCGAGATACCCCAATGCACAGCCCAGCGCAGCATGGCCCAAATCAAAAGGCCCAGCCAACTGCGCAGCCCAACGTTCTTCGGCAGTATCCAGCGCGCGGTCAATCTTACCCCACTGTCCATCGAGCCAATCGCTCCAGCGCAGGTTCTCGGGGCGCAGCACCGTCTCATAGCGGATCAGAATCGCCGCATCACAGATGCCATCGCCGAGGGATTCCAGCGTCAACGTTTGCCAGCGCGCATTGCCCTCGGGCAGCAAAGTTTGGTCCGCGACTTGGCTGATGAGATATTGGCAAATGATCCGACTGTCATAAATTGCAGGGCCGTCATCAGGCACCAAACATGGCAGCTTACCCAGGGGATTATAGGCCGTTGTGGTCGGGTTCGGACCGACGGGCGTGCCCGAGCCATCTGTCGTCTTTATCTTATCGGTCAGCGCCAGCTCATGCGCGACGATCATGACTTTGCGCGCATAGGGCGATGCCCCGGCCCAGATCAGTTCCATCCCAGACTCCTGTGACTTGTTTCACCACTCCGTAGCACGCCGCACGAAAAGGGTCGACTTGCTGCACGAAAATAGCCCCATTTCTGAAAAAAGGTGTGTATCCTGACGTTAGGAGGGGCCGTTATGTTTCGCATATCAAGAACTGGAATAGTGTTAGCCGCCGCGTTGTGCACGGGCCTTGCCATCGCAGGACCGCAGACGGGAGAGCGGAACCTTGGTGAAGAGGAAATCCGTGATCTGACCAGCGGAAAGACCTTTCACTATACTTTGAGGGGCAAGCCCCGCGGCGATGAGCAGCATTACGACGATGGTCGCGTGACATGGCGCTTGCCGGACGGTGAGTGCATGCACGGGGTTTGGATCGTAAAAGAAGAAGTGCTTTGCTACTTCTACGGCCTCGACCGCTATGGCTGTTGGAATGTCGTTGCCTCATCGGACGGAAGCTCAACGCAATTCCGCCACGCCGCTGTCGATCTGGATGGCGACATCAGCGAGTCGCCGTCTGTCTACATCAATCGTATCTCAGAGGAGCCGGTATCATGCGCGCCGCCGCAACTCGTCCGTTTCTCGCGTTAGCCTTCCTCGCGATCCCTGCCGCTGCGGCAGAGGAAACCCCGCTTTTGACGCCGGAAGCGTTTTTAGAGCGGGTTGAAGGCAAGACTGTTCATTACACGGTTGATGGCCAGCATTACGGAACCGAACGATTCTACGGCAAAGGCCGTGCGACGTGGCAGTTTCCGTCCGCCAATTGCGAAGATGGGCTTTATTGGCCCGCCAAAGAGAACCTTTGCTTTCGATACGGAACCGTATCCTGTTGGTCGGTTGTCGAAGACGCCGAAAACATGATGACGGCAACGTCTCAAGATGGGTTTAGCGTTGTCATCGATCGGATTGATAATGCACCGCTTCAATGTGATGGAAATCCCGTAAGTTAGAGGCCCTCAGATGCATATTGCCCAACTCAACGTCGGTCGCCCCAAGTATGCCCTCGATGACCCTCGGATGGCCGGGTTCATGGACAATCTAGACCGCATCAATGCCTTGGCCGAGAAATCACCCGGTTTCGTCTGGCGTATGACGGGCGAGGGCAACAACAACATGGATATTACCCGGTCCGACGATCCCGGAATGAACTATAACCTCTCGGTCTGGCGCTCGGCAGAGGATCTGGAACATTTCGTCTGGAAGACGGTCCATGTCCGGTTCTACAATCGCAAAGCCGAATGGTTCCCGCAGATGACCATCCCGCATTTCGTCATGTGGCCGGTTAAAGAGGGGATTGAGCCTTCGCTCGATGAAGCCCTCGAACGGTTAGAATTGCTTCGCCGCGATGGCGCGTCCGATCAGGCCTACGGATGGGAAGACCTGCCACATCTGAGAGAGTGGATGCAAAAGCGTTGCGGGTAATCCTACCAAAGCCCTCGTTTTCAGAAAGTCTGTCGTTTTCGACCGAAAAACGACCGTCGCGAATTGTTGACACGGCCCTGAACATCGCCCAAGCCTAAGAGTAGGATTGGTTCCGAAGTGTCCGTCTTTAGATGGCACGAGGATTAATAGGGAATGCGGAATATGGTCGACCCATTTCGGGGGCCAACAGCCGCAACCGCCCCCGCGACTGTGAGCGGCGTGCGACCCTCATCGGCCACTGGTTTTCGAACCGGGAAGGCGAGGGGAGCTGGCGAAAGCCGACGCTGCGAGTCAGGAGACCTGCCATCCAGGAAATTCAAGCACCCGTCGGTGGGACGGGAGGAGACCTGATGATGAAATTTACCACTGGCTTTGCGGCCTTAGCCGCTGTTGTTGCAACACCTGCTCTGGCTCACCATCCGCTCGCGGGCGCTGAAATGACGACCTTCACGCACGGCGTGCTGTCCGGCATTGGCCACCCGATCCTCGGCTTCGATCACATGTTTTTCGTCATCGCTGTCGGCATCGTGGCGGCTGTGATTGGACGCCTTTCGACCGCGCCCCTCGCTTATATCGCGGGTATGCTCGGCGGCATCGCGTTGATTACCAATGGGGTCGCACTGCCTTACGTTGAATTTGTGATTGCCGGATCGCTGATTATTCTCGGCGGTCTGCTCGCATCGGGCCGCGCAATGAGCGCAACACTTGTGATGGCGTTGTTTGCGGGTGCTGGTCTGTTCCATGGCTGGGCCTTTGGTCAGACGATCACCGGCCAAGAAGCGGGCATGAGCGCATCCGTCCTCGTTGGATACCTGATCGGCCTCGCGGCGGTTCAATATGTCCTGTCGCTGGCGGCTGGTTGGCTGGCCACGCGCGGCATCGAAAGTGCTGCAGACATCAAGCCCCGCCTCGCCGGAGCCGTTGTCGCGGGTGTTGGCATGACCTTCTTCCTCGAAGGCGCTGAAGCGGCTGTGTTCGCTTCGCTTGGCCTCGGTTGACCCTTGATGCGAAGGTTCGCCTTCGCAACTGGGATTTCGATTTGATGACCGCTAATAGGCCCGTCTCGTGCGGGCCTTTATCCGTCCACGGCCTGCGTTTTTAGCGAGGGTACTTCTATGCAAAAGATTCCTGCGACTGTCGTCACCGGCTTTTTGGGTGCGGGCAAAACGACGCTGATCCGCAATCTTCTGGCCAAAGCCGATGGCCGACGCATCGCGCTCATTATCAATGAGTTCGGCGATATCGGTGTCGATGGTGAAGTGCTGAAAGGCTGCGGCGATGCTCTTTGCCGTGACGATGATGTGGTGGAACTGTCGAACGGCTGTATCTGTTGCACCGTCGCGGACGATTTCGTCCCGACAATGAAAAAGCTGATCGACCGCGAAGACCCGCCCGAGCATATCGTGATTGAGACGTCCGGCCTCGCGCTGCCGCAACCCCTCATCCGCGCCTTCAACTGGCCAGACATTCGCACGCGGGTCACTGTTGATGGTGTTGTGACTGTGGTGGACGGCCCAGCCGTGGCCGATGGCCGCTTCGCCCATGACGAAGACCGCGTTACCGCGCAACGTGAAGCCGATGACAGCATCGACCACGAAACGCCGTTGGCGGATCTGTTTGAAGATCAACTCACCTGCGCTGATATGATTGTTGTGTCTAAATCCGATGCGATGGAAGGCGGAGCGGCGACCATTATCACGACGCTGAAACCGCGCACGCGGGACGGCGTGACATTCGTTCCTTCAGGCGTCGAGGGGCTTAGCCCGGACGTTCTGCTTGGTATGGCGAAAGCCGCGGAAGACGATATCTCCGCGCGTCACGAAATCCATCACCACCATCATCACGACGATGAAGACGATCATCATGACGACCATGACCATGACCACGAACACGCGCACGGCCATGACGAGTTCGAAAGTTTCGCCCTAAATTTGGGAGAGATCGAAGATACCGATGCGTTTTTGGCCAAGATCGGCGATGTCATCCGCGCCCATGACGTCCTGCGGCTCAAAGGCTTTGTGACTGTCGAAGGAAAGCCCATGCGCATGGTGGTGCAGGCCGTCGGTCCTCGGATCGAAACCTACTTCGACCGCCCCTTTGACGATGATCCGCGCGAAACCCGCCTCGTGGTTATCGGTTTGCACGGGATGGACGAGGCCGCCATTCGTGGCGCGTTCGCATGAGACGCCTGATCGCTCTTGCCGCTTTGATGGCTTGGCCAGCACTCGCCAATGACGGGCCAAAATCAGAAGCGGGCACGCAGTTTCTGGAACGCTGTCTCAAGGATGTTACGGACAACCGTATCACGACACTGAAACGGCAAGCGCCAGATTACGCCGCGACCCTCAGCGACGACGAACTTCAAGCGGGTGGCATGAACACTGCGCAAAAGGCTTGCCCATGTTTCCTGCAAGTCATTGCGGTGGACGTCAGCTCGCCCGGACAATCCGCCGAGGAAAAAGTCGAACACTTCGTCGCCTATCTCAACGCCCTTGGAACGGAAGAGGCGAGTCCTATGCCGCCAACGATCCCAAAGCTGACCCGACTTTGCGGCGTGCGTAGTTCAATCCTTCCCCAAAGCTGGGTCGCAAGATAAATGCACCTTCTTTTAGCGCAGCCGGGTGAGGTTTCGGATGGGTCCGAGGCGGTTGATCTCGGCCAAACCCCGGCTGATGTTATCGTCATCTCGGCGGCGGACACGGAACTGGCGGCGTTATCCGAAGCGCGGTCGGAACTGGGCGATGACGCGCCATCGCTGCGGCTTGCATCGTTGCTTCATCTTGCCCATCCCATGTCGGTCGACCTCTATCTCGATCAGACCGCGACCAAAAGCCGTCTGGTGATTGCGCGGGTCTTGGGCGGCGAGGGGTACTGGCCCTACGGCATCGAACAATTCTCCGCCCGTCTCAAGGAAGCAGGCGTTCTGTTCGCCGCGCTTCCGGGAGATGATAAGCCCGATGAAGCCTTGCGCAGGGCTTCATCGGTCAATGAAGAAGACTGGCACGCGCTCTGGTCCTATTTCGTTGAGGGCGGACCTGAGAACAACGTTAATGCCCTGCGATATGCTCGTGCGATCCTTGATGGCGCCGAGCGTCCTGAGAACGCAAAACCCTTGTTGCGGGCTGGCGTTTACTGGCCGGGATCGGGTATTGCCGACCTTGCCACGCTTCGTGAAAATTGGACCGAAGGCGCGCCCGTCGCCGCCGTCGTTTTCTATCGGGCTTTGGTGCAAGGCGCGGGGTTGAACCCGATTAACCGCATGGTTCGCGCTTTGATGCAGGAGGGGATGAACCCGCTGCCAATTTTTGTTGCGTCGCTGAAGGATGACGTGTCTGCGGCGACGCTGGCAACGCTATTTGATGAGGCCCCCCCCGCCGTTGTTCTCAATGGCACCGGCTTTGCTGTGTCATCACCTCAGTCTGCTCAACATAGCCCGACGCCCCTCGACGCCGCCGGAGCGCCCGTCTTCCAAATGGTGTTTTCGGGTGGAACTGAAGAAGCGTGGGCGACAGGCTTAAACGGTTTGAATGCTCGTGACATCGCGATGAACGTCGCGTTGCCCGAGGTCGATGGCCGCGTCTTGACACGAGCCGTTAGTTTTAAGTCAGAAGCCTATTTTGACGAAGCTACGGAGTGCCGCATTGCGACCTATCGGGCACAAGGCGACCGCATCGCGTTTGTCGCAAAACTGGCGCGAAACTGGGCGAAGCTCGGCGGTAAGTCGAACGCGGAAAAGCGCGTCGCGGTTTTGCTCGCAAACTATCCGAACAGAGACGGACGTCTGGCCAATGGCGTCGGTCTGGATACGCCGCGAAGCTGCGTTGACCTGTTGCGAGCGTTCGACGGTGCGGGCTATCACGTCACCAACGCGCCGACCGACTCCGCTGACCTCATGCAACAAGTCCAAGATGGTCCGACGAATTGGCTGGCAGATCGCGCTGACCGCTCGGGGGGCGAACGTCTGTCTCTCGAAGCCTATGAAGCATTCTACAAAACGCTGCCGTGGGATTTGCGTCTTAGCGTCGAGGATCGCTGGGGCCTGCCACAAAACGATCCGTTCGTTGGTGAGGACGGTTTCGCGTTGTCTATTATACGCTATGGCAATGCGGTCGTCGGAATCCAACCGGCGCGGGGTTACAATATCGATCCAAAAGAAACCTACCACGCGCCCGACCTCGTGCCGCCGCACAACTACATCGCGTTCTATGCTTGGCTGCGCGAAGAACTCGGGACGGATGCGATTATCCATCTTGGCAAGCACGGCAATCTGGAATGGTTGCCGGGCAAAGCACTCGCACTGTCACAAGAGTGTTTTCCTGAAGCCATCCTCGGTCCAACGCCGCACCTTTATCCGTTCATCGTCAACGATCCCGGCGAGGGCACGCAAGCGAAGCGTCGGACAAGCGCGGTTATCGTCGATCATCTGACGCCGCCGCTCACGCGCGCTGAAACTTATGGTCCGCTGAAAGACCTCGAAGCGTTGGTCGATGAGTATTACGAAGCGTCCGGCGTCGACCCCCGCCGTCTCGATTTTCTTCAACGCGAGATCAGAGCGCTGACTGCGGCCACCGGCCTTGATGAAGACGCTGGAATAACCAGTGACACGCCCGAAGACGATGCACTTGTCAAACTTGACGAGTATCTGTGCGAGTTAAAAGAGGCCCAAATCCGCGATGGTCTGCACATCTTTGGTTCCGCTCCTGAAGGAAGGTTAGAAACCGACCTGCTGGTTGCGCTCGCCCGCGTGCCACGCGGAAAAGGGCAGGGGGCGGACGCGTCGCTCATCCGCGCCCTCGCCGATGACCTGCTCGAAAGCCCCGACTTCGATCCGCTCGATTGTGCGATGGCTGAGACGTGGACGGGAGGCAAACCTGAGGGCTTGAAATCGCTGACAACCGAGACATGGCGGACCAACGGTGACACAGTGGAACGTCTCGAACTTCTGGCGGCACAACTTGTTGAAACCGGCACTCGCGGCCCCGGCGTTCACTCGCAACCCGTTCTTGATTGGATCGAGGCAACGATGCGCCCCGCACTGCGTCGTTGTGGAGAGAACGAACACGCGGCAACGGTCAACGCCCTCAACGCGCGCTTCACCCCACCGGGGCCGTCCGGCGCACCAACACGCGGTCGCCCTGACGTTCTGCCAACAGGTCGAAATTTTTTCTCGGTCGATAGCCGCTGCGTGCCCACGCCTGCGGCGTATTCGCTCAGCTGGACATCGGCGTCACTGTTGATCGAACGCCATATGCAAGAGCAGGGCGACTGGCTTCGTAGCGTTGTCCTGACGGCATGGGGAACCGCCAACATGCGCACCGGCGGAGACGACATCGCGCAAGGTCTTGCCCTCATGGGCGTTCGCCCGCAATGGGACGGCGCCAATCGCAGGGTGACGGGGTTTGAAATCATCCCGCTCGACACCCTCGACCGACCGCGCGTTGACGTGACGCTTCGAGTTTCCGGTTTCTTCCGCGATGCCTTCCCCGCACAGATGGACTTGTTCGACAGTGCCGCCCGTGCGGTCATGGCGCTGGATGAACCTGCCGATCAAAACCCGATGGCGGCGCGCTATAAGGATGAACTGGCAAAAACAGGTGATCCGCAAAAATCAGGCTACCGCGTGTTTGGCTCCAAACCCGGCGCATATGGTGCGGGCCTGCAAGCGATGATCGATGAGCAGCTTTGGTCAAAGCGCGAAGACCTTGCGGAAAGCTATCTTGAATGGGGCGGGTATGCCTATGGCGGCGGCACGATGGGGGATCGCGCCCGCGATGCCCTCGAAACGCGCCTGTCGGGTGTTCAGGCGGTGGTTCAAAACCAAGACAACCGGGAACACGACATTCTCGACTCCGACGACTATTACCAATTTGAAGGCGGCGCGTCGGCGGCGGTTGCAACGCTGTCGGGGCAAGAGCCGACCGTCTACCATAACGACCATTCGCGCCCCGAACGTCCCGTCATCCGCACCTTAGAAGACGAGATTGGCCGCGTGATCCGGTCCCGCGTTGTGAACCCGAAATGGATCGAGGGCGTCAAAAGGCACGGTTACAAGGGCGCTTTTGAGATCGCCGCAACGGTCGATTATCTTTTCGCCTTTGCCGCAACAACCAAAGCGGTGAAAGACCGCCACTTTGATCTCGTCTTCGATGCCATTCTCGCCGACGAAGACACGCGCGAGTTTATCGAGAACGCGAATCCCGCCGCATTGCGGGAAATCGCCGATAAATTCGCCGAGGCAGCGGAGCGCAACCTATGGACGCCCCGTTCAAATTCCGCCACGATGCTGTTAGACAAATTTCGTACGTGAGCATTTTAACGGCTGTGCGGACCAGTATCGCGTTATAAATGCGATAAAATTCAAGGTGCCGCCAAGGATTGATCACCGCCATGCGTCTCACTGCTGAAAAAGACGAGTATGAGATGGATGAAACCCTTGCAGGTCAAGCGGCTACGGGTGATGCGCGGGCTTTTCGCAGCCTGCTTGAGCGTCATTATGATCGGGTTTACCGGGTTGCATTGGGGATCGTTCGGAATACGGCGGAGGCCGAGGACGTGACACAAGAGGTATGGTCTGCGCTGCCCAAAAAACTGCGGAGCTGGCGCGGCGAGTCGAAGTTTACGACATGGCTGCATACCGTCACGCTGAATGCGAGCCGAGATGCCCTGCGCCGTGCGGCAACACGGTCTCGCACTGCACTTGGTTTCGCGGAGGTTTCGGAGCTGTCGCGTGGAGAAGCCGCAGATACCGAAGCGAGGCTGCATTGGCTGCGTGTTGCGCTGGGTAGCCTGAGCGACGATTTGCGCGAAACTGCTGTTTTAGTGTTGACGGATGATTTGACCCATGCCGAGGCCGC
This sequence comes from uncultured Neomegalonema sp., assembly GCA_964641645.1. Lineage (GTDB taxonomy): Bacteria > Pseudomonadota > Alphaproteobacteria > Rhodobacterales > Rhodobacteraceae > JAHDDY01. Next base: position 13,445 of record CAZXMX010000013.1, read on the forward strand.
GAAGGTATTGGGCGTTGCCGAAGGCACTGTTGCTTGGCGGATGTCAGAAGTCCGCGCAAAGCTTAGAATGATGGCCAAGAATGAATTGGAGGCAGCGCAATGACGGATGAACTGGATCGCCTCCGCAAAGAACTACGATCGGCCGAGCCGCGTGTCGTCGCACGGGCAAAAGGCATGAACGCTGCGATGCTCGCTTTCGACCAAGAATTTTCCGAAGCGTCCTCTGCAGCAACTGCCGAGTCTGTCGATCATGCCGTGGATACGGCAGATGCAGGCAAGCCTGATCTTGCCGCGCCAAAGAAAACTGAAAAAAATATTTCCGCTTACCAAGGATCGGACGCTCACCGTCGTCTTAGTGGTCAGAACGCACCCCGAGGGGGTACGAGACCTAGGAGACGATCCATGACCAGCCGAATTCCGACCTTTAGCATGATGTTTGGCGGCACTGCCGTTGCAGCCGCGCTCGCCGCGTTTGTTGTTTTGCCCAACATCAAGGGCGAACTCAATACCACGTATTCGAACGTCGGTGCGTCGCTGACCGAAGCCGATGCGGCGGTTCAGCAGAACACGCGTGTTGCTGCTAAGGCAGATGATGCTTCGGTCGAGCAGACGATTGAGCTTCAAGCCTTACGGACTGAAGAAAGTGATTTCGCGGCGGCTGAACCTGTTTCCACGGTTGCGAAATTGGCTCCTGCAGAAACATTGGATCGTGCGAGAACTCCCGTGCCCGAAACTCGCGTCGCGGATGGCTTGGTCGCGCAGCCTATCATTGCCAGCCCCGCTCCGGCCTTCCCGTCCGTTCAAATAGGCGCCGACACGGATACCAGCGTTGTCGGCCATCAAGCGCAAGGGCGCGACAAGTTTGAGAAAGTCGCCGACAACCCCGTTAAGCGCTCAGCCGATGATCCGGTCTCGACGTTTTCTATCGACGTGGACACCGCGTCTTACTCTTTCATGCGGGCGTCGCTTAATCGTGGCCAACTTCCAAACCCCGCCAGCGTTCGGGTCGAGGAGCTGATTAACTACATCCCGTATGACTACGCCGCGCCGACCGATGCACAGGAGCCGTTCAAGGCCAACGTAACGGTCACGCCGACACCGTGGAATGCCGAAACCAAGCTGATGCATATCGGCATTAAGGGTTATACGCCGCCCGCGTCGGAGCGGCCTAACACGAATATCGTTTTACTGATCGATACCTCCGGTTCGATGAACGCGCAGAATAAACTGCCGCTGCTGATCAACAGCTTTAAGCTGTTGCTCGATACGCTCGGCGAGAACGATACGGTCTCGATTGTCACCTACGCAGGTAGCGCCGGTACGGTTCTGGAGCCGACATCGGCGGACAAACGCTCCACCATTCTCGCGGCGTTTGATCGTTTGCGTGCGGGTGGTTCGACGGCGGGCGCTGCGGGACTCGAACTTGCTTACAACAAAGCACAAGAGAGCTTTGATGAAGACGGCGTGAACCGCGTGATCCTCGCCACGGATGGCGATTTTAATGTTGGTTTCAGATCGCCCGACGAGATGAAGACCTTCGTTGAGCAAAAGCGCGAGAGCGGTGTGTTTCTTTCCGTGCTTGGCTTCGGCATGGGCAACTACAACGACCATCTGATGCAAACGCTGGCGCAGAACGGTAATGGTGTTGCCGCGTATATTGACACGCTGTCGGAGGCCCAGAAAGTTCTCGCCGATGAAGCGGGCGGGGCGCTGATCCCGATTGCTAAGGACGTCAAGATTCAAGTCGAGTTTAATCCGGCGCAGATCAGCGAGTATCGTCTGATCGGATACGAAACCCGCGCCCTCAAGCGCGAGGACTTCAACAATGATAAGATCGATGCTGGCGAGATCGGGTCTGGTCACACGGTCACGGCGATCTATGAGTTGACGCCGACGGGTTCGCCCGCCGAGACTATCGATAGCCTTCGCTATGCCGAAGCGGAGACGGCGCCTGTCGCGGTGACGGACGCCAATGACGAGTACGCCTTCGTCAAGATTCGCTACAAACTGCCCGAAGAAGACACGAGTACGCTGATCTCGCGTCCGGTTGGGGCCGGGGATGAGATCTCGTCCGCCGATGACGCCTCGCAAGAAGCTCGTTTTGCCTCCTCGGTTGCAGCGTTTGCCCAAATGCTGCGAGGGGGAACGCGGCTTGAGGGGTACAACTATGATGACCTCATTGCACTGGCGAATGGTGCGAAGGGAGACGATCAGTTCGGCTACCGCGCTGAATTCGTTAATCTTGTCCGGTTGGCTAAGTCACTGGATAACCAACGCTAAGTAGTGTAAATATACCACAGCACAGATGCCCGTCGTCCTGAAAACGGTCGGGCATCTGGTCATGTATCCAGTTTGTCCTGTTATATTGCGTCCTTGTTGGTCGGTCTGGAGTTTCTGTCATGCGCGCGTCGTCAGCCATTGGCCTCGTTATGTCATTGATTTTGTTGGGCGCTTGCGGGCGCTCAGCGGATGATACTCAGCGCACGCAAGCGAACGAGCAGCCCGTGGCGGCTCCATCCCTTGAAGCCCGCGCCAATGACAAACCCGCGCCGGCGACCCGATCTTTGGGGCAGCCGCGTCTCTCTCGCCTGATTGCGAACCCTCCGGCGCCAGACGTGCTGGCCCGCCCACCCGAGCCCACCACCCGCCCGCCAGCGGCGACATTCTCTCAGTACGATGGACGGCTGCCGGGCGATGCTTCCGTTCCATTGGATGTTCCGGTGCGGACGAATGCGGCGCTTGCAGCGCGCGTCCCGGAGCAGGACAGCTTGCCGCCGCGCGACGTCGTCGATGTTGGTTTGGATCGAGCCGTTACGGCCAATCGACCTGCCGCCCCCGCGCCACCTACCACTCAGATCGCATCTATCAGCCGCACACCCGCACCAACGCCGCGCCCGATTTCGTCGTCGCCTCGACCTGTACAGCGGCCAGTCGCTCAGAGTGCAGCGCTTCAAACGCCCGCCCCAGTCGTTGTTCCGGCAGCTCCAGCGCCGTTGCCGATTGCGCCAGCCTTGCCGCCGCAGCCAACGATTGCGGCTCTTGGCGGCCCCGGACTGTCCGCGCCAGCTACCAGCCTTGATACACCGCCAACAGGCCTGCCCGTTCTTCGTTCGGTCGAGCAAGCCGTCCCGCTCGGTACGGTCCCGGCATCGCTGGGCGTCGCGAACATCGAAGCCGGCGAGGCCGCTCTCCCCGCGGGCGATCAGCTTGAGCAATCGGTGGCGGACGAGGGGGGAAGCCTCAGTTGGACCCAAGCCGCTTCGCTGATCCGGGCCGGAGAAGTCGAAAGTACCATCGATATCGGCGAGTTTGAAGTCCTGCTGCAACTGTGTTCCGGACGTGGTGTCATATCAATTCAACCAACGCCCACGGCACTCGCAGACATCGAAAAACCAAAAGTCGTTTGCGGAAAGAGCGTCTCTCTGACATCTCAGTAATACCGAACGGTTTGACGAGAACGGAGCTGCGCCATGACCGAAAAAGACGATGATGCACGCCACGCGGCCAAAATGGCCAAAAAGAAGACTGCGCGCGATAAAATCATGGCAACGAAGACCGACAAAAAGGGGTTGGTCATCATCCATACGGGTAAAGGCAAGGGCAAAAGCACCGCTGCTTTTGGAATGATCTTTCGCTGCATCGCCCATGAAATGCCATGCGCAGTGGTTCAGTTTATCAAGGGTGGCATGTCCACCGGTGAACGAGACCTGATCCTCGCGAAATTTTCGGACGCCTGTCAGTTTTATACCATGGGCGAAGGCTTTACGTGGGAAACCCAAGACAAGTCTCGCGATATGGAGATGGCAGCAGCCGCATGGGAAAAAGCGAAAGAGCTTATTCGCGACCCCGCCAACAAAATGGTATTGCTTGACGAGATTAACATCGCGCTCCGCTATGATTACCTCGACGTGAACGAAGTTGCGGCTTTCTTGCAGAACGAAAAACCTGAGATGACCCATGTCGTCTTGACCGGCCGTAACGCAAAAGAAGAACTGATCGAAGTCGCCGACATGGTGACCGAGATGGAGCTGGTCAAGCATCCCTTCCGCTCAGGCATCAAAGCGCAAATCGGCGTTGAGTTCTAGGATGAGCGTTACCATCGTTATTCCGGCTCGCTATCAATCCAGCCGTTTTCCGGGCAAACCGTTATCGCCGCTCAAAGGTGCGTCGGGGGTGCCCAAGCCGTTGATCCAGCGCGCTTGGGAAGCCGCGAGCGCCGTCTCGGGTGTTTCGAAAATTGTCGTTGCCACAGACGATGATCGGATCGCGGAGGCGTCTCGTGGTTTTGGGGCTGATGTCGTGATGACGGCAGAGGCGTGCGAGAACGGCACGGCGCGTTGCCAGGACGCGCTCTCTCAACTCGGTGATCCTGAGATCGTCATCAACTTACAAGGTGACGCACCTCTGACGCCGCCTTGGTTCGTCGAAGCTCTGATCGCCGCGATGAAAGCAGGCGCAAACGTTGCAACCCCAGTGCTCCGCTGTGATGCGCAAACTTATCGCAACTTTGTCGAAGATCGAAAGGCGGGACGAGTCGGCGGCACAACGGCTGTTTTTGGGGCAGGGGGTAACGCCCTTTATTTCTCGAAGGAAGTGATCCCCTATGTCGGCGGGGATATTCAAGACCGCGAGACCGTTCCGGTTTTTCATCACGTTGGTCTCTATGCCTACACCCCAGCCACATTGAACCAATACGTCGGTTGGAGCGCAGGTCCGCTTGAAGCGCTTGAAGGCTTGGAGCAACTCCGCTTTCTCGAAAATGGCGTTCCTATTCGCTGCGTCGAAGTCGAAGCACCGGGGCAGGTTTTTTGGGAGCTGAATAACCCGGTGGATACCCCGCGTGTTGAGGCCGCCCTGAAGAACCTCGGCGTCGAGTAACGTAAGGACTTCCGGATTCGCGAAGCCATACCAAAGGACAAAATCAATAACGTACTCCGATGATCGCCGCGCCAAACGAAATATTGCCGTCCTCGTAGCCGCTCAAGCGTTTTTGGGCGCGCAGATGCCTATGCTTTTCGTGGTTGGAGGGCTCGCGGGTGTCATGCTCGCGGATAATCCTTGTTTTGCAACCTTGCCCATTTCAGCAATCGTTTTCGGTTCAATGACGACAGCGCCTTGGCTTTCGCCCTTGATGCAACGCCGCGGCCGCAAGTTTGGATTTGTGCTGGGCGCGATGTGCGGTGCGCTTGGCGCTGCGATTGCAGCCTACGGACTCTTTATTGGCTCGTTCGCGATCCTGCTTCTCGGATCGTATTTCACCGGCATTTATATGTCGTCACAAGGCTTTTACAGGTTCGCCGCCGCCGATACCGCATCGGAGAGCTTTCGACCCAAGGCAATCTCTTACGTCATGGCCGGAGGCTTGTTGGCAGCGGGCTTTGGACCACAGGTGAATAAGCTCGTCCATGACGCCTCCGTGGTTCCGTTTCTGGGAACCTACCTCGCAATCATCGTTATCAATCTGCTCGGCATGCTGCTCTTTTTCTTTCTTGATTTGCCCGATGGCGATGATGGAGCCGCGACGAAGAACGCAAAGTTGGAGAGCCGGTCGCGGCTCGATCTGTTGCGTGACCCGAGCATCTTGGTTGCCATCGTCTGCGCGATGGTCACGTACTCTCTCATGAATCTTGTTATGACGTCGACGCCATTGGCCGTTGTGGGATGCGGTTTTACGACCAATGACGCCAACGATATTGTCTCCGCCCATGTCCTCGCGATGTTTATTCCATCGTTTTTCACGGGGCATCTGATTGTCCGCTTTGGCGCGATCACGATCATGACGGCGGGGTTAACGATACTCGGACTGGCCGGTGTCGTGGCCCTGTCGGGCGTGGCGCTACCAAACTTCTACGTTGCCCTGATATTTCTGGGCCTTGGTTGGAACTTTGGGTTCGTCGGCGCAACCAGTCTGCTCGCCGATTCCCACGCCCCACATGAACGAGGTCGGGTTCAAGGCCTAAACGATATGATGGTCTTTGGCTGCGTCACCATCGCCAGCCTCGCATCGGGTGGATTAATGAACTGTTCGGGCGGCACACCAATCAATGGCTGGAATGCCGTGAACTACGCGATGATCCCGTTCCTGCTGCTGGCAGGTGCCGCGCTTATCTGGTTGGTCAATCAAAATCGCAGACAGCGGGGCGTGTAAGGGGACGTGACGGCTTCTTCAGCGCGGCAACGCCCCCAATGGTGCAAAACGGTGAGTGTGACGCCAGATTGAAGAAGGATCGATCCAGCGCGAGACTTAAAGCGCACTCACTCAAGCAATCTCTGCCGTCAAACCATCCTACGTAGACGCTGAGATCAACCAGCGGGAATCTCGCCGACTTTTTTCGGGACGTGGTAGCCTGCCTGAACAGCGGGTCTTTCGGCGGTGCGTTGATACCATTCGCGGACGTTCGGATAGTCTGCCAACGAAATACTCTGCCATTCGTATCGGGATACCCAAGGCCAGCACGCCATATCGACAATGGAATACTCGTCGACGATGAAGTCGCGATCACTCAAGCGCTTATCCAGGACCGAATACAGCCGCGCAGCCTCCGTCAAGAACCGTTCCTCGGCAAACTCGGCCTTACCTGGATTAAAGTGATGATAGGCATGGGTTTGGCCGAGCATCGGTCCTAAACCCGCCATCTGCCACATCAGCCATTCATTTGCCCTTGCGCGGGCGCTTGGTTCGACTGGAAGAAACTTTCCGTATTTTTCCGCCAAATAGATGAGGATCGCACCCGACTCCATCAGCTTTAGCCCGTTGTCATGATCGACAATGGCTGGGATTTTGTTGTTCGGACTGATTTCCAAGAAACTCGGCGTTTTTTGCTCCCCTTCGCCGATGTTGATGGAGTGAGCTGTATACTCGACGCCAAGCTCTTCAAGCATGATTGAAATCTTGCGACCATTCGGCGTCGTCCAAGTATAAAGGTCGATCATTGAAGTCTCCGGTTCATTGGATTCGCCCAATGATAATGTGAAACTATCAGAAGGCACGCAGTTTTCGTCGAGGGATGGAAAGACAAGAAACTCTTTAATCCATTCTTGAACGCCGAAGGCTAAGCTAACGCCGCGAGGACTTTATCGACGCGTGTGATCGTTGCGACATTGCTCATGCCGAACTCGATCGACGCTCGGTGCCAGTCTGCGTTCATGGTCGAGCAGGCGTCCTCCGGTACGATCATGTGAAAGCCTTTGTCCGCGCCCGTTCGCGCGGTGTGCTCGACGCTCATGTTTGTCCATGACCCGGTATTGATGATCGTATCGATCCCACCATGATGCAGATAGCTTTCGAGGCGCGAGGTCTCCCATGCGCTCATCGACATTTTCTCGACAATCAGATCCCCGTCTTGAGGTTCCAATCCCGGTACAGGCGCGGCCCCCCATGTTCCACGCACAAGTGCGTTCTCTCCCTTGAGGCCTTGAAATAGAGGCGCGTGCTGGGCGAGGTGCGGATGTCCTTGCTCGCAGATCATCCAAACATGAATGACCATCATACCTTTCTTTCGCGCGGCATCAGCAAGACGGCGAACATTTTCGATCACGTTCTGATCTTTCGCGTGCTGAGGCGACCCTGTCGAGGCGAACGCGCCTCCATCCATCATCACGTCGTTTTGTAAATCTTGAATGATAAGCGCGGTTCTTGAGGGCGAGATTGATAAAGGCGTTTCAACCGTGGTTGATTGCGTTGACGCGCTTTGTGGCACCGGCGCTTCAGAAGAATGAGCCATTGCGGGTGCAGGCGGCACCGCATTTTTGGCAAACATGAACGGCTCGATCCGCCCTGCGAGCTTGGTGTGTACCGAATAGAGCGATGTACACGCACACATGAAGAGTGTCTGCCAATCGTCTCCGCCCCAGTGCATATTCGCAACCATCTCGGGGCAGGCAACCTTGCCAATCAGCTTTCCGTCAAACGAGTAGACCCAGACCCCACCGGGCGCAGTCACCCAAACATTGCCGTTCCGGTCGGCTTTCATGCCGTCGGGGAGACCCGGCTTGGCGCTATCTTTGATTCCACTCGCGAACACCCGTCCGTTTGTGAGCTTTCCGTCGTCGGCAACGTCAAACATGCGAATGTTTGCTTGATCCGTATCATTCACCCACATCCAGCGTTCGCACGGCGAGAAGCAAAGCCCGTTGGGTTGCGTAAACATGTATTTATCGGAAACGAGAACAGGTTCGTCGCCGGGTCGATGGTTTGGGCGCAGCATATAAACGCCCTGAAACCCCATTTGCATGGGCCGCTTGACCCCAAAGTGGTCCATCCGCCCGAACGTCGGGTCGGTAAAGTAGATTGCTCCGTCTTTGCCAACGATGATATCGTTTGGCGAATTCAACTCCCGCCCTTCGTAGTGCGAACATAGAACCGTGCGCGTGCCATTCGGCGAGACCCTGACCACGGAAGACGTCGAATGTTCGCAGATCAACAAGTTTAGTTCGGCATCATACGTCATGCCGTTGCCCTTGTTCGAGGGCCGGGCGATCTCGCTCACCGTTCCGTCTGGCGTCCACCGCCGCCGCACATCGCCGGGCATATCTGAGAACATCAAGTGTTTCTCATGGGGATGCCAAATTGGGCCTTCTGTGAAAATGAAATCACGCCCGAGTTGGGCGACAGGCGCATACTGGTCAATGAGATCGTTGAACGATGGGTCGATTGCGGTGTGGGTCATCTCATCCTCCGCGCATCAAACGGGGAACCAGTCCCGTTTCGGCAGCGTTTCCACGGTCGGCCCCGGAACGGTCATCCCAAGCCGGGCGAGGACCTGTCCGTTCTCGATCATTGCCGGACGGTCATGGATTGGCAGCAGATATTTGTAGTTATTGAGCAGTTTTTTGATCGCGCCCTTTTCCTCGCGTTTGGACCCCGAATGGTTTCCGGTTACGCGCGGTTCCATATCGCCGACAGTCATAACCTGATTCACAATCTGATCATTGAAATCGTAGATCACGTCACCGCAGATACAGGCGATGCCGTCCGCCGTCTCGACCATGACATTCATCGAGCCTTCGGTGTGAGCCCCAGCTGCTTCGCACCAAACGCCGGGAATGATCTCTTCACCGCCTGTGATTTCCAAGTCGAGGAAACGCATTGCCGATGGCTCATAGATCCGTTCGACCAAATGCAGGATGTCTGGTTTTGGATATTGCGGGAACATGATCCCTGAAACAGAGAACTCCATCTCACGCCGGTTTATGACGACCGTCGTGTTCATGGGGAACAGATCATCCTTTCCAGCATGATCGATATGTAAGTGCGTATGGAGGACGTAACGCACGTCGCCCATTTTTACGCCATGCTTGGCAAGCTGGTTCTCGATCATGTTGTCATGATATTGCAGCCCGCGCATCCCGAGGCTTTCCATGATGGCATTGTCCCGATAGCCAGTGTCAACCACGATCGGATAGGCTCCTCCCAGAATGAGAAAGCCGTAGACCGGAACACGCCGCGTGCGCCCACACTCATGGCCGAGTACGAGGAAACTCGTCTCCAGTTCGATATCGCCATAGTCAAGAATATGAATAGTCAAAGCCATGAGATCGTTTCCCCTTAAATCCGGTACACGCGCGCAGCGGTGTCGGTGAAAATCGCGTTCTGTTGTTCGTCATCCAAGTCGGCTACGCCTACGCGAAAGGCCGCGAAGAGGTCTGCGTAACTGACCCACAGTTTCTCGATGGGATAGTTTGACCCGTAGAGGCATCGATCCGCGCCAAAGAGCCTCACCGTCTCCGCAATCATCGTCTTGATAAAAGCTGGATCGTTCTTGTGGGTGAACGTTCCAAACGCAGACAATTTGCTGCACACGTTTGGACAAGCAGCAAGGTGAGTCATACCCTCTTGCCATGCGGCCCAGCCTTCGTCGCTCGTATCTTCAAGCATACCCGCGTGTTGCAGAACGAAGGTCACATCTGAGCAGGACGCTGCCAGTTGAGCAGCCCCCGACATTTGGTCGGGAAAGACTTGCAGATCAAAGCTCCAACCGTAGTCAGACAAGTGGCCAACGTTGCGTTGAACGCTCGGATCTATCGCAAGGTCTGGATCAGACGCAAATCGGTATAGCGGGTTTTCATGCCAATGAAATTGCTGGCGAATCCCGCGCATGCGGTCATGTTGCGTCAGCCTGTCCAGTTGGGGGCGGACGTCACTTTGGGTGAAGTCCGCGTACCCAACTATTCCGATATTCCAACCACTTTCATCGGAGGATTGTTGAACCCACGCAACTTCATCTTCGAACGCGTTCGCAGCCCAGTTCGCCTGCACATAGATTGATTTCTCGATGCCCGTTCCATCAATATCGCTTCGGTATTCATCAATCAGGTAATCGCGTTTGATCGCGGAATAAGATCCAAAGATGCGAGGCTGTTCGGGGCCTGATAGCCACGGCAAGTCTTTTTGCCGCCAAATGTGATGATGTGCGTCAATCATGCGGCCCTCGCCAAGCCAAGTACATGATCGCAAATCGCCGTCACTCCCGATCCGTCTGCCAGTTCGTCGAGATATTGAAGTACGGCGGATAAAGCCTCCGTTTTCGGTGCATATCCAGCGTCACCCGCCAATGGCGTCAACCAGTCGAGCCGCCACGCGAGCCTCGACAAACGCCAGACCGCGTCGATCATCGCGTCTGGCGAACCCCGCTCTAACCCATCTGAAAGTACGAGAACCATCGCGCCGCGCGCGTAACCGGCAAACCGAGGTACGGCCAAAAAGGCATGCAACGCCTCGCCAATGCGTGTGCCGCCATCGAAATCAGCAACGACTTGACCAACCCGCGCGAGGGCTTGTTCGCGGTCGCTCACCGCCAACGCGGTTGTCGCGCATGTTAGCCGCGTTCCAAGGGTAAACACTTCGACTTGATCCGCTGCCTGCGTCAAAACATGAGCAAACCGCATCATCCCCTCAGTCCGTTCGCTCATTGATCCCGAAACGTCGACCAGCAAGACAATACGCCGTTGCCGCGTTTTTCTTTTGAGGCGGGGTAGGACGAAGACCTCACCTTCCCGCCGCACCGCTTCTCGCAAAGTTCTCCGCATATCCAATGTTTTGCCGCGCCGCGCCGGGGCACGACGATAGGATAGCCGCCGGGGTAGGCGTGCGGGTGCGAGCCGGGCGAATTGTGTTAGCCCATCACCAGTGTCGGGTTCATCAAACTCTCGTCGGCTTAGGCGCTCTGACACCACGGCCTCGGCGCCAACATCGCCGAGTTCGTCACCTTCTTCGGTTTCCGTTTCACCACTTGCAGGCTCATAGGCATCGACTTCTTCGTCTTCTTCGCCCGTTATTGCGGCGGCAGACACTGTTTGGCCGACAAAGAACGCCCGGAACAACGCATCGTATTCCGCAATCCGCTCGCGGGGAATCGACAACATCGCGAGGCCGGATCGATAGATGTCGTCGATAGAATTTGGCCCCAAAAAACCGACGGCTTCGATAAACCCGATGGTCTGATCAGGCGATACCGCGAAGCCATGGGCGCGAAGCACGCTTGGAAATTCGACAAAAGGAACAAGGGCGCGTGGCAACGTCATGCGGCGACCCCCGGAATGACATCGCCGAGACGCGGTTCGATGTAGGCCAGATCATCATGATCTTTCAGCGCAACCCCTATCGCGCGCCGAAACGCTTCAGGCCAAGGATGACCTTGTGATGCAAGCAGTGTCGCAGCCTCTGCCCATTCAACGGTCTCCGCGACACCCGGAGGTTTTGCCAGAGGCTCGGCCCTTAGTCTGCCTACAGAAGCAACGACCGCGTCAGCCGTCACTTGCGCCACGGAGCTGGCACGCGTCATCACAATTTGTGCCTCAAGTGCCGCGTCTGGATAATCGATCCAGTGGTAGACACAGCGTCGCCGTAAGGCTTCATGAAGATCGCGCGTTCGGTTTGATGTGAGGACCACCACCGGATGCTGAGTGGCTCGGATTGTTCCTGTCTCAGGGATGGAAATCGAAAAGTCGGATAGAAACTCTAACAGAAACGCCTCGAATTCATGATCGGATCGATCAATCTCATCGATTAATAAGACGCTGTTATCGGGCGATCGCAGCACCTCTAACATCGGGCGCGGTAACAGAAATTCATTGGCGTAAATATTGACGTACTCATCGCCTGCCTGACGGATCGCAAGCATCTGACGCGGATAGTTCCACTCATAGAGGGCTGCAGCGGCGTCAATGCCTTCGAAGCATTGCAATCGGATGACATTACGCGTGAGGATTGCCCCAATGGCCTTTGCCGCTTCCGTCTTTCCGACCCCCGGTGCGCCCTCCAACAACAAAGGCTTGCCTAAGGCCAGCGCCAAGTAGGCTGCGGTCGCAAGCCCTTCGTCTGCAAGATACTGTGCGCCAATTAACGCCGTCTGCAGTTCAACGGGGGAGGCGATGCCAGCGATGTTCGAACGAACGGCCATCGCTTACCATTTCCTCTGAGGTTGCGCGCCGCCATTTGCCTGAATGCCGCGCAGGACTTTCTCTGGCGTGATCGGCAAGGTGTCGCAGCGAACGCCGACCGCATTGTAAATTGCGTTTGCAATTCCCGGCAGCAGCGGATTGGCGCACATCTCGCCGGGGCCTTTGCCGCCAAATGGTGCGTCTTCGGCTGGACGCTCCAGCACGGCGATGTTGTGCGGGACCGAGTCTCCGGGGCCGGGCATGATGTAGTTGTTGAAATCTTCTGGGCCGTGATCTCTCTGCGGATAATACGGTTCCGTCGTTTCATAGAGCGCATGGCTGACCCCCATCCATGCACCGCCAATGAGTTGTTGTTCGACCATCTTCGGATTGAGCGCCCGTCCAACTTCGTAGGCTGAGTTGATCTCTTTGACTTCGACTTCACCCGTTTCATCGTCAACTTCCAGATCGATCACCACGGCAGCGTGGGCAAAACATGAAACGGTAGTCATCTCGCCGGTATCGCCATCGACGCCTGACATGGGGATCAAGAAAATCCCACGGCCTGATATCGTGCGCCCCTGTTTGAACTGTGCCGCGATTGCGGTATCGGCCACCGTGATTGAACGGCCCGGCGCGCCCTTGACGTGAATGTTGCCAGCACCGTCAGTGTCGAGATCGGTCGGGTTTACCTCCAACTCATCAGCCGCAGCATCCATCAATGCCGAGCGGGCCTCGGTGGCCGCACGGATGACGGCATTGCCAACTCGGTGTGTCCCTCGAGAAGCAAAGCTGCCCATATCATGTGGGCCGGTATCGCTGTCGGCTGTATCCACATAGACATCGGCAATCGGGACGCCAATCGTTTCGGCGGCGATCTGACGGGTCACGGATTTCATGCCTTGGCCGAGGTCAATCGCGGACAGCGTGACCATGAACTTTCCATCCGGTGTCGAATGGACCAACGCTTGTGATGGATCTCCCCCGAGGTTCATGCCGATTGGGTAATTGATGCACGCAAAACCGCGCCCTTGGTGAATGGTCATCGACGCCTCCTCGTGCCCGAAATGAACCGCGAGGCACCGGGCCGGTTGATAGGACGTGAAGAAGGTTCGGCCGGTTCTGATTCAGTTGGTGCGGAGGGCGGGGTTGGCGCAGGCGTTGGTGGGTTCACCAGCGGTTGGGGCGCATAGCTCGGGCGAGCTGGCTGTTGCGACTGATAGGATGTTTGAGACGTCGAGGATGGTTGGAACTGCCCCGGAGCCTCCGTAGGCGGTGGCGTTGCACTGCTGACGCCACCAGTCGGGCCGATGTATCCTGTGCGGGCCGGATCGATGACCATTTCCTCGTCTTGCGGGAGGGCCGCGACAATCGGCACACCCTGAACACCCGCCGCCACACGGCCCTTCACGTTGGCTCCGGCTCCCGGTTCGGTTGGAATGTTCGAGCGACGCCGCTCGCCAATTTTGCCAACTTGATCAGTCGCTGTTTCAGGAATTTCTGCGCGGCCGCCGCCAGTTAAGCTCGACGCCGCCGAGGACTCCGCACTGACTGGCCATGCGCCTTTCTCTGCCGCGACCTGACAACATTCCACCAATGCACAGTTCTTGGCGACACGCCGATGCGCTTTCATATCTCCATCGCGATAGGCATTGAGAATGCGCAGGTCGATCGGGTTTATCCCCACCGTTTCGGCGACTTTGTCCATGTGGCACTCAATGGCGAAATCGACACCGGTAATCCCGAACCCACGCATCGCAGTAGCAGGGGTTCGGTTGGTGTAGACGCAATAGACGTTCGAGCTGACATTCGGGATCGTATAGGGCCCGGGCAAGTGTCCGGTTCCCTTTATGATAGCGTAGGACGACAGCCTCGTATAAGCGCCCGCGTCAAAAAACCCGGTGAACTCACGAGCTACAATGCGCCCGTCATTCATCACGCCATCTCGAATGCGCCACCGTTCGCCGCCGCGCGGCGCGCCGACCTGCATCTCCTCTGCACGATCGTAGCTGTATTTTACCGGAGCGCCGGTCAGTACCGACCCGAGCACAGCAAGCGGTTCATGCAGGCTATCGACTTTTCCGCCGAACCCGCCACCGACGGTTCCTCCGATGAAGTGCAATCGCGAGGATGGTAGTTCTAACAGTTTTGCGGTCGTCCCAAGCGAGAAGAACAAGGCTTGTGTCGACGTGTAACAGACAAACCGATCATTCATCTCGGGAGCCGCAATCGCCCCGCATGTTTCGGTCGGCGCCTGTTCGATCGGCGACATTTGATATTCGCCTTCAACGACGTGATCGGCCTGAGACATCGCGCTCTCAGTATCGCCAAACCGCAACTTTTGATGATCGTAGAGTTCATTATAATCGAACGTATTGTTCGGGTATTCGTCGTTCACAACAGGGGCGTTCGGCGCAAGTGCTTCTTCGACATCGAACACATGCGGCAAGACTTCGTAGTCTATTCGTACCTTCGCCACCGCATCGCGCGCTTGCCGTTCCGTTTCGGCCACCACGGCGACAATCGCCTCTCCTTTATAGGCAACTTTCTTGCCTTGGAGCAGAGCCTCATCATCTCGGCCAAGTCCAATCAGCGCGAGCAGCGTATTCACATTATGTGGAACGTCTTCGGGACGAATGATGCGTCGAACGCCCGGCATGGACTCAGCCGCGCTCGTATCAATCGAACGAATGCGTGCATGATGATGGGGAGAGCGCGCGCAGCGTAAGTGGAGCAACCCATCAAACAGGTGATCGTCGAAATACGGTGAGCGCCCTGTGACATGCCCGAGAATGTCTTGTCGGATCGTGCCCTTGCCAATCTCATTGAGGTTGTCGTCACGCTCATCCGCGAACAAGTCTTTGCGCATTTCAAAGGATGACATCAAGCAGCCCTCCCTTGCATTTTTGCCGCTGCCGCAAGGATCGCGTCCACAATCGGATCGTAACCGGTGCAACGACATATATTGCCAGAGATCGCCTCGATCACGTCCTCACGGGAGGGTGACGGGTTACGTGACAGCAAAGCCTTTGCCGCCATCAACATCCCCGGTGTGCAATATCCGCATTGAGCCGCGAAGCCCTCCATGAATTCCGTCTGAAGGGGATGCAAGTCGGGACCATTGGCGAGGCCATTGGTCGTCTCGACGGTTCGCCCTTGGACAGTTTCTGCCAGGGCTAGACAGCTCAGGTGGGCCACGCCGTCGATCAGGACCGTACACGTTCCGCAGGTGCCTTGTCCGCAACCATATTTCGGAGAAAGGTCCCCGACGCTTCGGCGCAGAACGTTGAGCAGGTTATCTCCACCCTCGACAAAGACGCCCGTATCGGCACCGTTGAGTACGAAATTGATCGGTGTTTTGGCCACCTCAGCGTTCCTCCCCAAGCAGCAGACGGCGCAAATGTACGGGTGCGACTTGGCGCCGATACCAAGCGGATGCGAGTGCATCATCCTGCGGATCGAGACCATCAGAGGCGACCGCGACCGCTCGCGCGACGCCCGATCCATCAAGCGAGGCTCCGTTCAAGGCGGCTTCGGCTGCTTTGGCACGTAGCGGTGTCGATCCCATTGCGCCGAAGGCAATGCGCGCATTCGAGACGCGACTCCCCGTGCGCGGCAACCAAGCCGCGATACTCATCACCGAAACGCCCTTCGGTTTGACGCGGCTGATTTTCCGAAATCGAAAATCATCTCCGTTTGGGCGAGCGATTGAAACCGCAGCAACC
>CAZXMX010000014.1:0-29015 GCA_964641645.1 uncultured Neomegalonema sp.
GAAAGAACTTCCCGGCATGGACAAGCTACAAACCGAATTGGAAGAGGATGGCTTGAACGTGGTCGCGATCTCTCTTGATCGGGGGGGTATAAAAAAGGCACGCCGTTTCTGGAACCGGGCGGATATGCAAATGAATCTATATGCAGATCCGGATAAAGATCTCGCCTTAGAGATGGGCGTCATCGGTTTGCCAGTGACTGTAATTCTTGGCCCCGATGGTCGAGAAATCGGACGTTTAATCGGTGAAGCCGAATGGGACTCTCAGGAAGTCAGTGAATTGCTTCGCTTTCTCATGGAAGCAACCAAAACTAGCGATCCCGACCGAAAGGAAGCATCCGCGTCAGAACTGAATCGCGCAGGATGAAATGATGCTTTAGTGCGGCGGCGATGTGGAGCACGAGCAACGCTGCCAATGCATATCCCGCATAAAGGTGAGCTTGCTTGAAGAACTTGGTTAGTTCCGCATCGCCGGGCGATATTGGATCGGGCATTTCGAACAAGCCGAAAACCATGTTTGGAATGTAGATGTACGCGTCGGCATCATTGAATGGCGAAGCACTGGCCATCAACCACCCCGTAAGGGGCAGCGCAAACATGAGTACGTAGATCGCAATATGCGTGAATTGCGATGCTCTTCGTTCCCATGGGCGAAGGCTGGTTTCACTGACCGGTCCAGCTGGTGTCAGCCAGCGCCAAGCCAACCGAACGCAGGCAAGCGTAAAAACAACAAATCCGAATGATTTATGGATTTGAGTCAACTCGAGCCTTTGGAGCCCAAGTTCGAGATTGGTCATATAGGTTCCAACCCCAAGCAAACCAAAGATCAGGATCGCCATAACCCAGTGCAAAACCTTTGATGGCCATCCCCAGCTTGTGACCGTATTTCGAAAACCCATCAAAAGTTCCTCAGGCGACGGACAGAGCTATCAAAGCCCAGTACTAAACCTTCGAGATTGTTTCGTCATTTCAATTCCACACTTCCGAGTAAGTCGAAGTCGATCGTCACTTTTTCGCCGATAGAAACGACTGACTCAAGAAGGGCGTCACGGAGTCGAAAGTCTTTCCGATCAATCTCAACCCTGCCAGTCGCACGGACACTTCGCCCTTCGATCAAAAGGCTAACCATCGATTGCACGGGCAACTCGGTTGCCTTTATTCGCAGAATGCCATCCGCTAGATATTTACCTTCGGAGATAGGACGCAGCCCAGTAAGGCTAAATCTCGCTTTTGGAAATCGTTCGCTATCAAACCAAGGAACGGTCACCAACACGCCCTCTCGCATCGCATCATTCAGATTGATACTCGCCGTCTCAACGTAAAACGATGCAGTCGTCTCCTCAGGTACATCCGGGTCGAAGGCGATTGAAGCTTCAAATGCCCTGAAAGCACCAGTCTTCAATTTTCCCGCTTCAACATATTCAAAAGAGATCGAACTTTTTTCGAGCTCAATCATCCATACCGGTGGGTTCGCCGCCGCGAGGAAGGGTAACAATCCAACAATAAAACTCAGGATAGTAAGGAGAGACTTCATCGATCTCTGACAATTTCAAGATCGACGCGCACTGGAATTTCATTGCCGATCGCCCCGGCGCCATAGGAGATTCCGTAGTCCGTTCGATCAATTGTCGTTTCAGCGACGAACCCGGCTGTCATGAGTTTTTTACCGAATGGAGACGGTGCAAGTTTCCGCATCGTCACTTCAAAGGTTTCTTCACGCGTTGTACCATTCAAGCTCAGATCGCCCGTCATGGTTGCGGTGTCATCGCCGGTGACATCAATGCCGGTTGAGATGAAGACAATTTCCGGATGCCGCTCAGCGTTGAGAAAATCCGCACCGCGAACGTGTTCATCACGCTTGGCCCAGCCTGTATCGATGCTGGGCGCATCAATCGTAAAAGTGACCGAAGACTTGGAGGGGTCGTCCGAGTCGAAATCGATCTCAGCGTCAAAATCGGCGAAGCGCCCGTGCGTTAGCGAGAATCCAAGATGATCAATCGTGAAGGTGATCGCAGTATGAGACTTGTCGAGCGTGTAGGGCTCGGCTTGTACCGCAGAAGACATTCCGCCCAACATCATCACGGCGATCAGACCTTTTAGGGAATAGCGCATGGCAAACTCCATATTCAGGGAGAGGAAACAAGATCGACCTCGACGCGCACACTTAAGATCGCTGTCCACGATGTCGAGTTTGCAATGCGACGGTCGCTCGATTGTGAGTGCTAGTGAGATTTGGAATCAGCGGGTAGCGACAGGTGTCTCACCGCGATAATCGTAAAAGCCTCGGCCTGCTTTGCGCCCCAGCCATCCCGCTTCGACATACTTCACCAAGAGCGGGCAAGGACGATACTTGGTATCCGCCAAGCCATCGTGCAGCACATTCATGATGGCCAGACAGGTGTCTAGGCCAATAAAATCAGCGAGCTCAAGCGGTCCCATCGGATGGTTCGCACCCAATTTCATTGCTTTATCAATGCTTTCCACCGTTCCTACGCCCTCGTAGAGCGTATAGACGGCTTCATTGATCATCGGCACAAGAACCCGATTGACGATAAATGCGGGAAAATCCTCGGCGCTCGCTGCTTCTTTCCCGAGCGAGGCGACGACACTCTTCATCGTCGCATAGGTCTGTTCATCCGTTGCAATGCCGCGGATCAGCTCAACAAGCCGCATGACAGGCACCGGATTCATGAAATGGAGGCCCATGAATTTCTCAGGGCGATCCGTCGATGACGCGAGGCGAGTAATAGAAATCGATGACGTATTGGAGGTCAATATAGCCCGATCAGGAACAATCGGCAGAATATCGGCAAAGATCTTCTTTTTCAGCGCTTCAATTTCAGCGGCAGCCTCGACGACCAGATCTGTATCACCAAAGGCGTCAAGCGACGTCGTGCACTGGATTCGGGCAACCGCTGCGTCCGCTTCCGCCTCCGAAATCATATCCTTGCGGATCTGGCGGCCAAGGTTCCCGCGAATTGTCTCCACCGCCCTATCGAGCGCGGATTGCTCCAAATCACACAAAACAACATCATAACCGGTGAGCGCAAAGACATGCGCGATGCCATTTCCCATCTGTCCAGCGCCAACAACGCCGACTTTACGGATTTCGGGGACAAGGCTGCTCATGAAGGCTCCGAGAAATGGTGCAGTGCAAGAAATCGATATAAGCGCGCTAGATGAGTGCTGGCAAGAGCCGCTTTTCCGACAGAGCGAACGACACCCTGCGGCGCCCCTTAAAAATTTACCATGCGCACCAATGCCGTCGCCGTTAGGCTGTCCGTAAACTTAGGAGATTCCAATGCCGAAACGCTTCAACCGCATCCTTTTAACGGGTGCCGCTGGAAATTTAGGTAAGGTTTTGCGCGAGTCGCTGTCGGTCCATTGCGAGCATCTCCGGATATCCGACAAAGATGAGATGACTGAGGTCCGCCCCAACGAGGAGGCAATCCGATGTGATCTCGCGGATGCGGATGCCGCGATGGAACTCACCGGCGACGTCGACATGGTCGTTCACATGGGCGGGCAGAGCCTCGAGGGATCATGGGAGAGCGTTCTGAACTCGAACATCATCGGGTTCTACAACACCTTTGAAGGCTGTCGGAAGAATGGCGTCAAGCGCCTGATCTGGGGCTCGTCAAATCACGCAATCGGGTTTTATCCTCGAACACAAGTGATCGACGCCTCAGTGTATCCACGACCCGACACAAATTACGGTGTTTCAAAAGTCTTTGGCGAAGCGGTCGCACAATATTACTGGGATAAATACCATTTCGAGAGCGTCTCGATCCGCATCGGATCTTGTTTTCCAGAACCGTTGGATCGCCGAATGTTGGCAACGTGGTTGAGCTATCGAGATTGCCAACACCTCATTGATCGTTGCCTGATCTCGCCTCGCGTTGAACACACAATCGTCTATGGCGTCTCGGACAATAACGAAAAGCTGTGGGATAACACAATGGCATCTCACCTTGGCTACAGACCGCAGGATAACGCGGAAGATTACCGCGCAAAGGTCGAAGCAGCATCCGAGCAAAAAGACATCGACGATCCCATGTTCAAATACGATGGCGGGGGTTTTGCCGGACAGCCGCACTTTGATGACGTCAATCCGTCATGAAAATCTACACGCTGAAAAACTGTGACACCTCCAAGAAAGCCCTGAAATGGCTGGAGGCAGAGGGGATCGCATACGATAATCACGATGTTCGCGCAGACGGAACTAACGCATCATGGGTCGCACCCATCGTAGAATCCTTAGGGTGGGAAACCGCACTCAACCGGCGAAGTACGACATGGCGAAATTTGGATGATGCAGTTAAGCAAGGAATCGACAAGTCGAAGGCCGTCTCTCTCATCGTGGAACACCCGACGTTAATGAAGCGCCCGGTTTTCGTAACTGCAAATGAAGTGATTTGCGGGTTTGATGCGAAGGCTCAGACCGCACTAAAGGCACACTCGTAAGACGTACCGGGAAGAGTAGAGGTCGCGTGCCCCGCATCGCAATCGCAGGTTTTCAGCACGAGACAAATACGTTCGGCATTACAAAAGCCGGAATGCGGGATTTCGAGATCGCGGACTCTTGGCCGGGATTGCTGGTTGGGAATGAGGTAATCTCAGGCACCGCAGGGATCAACCTGCCGATAGCCGGTTTCGCCGCCGCTGCGCGAGCCAATCCGACGATTGATCTGTTTCCAATCCTTTGGTGCGCGGCAGAGCCGTCGGCACATGTAACCGATGATGCCTTCGAGCGGATCTCAGCCATTTTGCTCGATGGGCTAGGCGACGCCGGTCCCATCGACGGATTATACCTCGACCTGCACGGCGCAATGGTCACTGAAACTTATGACGACGGCGAAGGCGAACTACTCCGTCGCTTGCGCCGTCTCCTTGGCGATGACCTTCCCATCGCGATCAGCCTCGACTTACACGCGAACATCTCGGAACAGATGGTCGAGCAGGCGACATCTATTGCGCTGTTCAGAACCTATCCGCATCTGGATATGGCCGACACGGGCGCGCGCTGCTTACCCCACCTTATCGCGCAAATCGAAGGTGCTCGGCCCGCCAAAGCGTTTAGGCGAGTCCCCTATCTCATTCCGCTTTCGGCCCAGTATACCGGCGCGGAACCTTGCCGCTCTCTATACGCGAGGTTGGAGGATACTGACTCGGCACATAGCAGTTGGGCGGACATCGCATTAGGATTTACCGCGGCAGACATCCATGATGCCGGACCTTCTGTGGTGGCCTACGCACCGACCCAAGGTCAAGCTGACGCGCTTGTGGATAAACTCCACGCCAAATTCATCGAAGTCGAAGCAAAATTTGATTGCGCCCTACTCTCACCAATTGAAGCCACATGTCGGGCAATGTCATTGGAGACAGGTCATCCGGTTATCCTTGCTGATGTCCAAGACAATCCCGGCGCAGGCGCAACATCAGATTCAACCGGCTTGCTTGCAGCTTTGGTCGAGGCGAATGCTCAGAGGACAATATTGGGCCTCATGCACGATCCGGAAATGGCGGCACGAGCGCACACGGTTGGAGAAGGACAAATCCTCGAGGGCGCGCTTGGTGGGAAATCTGGGCTGCCCAACCAGCGTCCGTTTGAAGGATCATTCCTTGTAGAAACGCTTAGCGATGGGAATTGCCGATTTACCGGCGAAATGTATGGCGGTGGAATAGCAGTTCTCGGCGCCAGTTCCGTTCTGCGCGTGATGTCAGATACCGCTGATGTTCGTGTCGTCGTCACCAGCACGCGCAGTCAATGTTTAGACCTTGGGCTATTGACTCATTTCGGGATTGAACCCCGTAGAGCGCGCATCATCGGTGTCAAAAGCACGGTCCACTTTCGCGCTGACTTCGAACCCATCGCCTCAGCGGTGATAAACGTCGCGGCACCGGGAGCCTTCCCTTGTCAGTTGGAAACGATCCCCTATCGCAACTTGCGAAACGGCATACGCCTTGGTCCGCTGGGCCGAGCATTTAGTCCGATCTAACCAGCGATATCGTTTCGAAGACCGTCGAATAGTCGTGATACCCAAGCCGCGCGAGAGGGTTGTAACTTGTGACGTCCAACTTTCCGTCTTTTATCGCTGCGTCCGCGATATGCACGCCAATCACTGCCCCATAAATTACCGTGTATCCTGCTTTGCCATCCGGGCCCGGCAATTCCAAGGAATCGTGTAGCTTACATTCCATCGCAACTGGCGCGTCAGCAATGCGCGGAGGCTTAATCAAAGTCGACGGCGCCTTTGTCAGTCCTGCAGCCTCGAACTCATCGACCTCGGGCGGAAAGCCACCTGCGGAAATATTCATCGCATCGCGCATTTCATGTGCAACGACATGGATGACGAATTCCTTCGTGTTGAGACAATTCGCTCGCGTGTCTTTGT
This sequence comes from uncultured Neomegalonema sp., assembly GCA_964641645.1. Taxonomy (GTDB): domain Bacteria; phylum Pseudomonadota; class Alphaproteobacteria; order Rhodobacterales; family Rhodobacteraceae; genus JAHDDY01. The sequence continues at coordinate 6,393 of CAZXMX010000014.1, forward strand.
TCAAAGACGGACTGGGCGGCGCGCAGGAAAACATGACAATCGGCGGGACGTCGCTCACGCCATTGAAGAAACTGAACGGCGCAAGGTTAGGAACGCCGTCCTCGCTGAGCGTCGAGACCCACGCAATCGGGCGCGGTGCCACGATGGCTTTGAACGGATTATATGGGAGGCCGTGGCCGTCCTTCGGTTCGTAAAACAAGATATTTTCCTATTCAGACCATCGATCAGAAGTGTAAGGGGCCGTCCTTAAGCAAACAAAGCCGCATGCTCCTCGCGCAGAACATTCTTCTGCACCTTACCCATCGTGTTGCGTGGCAGAGCATCGACAAAGAACACGCGCTTGGGCTGTTTAAACTTGGCGAGTTTTTCTGAGAGTGCTTCGAGAATGGTTCCCTCGTCCGTCTCTTTACCGACGACAACGGCGACAACGCCTTCTCCAAAGTCAGGATGCGCAATGCCGATTACTGCGGACTCGTCCACCCCCGGCAAATCATCTATGACGCCCTCAACTTCTTTTGGATACACATTGAAGCCGCCCGTGATGATCAGGTCTTTGCCTCGCCCCACGATCACAACGTAACCATCATCGTCTATCATACCGAGATCACCGGTAATGAAGAAGCCGTCCTCGCGCATTTCTTCTTTGGTCTTCTCCGGCATCCGCCAATAACCCTGACAGACGTTATCACCTCGCACTTCGATAGTCCCGATTTCGCCCTGCGCGACCGGTTCCGCGTTCTCATCCACAATGCGTAAATCAACACCCGGTAGCGGGAAGCCGACAGTCCCGGCGCGGCGCTCGCCCTCATACGGATTCGAGGTGTTCATATTGGTTTCGGTCATGCCATAGCGTTCAAGAATGCGATGCCCTGTCCGATCCTCAAACGCGCGATGGGTTTCCGCCAACAAGGGCGCAGAACCCGACGTAAACAGGCGCATGTGTTCAGTCGCTTCTTTCGTAAAACCGTCATGGCCTAGCAACCGCGTGTAGAACGTCGGAACCCCCATCATCGACGTTGCATTTGGCAGTTGTTCAATGATGGCATCGGGGTCGAACTTCGGCAGGAAGATTAGCTGCCCCCCCGTTCGAATGACCGTGTTGCTCGCAACGAACAAGCCGTGCGTATGATAGATCGGTAGTGCGTGGATGAGCCGGTCATCTTGGGTAAACTGCCATACCTCGGCCATTGTCTCTGCATTGGACAAGAGGTTCTTATGCGACAACATCGCGCCTTTCGAACGCCCGGTCGTACCGGATGTATAGAGGATCGCCGCTAGATCATCTGGCGCGCGCGGAACCGTCTCAAATTTTGCCGGTTGAGATTCAGCAGCGTCGAAAAACGTACCCGCGCTAACATCAGGCGTGCGCCAGACCCCAAAGCTGTCGAGATGGATACGGTACTTTTCGGCAATGCCAATGTATCCATCCAACGATTTTGGGTCGCACAGGAAAAGACTCGGTTCCGCATCACCAATAAAGTATTCAACCTCCGCAGCGGTGTAGGCTGTGTTTAGCGGCAAGAAAACAGCGCCAGCTCGCACCGTCGCGAGGTAGAGCATCAGCGCTTCGATCGACTTTGGAATCTGCGCCGCAACCCGGTCTCCGGGCTTCACGCCCTTTGCGGCAAGTGTTGCGGCGAAACGCGCCGTTACCTGCTCGATATGCGCGTATGTATACCAGCGCGTCGCCGTGTTGCCATCGCCGGGAATTTCAGCAAAGGCCCGTTCTGGATCAACATCCGCGAGCAATCCATCGTAAAGCGTATTCGTCATCCAATTACCTTGCCCATCAAGACATCAGGTAGCCATGTCGCAATCTGCGGGAAGATACACAAGATTAGAATCGCGAGAACCATACAGCCGACATAAGGCAACGAGCCAAGCAGGATGGTTTTGAGTTTAATGTCCGGCGCAATTCCGTTGATAACATAAAGGTTTAAGCCTACCGGAGGTGATATAAGTCCTATTTCCATATTGATCGTCAAAATCACAGCAAACCAATACGGATCGAAGTCTGCAGCAATGACGATGGGCAGCAAGATCGGCGCGGCCATCACGATGACTGCGACTGGCGGCAGGAAAAACCCTGCAACCAAGAGGAAGATGTTCACCACCAGCATGAGGGTCCAGCGATTGACATCAAGCGCCGCAATGCCTTCCGCAATAGACTGGGTGACTTGCAGAGACGACAACATATAGCTGAACACACCGGCTGCACCGATGATGAACAAGATCATGACACTCTCACGCGTGGAGTCTCTCAGGACGACCCATATTTCGGTCGGGTTCCACATGCGGTAAATCACCACCGCCAAAATCATACAGAGCAGCGCCCCAATGGCTGCCGTCTCCGAGGGTGTCGCGACACCGCCATACATGCTGTAAAGAACGCCGATAATCACCAGTAGGAATGGGACAACCCGAGGCAATACCTCGAATTTTTGCTTCCACGAAAAGCTCCGCCCTGCCAATGCATCGCCCGACCCACTGCGCGCGGTTGAATAGATCGACCAGGCCATAAACAAGGCAACGAGAAGCAGGCCGGGGAAAACGCCGGCAAGAAATAGACGACCAATGGACGTCTCAGTCGCAATCCCGTAGACGATCATCGTCACCGACGGCGGAATGAGAATACCGAGCGTGCCACCCGCCGCAATCGACCCAGCCGCGACTCCCTCGGGGAAGCCGCGCTTCCGCATCTCGGGGATACCCATCTTGCCTATGGCGGCACATGTTGCGGGGCTTGAACCCGACATCGCCGCAAAGAGTGCGCAGGCTCCTAGGTTTGAGATGACCAAACCACCCGGAATGCGCGTCAACCATCGATCAAGCGCCTCATAGAGATCAGCCCCTGCACGGGTTGAGGCAATCGCCGCCCCCATGATGATGAACATCGGGATTGATAGCAGCGCAAAGTTATCGAGCTTGCCGAAAAACAGTTCCGGGATCAGCTCCAGATCACGCGGGTTAAAGAAGAATAGAAAACCCGCCGAAACGATCAGCAGACCGATGGCAACCGAAACGCCGGAGAAAAGAACAAGGATCGTAATGATCCCGATAAGCGCGCCAAGAATGAGAGGGTCCATTAGCTTGACCCTCCTTCAGATTCCGGTTCAATTGAGAACGGTTCCTCGATGCCTTTGATGGTCGCGATCAAATCCGCGACCAATTGCAGCATTAAAAGTCCCAGCCCAACCGGAACCGTAAGGTAGATCGGCCACAACTTTGGTCCCCAAACAGAATCCGTGCGCCAGTTCCGCTCATAGGCCGTGTGGAACATCTCAAATCCATACCAGACCATCATCCCAATCACGGCGAGCGACGCCAGTAAAACAACGAGCGCAAGAACCTTGCGAAGGCCAATGGGTAGGATCAACGGGATCAAATCAACGTTCACATGGCCCCGCAAGCGCTGCACATATGGCAACCCAATCAGGGTCGCGCCCACCATCATGAAGGTGACTGTCTCCGTTTGCCAGATCGTTGACTCGCCGAGCCAAAATCGAACGTAAAGCATCTGACAGGTCAGCCCGATGGCACCAACAATCAGGAAGGCGGCGATGATACCGCATGCCGTCGAAAGCCAGCCGACAACGCGAAGGAAAAGGTTGCCGCCATGTTTGGCAACCTTAAACTCAGTGGGTCCAGACATTTGGTTCCTGTTCCTGCGGGGAATTCACATGCGAGGAAAAGAAAGCAACGATTGCTCGTTGCTCTCCAACTCTCATCAGCGACTAATCACTCAACCTCAAGCGCGAGGTCGATCAGCTTCTGTCCCTCTGGATTTCCGTCAAGGAAGTTCTTGTAGGAAGTTTCCTTCGCAAGATCGCGCCAAGCGTTGAAATCTTCTTCGGTCATGTTGGCGATTTCGACGCCGTTCTTCTCAAAGACCGCAGTCGATTTGGCGTCAGCGTCCTTACCCTGTTGCAGATAGAATGCTTCCGCCGCACGGCCCGCCGCTTTCAAGGCTGCTTGTTGAGCAGGCGTCAAGTCGTCGAAGGTTGCTTTGTTCATCAGCAGAGGCTGGTACATGAACCACAAAGCGACGTCTGATGCCGGGGTGTAGCATTTCACCTGCTCAAAGATGCGATAGCTGACGAAACTAGACGACGACGTGTTCGCACCCTGCAGGACGCCCGTTTGAATCGCGTTGTAAAGCTCAGACGATGCCATCGACGCAATAGATGCCCCTGCGCCAGCAAGCATTTGCTCAAACGCTTTACCTGCCGCCCGCATCTGCAGGCCTTTCGCGTGTTCAGGCTTGGTGATGCATCCCTCTTTCCCAACAAAGCCACCCGCGAGATACCCGTGAACGAGAACCATCACGTCATCTTCAGCCATCTGCTCTTGCAGGGCTTCCATAAAGGGCGAGTAGTTCAAACGTGCAGCGTGGTCGTGGTTCTTTACCAGACCCGGCATCAGGGTCAGGTTATAAGCCGGACGTTGACCCGCCGCGTAGGCGAGCGGAAAGACCGTCATATCGAGTTGTCCACGCGACAAAGGCTTGTACTGTTCGCGGGGCTTAAACAGGGACTTCGATGGATAAATCTTGATGGAAAGATCGACGTCAGCCGCTTCGACCGCATCGGCGACAATTTGCGCAACTTGGTGGCGAACATCTTTGGTGGACCATTGATGCGATAGGCGCAGTTCCTTGGCACTAGCAACCGATGCAACGGTCATCGAAGCACAAAGCGCAATCGCCGAAGTCAAACGTAACAACATAATATTCCTCCCGGATTTACCACCTTAGGCTGGTGGTTTGATAAACCGACGGTAATACCGTTTTGACCTGAGTCAACGACCGTCCGTTAAACCGCCCGTTAAAGAGAACAAGAGGCTGGCGCGAATCCATTTATCAGCGATAGTGATCAGGGAGATCACGAGGACGCGCTGCATGATACAAGTCGAGGGAGTGTCGAAATATTTCGGCGGCGTTCACGCTGTCGACAACTGTACACTTGAAATTGCGCAAGGGTCGATCACGGGACTGATTGGCCCGAACGGCGCCGGAAAAACCACCCTTTTCAATATCATCGCGGGTTTGTTCCCTCCGACGGCTGGTCGGATTACGCTTGATGGCCAAGATGTCACTGGGCTGACGCCGCATGAGCTTTTTCACAAGGGACTGTTACGGACCTTTCAGATCGCCCACGAATTTTCGACGATGACCGTACTCGAAAACCTGATGATGGTTCCCGATCGACAACATGGCGAAACGCTGATCAATACTTGGATTGCACGGGGAAAAGTTCGAGAGCAAGAAAAGTCCATTCGGATCAAAGCTGAGGAAGTCATCGATTTCCTCAAGATCAGCCACTTGACGCACGAACGCGCGGGCAACCTTTCCGGTGGTCAGAAAAAGCTGCTGGAGTTAGGCCGAACCATGATGGTGGACGCCAAGGTCGTATTGCTGGATGAAGTGGGGGCAGGTGTAAACAGAACCTTGTTGGCCGAAATTGGCGATGCCATCATCAAGCTCAACCAAGAACGCGGCTATACGTTCTGTATGATCGAACACGACATGGATTTCATCTCGCGCCTTTGTGATCCTGTGATCGTCATGGCCGAGGGGACGGTGCTCGCTCAAGGCAGCGCCGCAGAAGTTCGTGCAAATGAAACGGTAATCGAAGCCTATCTCGGGCGCGGCGTCACCAAGCAGCGGGTTGTCGCCTGATGTTCCTCAGCGGCAACAACATGACCGGCGGGTACGGCGGCGCTGATATTCTCAAGGGGTGTTCGATTGGGGTCGAACGCGGAGAAATTGCCGTCATCGTCGGGCCGAACGGTGCTGGCAAGTCGACAGCGATGAAAGCACTGCTTGGGATGCTCGATTTACGCGAAGGGACGGTAACCTTCGACGGTCAGGATATTTCCCAACTCTCGACGCAGGCGAGGATCGCCGAGGGGATCGGCTTTGTCCCTCAGACTGAAAATGTCTTCACGAGTATGACTGTTGAAGAAAACCTCCAAATGGGGGCGTACCTTCGCAACGATGATATTTCCGAAACGCTTGAGTTAATTTACGGACTTTTCCCGATCCTCAAAGAGAAGCGCCATCAAGCCGCAGGCGAATTGTCAGGAGGGCAAAGACAGCAAGTCGCCGTTGGCCGCGCAATGATGACCCAGCCTTCGGTCTTGATGTTGGATGAGCCCACCGCTGGTGTCTCGCCGATTGTGATGGACGAGCTGTTCGACCGGATCATCGAAGTCCGCAACACGGGCGTTGCTGTCTTGATGGTCGAACAGAACGCTCGGCAGGCGTTGGAGATTGCTGATCGCGGTTACGTGCTCGTGACAGGCGAAAATCGCTTCACGGATACGGGAGAGGCCCTGCTGAACGACCCCGAAGTCCGCAAAAGTTTCTTGGGGGGATGATGACGAGCAACGGTAAGGTTTCCGCAAGGTGTTAGAGCTTCTCAATCCTCTCGTGCTGATGATGAACTTTGTCATCATTCCCGGCATCGCCTATGGCTCGCAACTGGCACTGGGCGCGCTAGGAATTACGCTCGTCTTTGGTATCCTGCGGTTCTCGAACTTCGCCCATGGCGACACGATGGCCTTCGGAACGATGGTGACGATTTTGGCGACGTGGTTGTTGCAGAGCTGGGGTGTCAGCTTAGGACCATTGCCTACCGCCCTTCTCGCTCTGCCCATCGGGATTGGGGCAACGATCTTGTTTTTGCTGGCAACAGATCGTTTGGTTTATCGACACTATCGCAATGTGAAGGCCAAGCCGATTACCTTCCTCATGGCCTCGATTGGGATCATGTTCATGATGAACGGCCTCATCCGTTTCATCATCGGCCCCGGCGAACAAAACTTTCTAGATGGCGAGCGCTTCGTCATCAAAGCACGCGCCTTCAAGAAGTTGACGGGCCTCGACGAGGGAATGGCTATCCGGACGTCGCAGGTTTTGACGGTCGTCGTCGCGGTAATTCTCGTCATCGCATTGTTCTGGTTCTTGCAGCGCACAAAGACCGGAAAAGCAATGCGCGCTTATTCCGACAACGAAGCACTGGCGCGTTTATCTGGAATTGATCCAGAGCGCGTGGTTCGGGTGACGTGGATTTTGGCGGCGGGTTTGGCGACGATTGCCGGCGTTCTTTATGGGCTGGATAAGAGTTTCAAGCCATTCACGTATTTCCAACTGCTGCTCCCAATGTTCGCCGCTGCGATTGTCGGCGGGCTTGGAAAGCCAATTGGTGCGATCGTTGGTGGTTACATCATCGCGTTTTCAGAAGTGATGCTCACCTATGCCTACAAGAAGGTTGGTCGATACTTGCTACCCGAAGAATGGCAACCGGACGGTCTGCTGCAACTGCTCTCTACCGATTATAAATTTGCGATCTCGTTTGTTATCCTCGTCTTGGTTCTTCTCATAAGACCGACAGGGATATTCAGAGGGAAGGTGGTCTGATGCGCGCGATCCTTGCCTTTGCGATCATGGCCGGTCTCCTCGCCGCCGTTTGGCACATCCAATCGCCGACAGTAGCGCTTGGGATGCTGAACCTGTGCTTGATCTCCGCCGTCATGGCTTTGGGCGTCAATATCCAGTGGGGATACGCCGGACTGTTCAACGTCGGCATCATGGGTTTTGCCGCCCTCGGCGGAGTCGCGGCGGTGCTGGTTTCCAAAGCGCCCGTTCCTGAGGCATGGAGCGTTGGAGGAGCCGGTGTCGGTTTAACGCTGCTCTGCTTTCTCGCAACAATCGCTGCTTGCATCTTTGTCCATCGCGCGATGCGCGGGCGACGGGGTCAATTCTTCTTGGTGTTTTTGATTGGGATCATCGGATACCTCGCGACGCGTCATTTTTACGGACCCGCAGTCGATGCTATCGAGTCAGTCGATCCCGGTAAAACTGGGTATCTGGGAGGACTCGGTCTACCGATCCTCTTTTCTTGGGTCGTCGGCGGTGCCTTTGCTGCAGGGGCCGCTTGGTTAGTTGGCAAGATCGCGCTGGGCTTGCGAGCGGACTATCTCGCCATTGCAACACTCGGGATCTCCGAGATCATCGTTGCCGTTCTCAAGAACGAGGATTGGCTGACGCGCGGCGTCAAGAATGTTACTGGCCTGCCCCGCCCCGTGCCTTACGAAATCGACCTGCAACAAAGCGCATGGTTTCATGAGAAGGTTGAGAGCTTTGCAGCCGATAAGCTAGCCGGGCTCACAGGCGATGCGCGTGATGACATGCTACAGGCGCTCATCACCGAGTATTCCGGCCTGTTCGTGAAGCTCTGTTACGCGGGCTTGTTCGCCACCGTGCTCTTGATCATTCTCACGTTGTGTGTGCTCGCACTCAATTCGCCGTGGGGTCGGATGATCCGCGCAATCCGAGATAACGAAGTCGCAGCCGAAGCCATGGGCAAGGATGTAAAAGGACGGCACCTCCAGATTTTTGTCCTTGGCTCCGCCGTTGTCGGAATTGCCGGAGCCATGCTGACCACGCTGGATGGACAATTCACGCCGGGCACGTATCAACCGCTGCGGTTTACCTTCGTCATCTGGGTGATGGTCGTCGTCGGCGGTTCGGGGAACAATCTCGGCGCGGTTATCGGGGGGTTCTTTGTCTGGTTCCTTTGGGTCGAAGCAGAACCGGCAGGGATCTGGCTCATTCAAACACTGACCTCGGGTCTTGAAGACGACAATGGCTTGCGCGTTCATCTGATCGACAATGCCCAGCACATGCGGGTGTTTGTAATGGGTCTTGTATTGCTGTTGGTGATGAGGTTCACGCCGGGAGGAATCTTGCCGGAAAAAGTGAAGGCACGTTAGAAGGCAGCTTCTGCGACCGGAGTAATCGACTTGTATGAAATCCTAACGCTGATCCTGCCGTTGTTCGGGCTGATCGTGATTGGATTCATTTCGGCCCGGCTGACCAAACGCCCGGTTGAACAGATGGGGTGGTTGAATTTCTTCATCATCTACATCGCCCTCCCCGCGCTTTTCTTCAAGCTGCTAGCGAAGACTCCTGTCGAGGAATTGGCGAGCTGGGGCTTCATCGGGACGAACATCGGCGTCACCTTCGCGATTTTTCTCCTGACCTTCGGTTTTGGACTGCTCAGCAGCAAAGGCCGGATTGCAGATTCGACCATGCAAGGCCTCGCCGGAGCCTATGGAAACATCGGCTATATGGGACCAGCACTGGCCATCCTCGCGTTTGGAGAAAAAGCCGCTGTTCCGGTGGCGTTGATCTTCTGTTTTGAGAATATCCTTCACTTTGCCAATGCACCGGCGCTGATGGCCGTGTCCGGGGCGCGTCAAGGAAGTCTTGGTGCCATGGTCGCGGGAGTTATCCGCAGCATCCTCTTACATCCGTTCATCATCGCCACTGCTTTTGGTGTCGCAGCGGCATTCCTGGGCGTATCGCCTCCCGCACCCATCGAGCGCCTGATCTCATACCTCGCGCAAGCCGCTGCGCCTTGCGCGCTGTTTGCGATGGGGGTGACGCTCGCCTTACGCCCGCTTAACCGCGTCCCGCCCGAATTGGGCTACATCGTTCCGATGAAGCTGATTATCCATCCGCTCCTGATGTATCTTGCTTTGAGTTATGCTGGCTCATTCGATCCAGTATGGGTCTTTACCGCCGTCTTGATGGCCGCGCTGCCGACGGCAACCAATGTATTCGTCATCGGGCAACAGTACGGTGTTTGGGTCGAACGGGTCTCAGCAACGATCTTGGTCACAACAATCCTCTCGGTCTTTACCGTCTCAGCACTCCTTTACGCAATTAAATCAGGGACTTTGCCGCCTGATTTGATTCCATAGAATCCCGTTTTCAACCGGGCCGCACTCGCATAAGCTAACCCGGAGAATATTAGGGAGAGACACATGAAACGCGCACTTCTCGCGACCGCAATGGTCGCAGCACTGACGGCAAATGCAGCCGCAGAAGAAATTAAACTGGGCTTGATCCTTGGTTTTACGGGACCGATTGAATCGCTGACGCCCGGAATGGCGGATGGAGCAGAGCTAGCCTGGAAGGAAGTATCTGATTCCGGCCTCCTGCTGGATGGCTCGACGATCGTATCGGTTCGCGCCGACTCGACTTGTATCGACGCCGCTGCTGCGACAACCGCAGCAGAACGTCTGATTACCGCAGACAAAGTTGTCGCCATCATGGGTGCAGACTGCTCTGGCGTAACCACTGCCATCGCGAACAATGCTGCCGTTCCAAACGGCGTCGTCATGATCTCACCATCGGCAACTTCGCCAGCTTTGTCGACGATCGAGGACAATGGCCACTTCTTCCGCACAGCACCATCTGATGCTCGTCAGGGTGAAGTTCTGGCAGACGTGGTGATCGGCAAGGGCCTCAAGGAGGTCGCCGTCACCTACACGAACAACGACTACGGCAAAGGCTTGGCGGAATCCTTCGCTGGTGCTTTTGAGAAAGTCGGCGGCAAGATTTCGATCAGCGCTGCGCACGAAGACGGCAAGGCCGATTATGCCGCTGAAGTAGCGGCACTTGATGCGGCCGGTGGCGACGCGCTCGTGGTTCTTGGCTATCTCGATCAAGGCGGCAAAGGCATCATTCAGGGCGCACTTGATGCGGGTTCGTATGAGCAGTTCGTTCTCGCGGACGGCATGATCGGCCAATCGCTGATCGATGCCATCGGCGAAGACCTCGAAGGCACCATCGGCACCCTGCCGGGTAGCGAAAGCGATAACGCAACCAACTTCCTCGCTTATGCTTCAAGCGCAGGCGTCGACGCCGACGGTCCTTTCCGCCCAGAAAGTTACGATGCGGGGGCTTTGATCGCGTTGGCGATGCAAGCCGCAGGTTCAACGGATCGGGCGGCTGTGCAAGCTGCGATGATCGGCGTCGCGAATGCGCCGGGTGTTAAAATCCACGCGGGTCAGCTCGACTATGGTCTTTTCCTGCTCAAAAACGGCGTTGGCATCGACTATGTTGGCGCAACGAACGTTGAGTTCCTCGAAAACGGTGACATTCCAGGATCTTATAAGGAATTGGTCGTTCAAGGCGGCAAGTTCGAAACCGTAACGGTTCGCTAGAAACTTCCTCGCTTTAGACCACTTTAGGCTCCGCTTCGGCGGGGCCTTTTTCGATTGTCGTTCCATTGTTTGCCAGTGTTAGCGCGTTTTTTTTGGTTTTAGACCCAAAGTTGTACTAAGGTAGTCCTACGGGTTGGCTGGGCGCTAACTGGAGAACGAAAAGATGACATCAATACGAAATGCAATTAAAGCGGCTGCTTTTGGGATGGCGATCCTCGCAGCGGCGGCTGTTCCGACTAAAAAGGCACACGCAGACGGCGGCGCAGTCGTTGCCGGAATTGCAGGCGGTCTGATCCTTGGAACTATCATCGGATCATCGTCGCGCGGTGGATACTATGGCGGTAGCAGCTACTACAGCGGCGGTTATTACCAACCTTACATCGCGCCGAGCTTCGGTTTTGTTGGCGTAAACCGAGGCTTTGGACATCGTAACTTCCGTGGGCATCGTAATTTCCGCGGCGGACGCCGGTTCCACGGCGGACGTAATTTCCACAACGGACGCCGTTTTCACCGTGGCCATGGGCACCGCCGTTTCCGCTACTAAAGCTCGGTTCATCTAATCGACGGCATTCGATGAAGGAGGCTCCGTTTCGGCGGGGCCTTATTCGTTGGTAACGTTTTGGAGTGTTCGGACAAGCGCCCGGCCTTCCACTTCCCTTTCTTGCTGCACTGCGGTATCCCTCGCGCATCGCAACGCAGGAGAGACCGCATGAGCGCTATCATCGACATCATTGGCCGTGAAATTCTCGATAGCCGGGGCAACCCGACGGTCGAAGTCGAGGTGTTGCTCGAAGATGGTTCGCTTGGACGCGCAGCGGTCCCCTCCGGGGCGTCAACCGGAGCACATGAAGCCGTTGAACTGCGAGACGGCGGTGATCGCTACAAAGGCAAAGGCGTTCTTAAAGCCGTCGAAGCCGTGAACTCTGAGATTTTCGATGCGCTCGCCGGGGTCGATGCCACCAACCAAGCGATGATCGATGCCGCGATGATCGAACTTGACGGCACGCCTAACAAAGGGCGCATGGGTGCCAACGCGATCTTGGGCGTGTCGATGGCGACGGCAAAGGCAGCAGCAGACAGCGTGGGGCTTCCGCTTTACCGATATATCGGCGGCGTCTCAGCGCACGTTCTCCCATGCCCGATGATGAACATCATCAATGGCGGCGAACACGCAGACAACCCAATCGACATTCAAGAGTTCATGGTCATGCCCGTCGCCGCAGAGAACATGCGCGAAGCGGTACGCTGGGGCGCGGAGATCTTCCATACCCTCAAAGCCGAGCTTAAAGCCGCTGGTCATAACACCAATGTTGGCGATGAGGGCGGCTTTGCCCCGAACATTGCCTCAACCCGCGATGCACTCGATTTCATCATGAAATCGATTGAAAAAGCCGGATACAAACCCGGTGAGGAAGTGACGCTCGCCTTGGATGCGGCCTCTTCCGAGTTTTACAAAGACGGCAAGTACCACCTCAAAGGCGAAGACAAAATCCTCTCGTCCGGTGAGATGGCGGACTACTACGCCGCCCTCTGCGATGCGTATCCGATCATTTCCATCGAAGACGGCCTCGACGAAGACGACTGGGAGGGCTGGAAAGTCCTCACCGACAAGATTGGCGATCGCTGTCAGCTTGTCGGCGACGATCTATTTGTGACCAATCCAACACGCCTCAAGCAAGGCATTGACGGCGGCATCGCCAACTCAATCCTCGTCAAAGTAAACCAGATCGGCTCTTTGTCAGAAACGCTCGAAGCCGTGAACATGGCGCACAAAGCGCGATATTCTGCCGTCATGTCACACCGCTCGGGCGAAACGGAAGATGCAACAATCGCTGACCTCGCCGTGGCAACAAATTGCGGGCAGATCAAAACCGGATCGTTGGCTCGTTCGGACAGATTGGCAAAATATAACCAATTGATTCGTATTGAGGAAGACTTAGGCAACGCAGCCGTGTACGGTGGTCAAAATCTAAAAATCTCATGAGGCAAGAGATGGCGGTTGTTCGAAAAATTGGTGGGTTCCTCGTCTCGCTGGCTTTGCCAATCGCCCTCCTCTGTGCGCTTTGGTTCTTCAGCCTGCAAATCTTTACCGGCAACTACGGGCGGATTGCGCTGGACAGGACCGAACGAGATTTCGTGGCCAAAGAGCGCGAGATCGCCATGCTGGTCGAAGAAGAGGCTGCACTGAGAAAACGTAATGCTGGATTGCGGGCTGAAGCACTCGATCTTGACCTACTCGATGTCCGTGCCCGCGATGTATTGGGTATGATTGGTCAAGACGAAGTCTTTCTAATCGCCAAATAAGCTCCGGAACGAATACTCATGGCCATGATCGCGCTTTTTCTGGCGGCTTTCGTCCTCACCTTCGCCACGTTCAATCGGCGGGGGCAGAAAACACCTGACTGTGTCCACAAAGGACTCGTCGCCGGTATTGTATCTTGCGTGTTGGCTTTTGGGATCGTGACGGCACTCTCTTACTTCTGATCTGTGTTTATCTGTCCCCGCAAGCCACTGATTTGACTTAAAACAATTCGATGTCGCTCCGCCTTTGCGCACAAATCCGCGAACTTTTGTCGAATTGCAGGGATTACGTTAAGGGATCTAGCGTAACCGTTTGGTGATACTGAATATACGTGGAATAATCTTCGCCAAAGGCCAATCGGCTCTTACGCCGCGAATGCCAGACAAACGAGTACGCTAAATGATGTCACCTCAACTAGCCAAAGGCCGTGCCGAGTACCGAAAGGCGTTTTGGTCTGCGCGTGGCTTGTTCATTGTGGCAGGCATTTTTAGCTGCTTTGTTAACTTGCTGATGCTGACCGGACCGCTCTTTATGTTGCAGGTCTATGATCGTGTTTTGGCGAGCGGGAGCCAAGAAACCCTCTGGGTGTTGTTCGGCCTCGTGGCAGGTTTGTTTGCCGTGATGGGCATTCTCGATTACCTGCGCGGACGGATCTTGGCGAATGCCGGAGCCAGATTCCAAGCGATGCTGGACGGGCGGGTTTTTGACGGCGTGATGAAGCGCGCATTGAACCCGAAAGAACGCACGCGGCCTGCCGCCGCCATGCGCGATTTGGAGTCAATTCAACAGTTCCTTTCCGGCAATGCACCGTTTGCCTTTTTCGATGCGCCATGGGTTCCGATCTACCTCGGAGCGATCTTCCTTTTTCATTGGATGTTGGGTGCGTTCGCCCTTGGCGCGGCCATTCTGCTGTTCATCATCGCGTTGCTGAACCAGATGATGACGAAGGAACCAGAGATCGCGTCGCGGACTGCCGCCGCTGAGAGCGAAAAATTCGCTGAGTCAATGCGACGCGACTCCGAGGCCGTACGCGCCCTCGGAATGGGCGCAGCGGCGCGAGGCGCTTGGGGCCAGATGCGCGGCAAGGCGCTTGATGCGCAAATGCAGCACAGCACGCGCGCCGGATTCTTCCAGACCTTTGCCAAGACATTCCGCATGTTTCTTCAATCGGCGATCCTTGCGGTCGGTGCTTGGCTCGCGGTGAAGCAGGAAATTTCACCCGGAATGATGATTGCCGCTTCCATTCTGATGGGCCGCGCGCTCGCACCCGTTGATCAGGCGATTGCAAACTGGCGCGGGTTTATTCGAGCACGCCGCGGCGCGCAGGCTTTGCAAGAATTCTTCGCGATGACGCCGGTCAATGATCAGAAGACCGCGCTACCCGAACCGAAACCTAAACTTGAGGTCTCTGGCCTGGCTGTCGGCCCTCCGGGAGAACGCATGCCGCTCATTCGTGGTGTCTCGTTCAAGGTCGAGCCTGGGGAAGCGGTTGGCGTTATCGGACCAAGCGCGAGCGGTAAATCCACCCTCGCCCGGGCTTTGGTGGGCATTTGGCCTCCGATGGCCGGTGAAGTCCGGTTCGACGGAGCCACGCTGGATCAATGGGGCGAGACCGAACTCGGTCAACGGATTGGCTATCTCCCACAAGATGTTGGTCTTTTCGCTGGATCAATCGCGCGCAACATTGCGCGATTATCGCCTGATATGAGCGAAGCTGAAGTTGTTCAAGCTGCCCAACGTGCGGGCGCGCATCGGATGATCATCGGATTGCCTAACGGCTACGATACAGAGATCGGCGAAGGCGGCGGGCAACTTTCCGGTGGCCAACGACAAAGAGTTGGACTGGCCCGGGCACTTTACGGAGATCCTCCTCTGTTGATCTTCGACGAGCCGAATGCCAACCTCGATGCTGAAGGCGAGGCAACGCTGGTGCAAGCAATCCGCGATGCCAAAGAGCGCGGATGTGCCGTGATCGTGATGGCGCACCGGCCCAGTGCCATCGCCGCATGCGACCATCTGTTGGTTATGCGTGACGGCCAACAGCAAGCCTTTGGACCTCGCGATGAAGTCTTGCGTCAAACGACGAAAAACCACGCGCAGGTTACGCCGATCAATCGCGCCGCGAGCGAAGGATTACCTCAATGACCCCGAAGCAAGATTATGCGCACGACCCCCTCCGATGGAAAGCTGGCAAGCATATCCTCTCGGGAATCGTCATCATCGCTGCGCTTTTCGGAGGTTTAGGCTATTGGTCGACAACCCAAGAGATTACCGGAGCGGTCGTCGCTTCGGGTGAGCTACGGGTCGAAACCAAGCAAAAACCCGTACAGCACCCTGAAGGCGGAGTGGTCGGCCAGATCTTCGTGAAAGAAGGCCAGAACGTCATCGCTGGGCAGGCGCTGCTCCGCTTGGAGCAAACCACTCAAGATGCAACGCGGGCTATTCTTGAGGGGCAAATTGTGGAACTGGCAGCCCGCAAAGTTCGCTTGCTGGCCGAACGCGACAGCCAACGCGAACTGTCATTTCCTGAAGACTTGTTGGGCAAAGCAAGGGAAGACGCAGAGGTACGCAAAACCGTAAACGACCAACGCAGCCTATTCGATGCCCGCTTGGCCGGATACCGACAACAAGCCGCGCAACTCCGCGAACGGGTTGGGCAGATTACCAACGAGATTGAAGGTTCAGGATCAAGGCTAACCTCTTTTTCGAGTCAACTTCGATCCGTCGAAGGGGAACGGGTTCGGATGAAGTCCCTTCTCGACCAAGGACTGACAACGGAAACGCGCTTGCAAGAAATCCTGCGAGAGAAAGCTCGGATCGAAGGGGAGATTGGCGCTCTCAACTCCGAAACATCGCGCCTCCGCCGCCAAATTCAAGAAACTCGCATCGAAATGACTCGGTTACGCGAAGGTCGTCGCGAGGAAGCAATTGCTGAACTGCGTGAAGTTCAAGGGCAAATGAACGAGATCGACCAGCGCATCGTTGTGGCGGACGAGAGCATCCGCAAGATTGAACTGAAGTCACCGCAGGCTGGCGTTGTTCAAGACTTGTCCGTCTTCGCGGCGGGCGCCGTTGTCGCGCCGGGCGAACCCATCATGATGATCGTTCCCACCGATGACCGTCTTGTCCTCGAAGCAAAAGTCGATCCGACGAAACGCGATCAGGTGGTCCTTGAGAGGGTAGCGCGGGTTCGGTTCAGTACCTTCAATCAACGAACGACACCAGAACTCAACGGCAAGGTCGTCAAGATATCGCCCGATCGAAAAATAGATGAAGTTAGCGGAGCGCCTTACTACGCCGTAGAAGTGCTTTTACCCGAAGATGAGCGTGCTAAACTCGGCGAAGAAAATCGTCTCGTACCGGGGCTACCTGCTGAGATTTTCATTGAAACCGACAAACGGACTCCGATGAGCTATATGCTCAAGCCGCTAACCGATAATTTCGCCAAAGCCTTCCGGGAAAAATAACCGATGCGTTCAAGCCGCATAATCCACACCGTCAGTTGTCACGCGGAGGGTGAGGTCGGTGATGTCATCGTGGGAGGCGTTTCTCCGCCCCCCGGCGACACCCTATGGGAACAACGGGCTTGGATCGCCAAGGACAACACACTTCGCCAGTTTATGCTGAACGAACCGCGTGGCGGAGTTTTTCGTCACGTCAACCTTCTGGTCCCGCCCAAGAATCCCAAAGCGGACGCGGCTTGGATCATCATGGAGCCAGAAGATACGCCCCCGATGTCAGGGTCTAACTCGTTGTGCGTGGCGACGGTCTTATTGGAATCCGGTATTCTCCCGATGACTGAACCGGAAACTGTGTTGACCCTCGAAGCGCCCGCTGGATTGGTCGAAGCCCGAGCGACCTGCCGCGATGGACGTGTCGAGCGGGTCAGAATAACCAATGTCCCCTCCTTCGTTGATCGCTTAGATGTTTCGCTGGAGGTTGAAGGCGTTGGAACCCTAACCGTCGACACGGCCTATGGCGGTGATAGCTTCGTAATTGTCGATGCTTCTGCCCTAGGATTTGCAATCGTCGCAGAGGAAGCACGGGAAATCGCCGAAGTCGGAGTGCAAATAACAAAAGCTGCAAACGAGCAGTTGGGTTTCAACCACCCTGAAAACGCCGACTGGAACCATATCAGCTTTTGTCAAATTGCGGCCCCTGTCGAGCAAGTGGACGGCGTTAAGACAGGCCGCAACGCGGTCGTTGTCCAACCTGGGAAAGTTGACCGCTCCCCCACCGGAACCGGTTGTTCAGCACGGCTCGCTGTCCTCCATGCTCGCGGACAGATCGGTATCGGCGAGGCTTTTGTTGGGGTTTCGATCATCGATTCAGAATTTCAATGCCGCATTGAGCGTGAAGCGATGGTTGGCGAAAAAGCCGCCATCGTCCCGAGCCTTTCTGGACGGGGTTTCGTGACCGGAACACACCAACACATGCTTGACCCCGAAGACCCTTGGCCGACAGGCTATCGTCTGAGTGATACCTGGCCAAAACTGCTCTAGGGTTCAATATCGGGGATTGGCAAAGCTGAGAGCGAACCAACGACCGTGGCAACCTCTGCATTTCGGCTTGAATTATCAATCACAAGTTGTTTTTTGCTATCAAGGTTTCGTTCATATTCGATGTATAATCGTGTATAGAATGAGCGCGTGGCGTTGAATTTGATTGTTTTTGATCCGGCACTCCTGACGAACGCCCGTCGTTTTCGTGCCGGACTCTCAGGATTGTTATGACTGATCTTACTCTTGCGACATTGCTTAGCTCACGTATTTGCCACGATCTGATTAGCCCGGTTAGCGCCGTGAACAACGGGCTGGAAATTCTTGCTGACGAGCAAGACGCCGAAATGAGAACGATGGCGATGAACTTGATCCGATCAAGCGCAGCCTCAGCGTCGGCAAAACTCCAGTTCATGCGAATTTGTTTTGGCGTCGCTGGCTCCATGTCCGAGAACATTCCGCTCGACGATGCGAAGGACCTCGCCGAAGCGCTGACAAAAGGCTCACCGGTAACACTCGACTGGCGCGCCGGCGAAGTTATGCTGGATAAAGAGGCTGTCAAACTTTTGCTGAACTTCATCCTGATTGGCTTTGAGGCTTTGCCGCGTGGCGGAACGCTTCACGTCGGAGCCCGCAAAGAAGGCGCGACAAGTTTGATGATTTCTGCTGAAGGCCCCAAGGCACGCTTGCCGGAAATATCCGCGGAAATTCTCAAGAATGGGGCCGCTCTGTCAGATATTGACCCGAAACAATCCAGTCTGTTTTTGACCCACGAGATCGCGAAGTCTCTTTCCGCCAGCATTCACGTTGTCGTCGAAGAAGAGCGAATTGAAATTGGCGCGACTATGTAAGCTCGAACCCATTCAGAAGAATTGGTGTATTCGTGAACGGCCTTAAGACGCAGCGAGCTTCGCGGCGAAGCGGTGAAGTTCTTCAATGGCCTCCAGCGCGTCACGGGCAGTGAAGTCGGCATCGACAATCTTCCCGAGATCCTCTTCGATAGCGGTGAGTTCGCCGCTGACCACGATGTACGAAGCCGGATTGATAACACGGAACGAAGCGATCAGGCGCGCGAGAGGCACCGTCGCCCGGCGACTGCTCGCGGACAACCCAATGATCCGATAGCGACGGTCACTCACCACTTGCACAAGATCATCATGTGAAACGCCGGTGCGCAGGTCGATCACCCAGCCCCGCTCGCGGAACATATCAGCGGCCATCGTGACACCGAGAAGGTGGTCTTCACCCGGCGTCGAGCAGAACAATGCCGTCTTACTTGTCTCTAGGGGAAGATCCCCTTCGCTGATCACAAGTCGCAACGCTCGAAGAACGATATAAAGACGCCCTGCGCCAAGGGTCACGTCGGTGAATGACAATGTATCCGCCATCCAACGCTCACCCATCCGGCGGGCAGCTCCCGCAAGGTAGCCTAAGTGGATGATGTCATTGCTGGCTTCCTGATCTTGCAATGCCAACACATAGGACAGCCCTTCATCGGGGTCCGAAGATAAGAGGGTATCAACGAATTCATCGATCGTTGCATCCGTGGGCGTGACGACACTGGGAATGGCGGAAGGCAAAAAGCGGCTCGCCAAGCGAGAAAGAACTTCTTCGGCCAAAAGCCCAACGGCATCCGTTGGGAACCGCCGATCCCTCAGAGACACTGCCTCTTGCGCTCGTGAACGAGCGTCGAAATCTACCTGAGAGCCAGGTTGAGAGTTCATAAGCAGCAACGCTCCTCATCAAACCCAGCATAAATTGGCGAGCCAGGTCAGATTTCCGTACCGGTCGATAAACGGTTCTCTAAACGTTCAATTTTTCAGCCGCGAGATAGCGAAAGATTGCTTTCTCTTATGCTAAGTGACGGCTCATGCTGGAGTAACAAATTGTCGCGGCTTGAATACAATTCAAACACGATCACCTTGATAACGTAAAATTACACAGTATTTTGATCTGGTCCAAACTGCCGCAAATTACATCGCGTTACTTGAACCACCCTAACCGTAACTACCGAGCAAGCCCACTCGAAAACCGGTTGCGTGAGGGCCACCGAGTCCCTAATTCCTCCGCTCGTTCTCTTCCAACCTGCGAGGGCGAAGGACATCATCTACTGGTCGAAGAGGAACCGCAGATGGGGACGGAGAACCTTTCTCAAAATGGGACGCCTCTGGAGGCAGGAGACCCCCAAACGGGAGCAAAAAATCTGTCGAACGACTCCGCCCTTTCATTGACAGATCGTCTGCTGGACGAAGACCGCGATGATCACTTCATCCGGCGCGAAGGCAAAATTTTTGCCGGAACGCATCTCATCATTGAAGTCATTGGCGGCAAAGGCCTCGATTGTCAGGAGACGATTGAAGCGGCCTTTAGAGACTGCATCGAAGCCTGCAATGCAACTCTGCTCCATATCCACTTCCATCGGTTCTCACCGCAGGGCGTCAGCGGCGTGGCAATTCTTGCTGAGAGCCATATCACCGTCCACACGTGGCCCGAAGTTGGCTACGGAGCCTTCGATGTTTTTATGTGCGGCAACACAGACCCGCGAAAGTCCATTGAAATCCTACGCAGTGCTTTCCATGCGAAGGGCGTCAAAGTTCAGGAATTGTTGCGCGGCGAAGGAGTCGTCTGATGACGAAGTCGGGGTGGTCCATCGAAGAGCTGCACGACGGCTACGGCCAGATGCTGCGCGAAGACGCTCTCATCTACGACAGTAAAACAACGCACCAACGGCTTTGCGTCTTTGAAAACGCAAAGCTGGGGCGCGTTCTAACGCTGGACGGCGTGGTGCAAACCACAACCAGCGATGAGTTTATGTACCACGAGATGCTCTCGCACGTGCCAATTCTAGCGCACGGTGCTGCGCGGCGGGTGCTCATCATCGGTGGTGGAGACGGCGGTATGGCCCGCGAAGTCTTGCAACACCAAACCGTTGAACATGTCACGATGGTAGAGATTGACGCGGGGGTCGTTGATTTCTCGAAGGCCTATCTACCAACAATCTCGAACGGAGCATTTGATGACCCGCGGCTTGAGTTGGTCATCGCAGACGGCGCTGCGTTCGTGAGCGATACCGAACAAAAGTACGATGTGATGATTGTAGACTCGACAGATCCGATTGGCCCCGGAGAAGTGCTGTTCACCGATACGTTTTATGATCATTGCAAACGTGTTCTGAACGACGACGGCATCATAGTCACACAAAACGGTGTTCCCTTCATGCAAGGCGACGAGCTGTCTGGAACCATGCGAGCTTTCAAAGCTCTTTTCACCGATTGGACGTGCTACCTCACGCATGTACCAACCTATGCAGGTGGGCCGATGGCACTTGGATGGGGATCAAAATCCACCAAAGCGAGACAAACCGAAGCATCCGTGCTGGCGCAGCGGTTTAGTTCTTCTGCGATCCAAACACGGTACTACACCCCTGAAGTTCATCAGGCAGCCTTTGCCCTACCGCGATACGTTCAAGCCCTGATGCCTCCGGCAGACGTTTAATAATCGCCGGTGCTTTTCTCGAAAACCGCAATGATGTCGCCTTGTGCGACCAATCAAGCAGACTGGTCAACTAGATCGCGAACCAAAGCCTCGTTCCTTGCGCCCTACACTTTTCTGAGACGCGTCGGCACATTCTGTTGCAGGCTACCGTTGGAAACAAACTTATGGGGAGATTCGCGCGATGGACAAGGGTGTGACCAAAGCGAGTGAAGGGATCAACGGGCAATCATGGAATGTTGTGGGCCAAACCTATGTGCCCAAACTGCTCAGCACGGACGCATTTGTCTGGGACGCGACTTTGCCCGCAGAAACGTTCGTGCCTCCGCACATTCATCCCACCCAAGATGAATGGATTGTCGTTATCGAAGGTAACCTCGAAATCGAATTCCTCGGTGATGTACATAAAGCTGGTCCAGGCGATACGGTGCGGATGCCAAAGGGCGAGGCGCATGGAATCTTTAACCGCTCCGGCGCTGAGGCGAAGTGCGTGTTTGGGGTCGCTCCCGCTCGTAAGCTCTACGACTTATTCGTGCAGCTCGATGGTGTGACTGATCCTGCGGAACTGGTTCGCCTCTCCGCCTTACACGAAGTCGACTTTCTGCCACCGCCCGAAGGCGCATGAGATAAATCCGATGACGACGAGAAAAAAGGTGGCCGTGATTGGCGGCGGTGTCAGCGGCTTGGCATCTGCCAAAGCATTTGACGAACGCGGGCATCGCGTGATCGGGTTCGAACGGAGTCACGATTTTGGCGGCGTGTGGGAGCTATCGCGCTCCTACCCCGACGTTCAGACCCAGTCTCCGAAGGACTTGTACTGTTACACTGACCATCCAATGCCAGACGCGTATCCGGAATGGCCCAAGGGACCGCAGGTGCATGCGTATCTGCATTCGTATGCGAGCAAACATAAGCTAGCGCGGCTATTTCGCCTCAACACCAATGTCAAATCGATGGATCGCCGGGCCGATCGCGCCCCCGGTTGGACCCTGACTTTAGAAGCCGCCGGGAAAGAGTGGACCGAGGACTTCGACTTTGTGTCGATTTGCACGGGGCAGTTCTCCGATAAGATCGAACTCACACATCCTGGGCAGGAAGGGTTTACGGCGGCCGGTGGTCAGGTAATGCACTCTTCCGACTACACAGACCCACAAATTATTAATGGCAAAAACGTTGTTGTTCTCGGCGGTTCAAAGTCAGCGACCGACATCGCGGTGAACGCTTCGCAGAACGGTGCGAAATCCGTGCGGATGGTCTACCGGGAAAACGTCTGGCGTGTTCCGTACTATGTGGGCGGGATCAATTTTAAAAAAC
>CAZXMX010000015.1:0-28042 GCA_964641645.1 uncultured Neomegalonema sp.
ATAATATCGCGACTCAAGTTCCCAACATCCGCTGCATGCGCCACCAGCGTTGTCGTGGACAAAACTGCGCCCGCTATCATCCGTTTGAGAAACCTGTGCATCGCCAACTCCTTCGCCTGAGAATGAGCGTACCCTTGTCAGCACGTTGCAGTCAGTCGAATCACAAGCCCGTGCAATGTGGTGAACGATTTCCACCCCGACGCGACCATCGCTAACGCATTCATCAACGGTTTAGAGTGCTTGGAAACGATGTTCCTTAGCATCTCTTCCCTGCAACACTTTGTTACGTCGTAAAAAATTCGGGGTTGCACTCGCGAATCTGAAAGCGCAAAAAGAGCGTGAGGTAGGCTGTTAAGGCGCTAAGGGGCTCAAATAAAAAGAGGAAATGTACCGCGACTACGAGTAATAATGCCTATAAAACAATTAATTAAGGCAATAGTCACGATACGGACGATCCTCAGGACTTGTTAACCTTTCCCCGTTAGCTCTTAACAACATTGATTAACAGGACGAGCGCCGAGGGCTTAAACTATGAGAATTTTGCTGATCGAAGACGACAGCGCGATGGCACAAAGCATCGAGCTGATGCTGAAGCAAGACGGCTTCAACGTCTACACGACGGATCTCGGCGAAGAGGGCATCGACCTCGGTAAGCTGTATGATTACGATCTGATCCTTCTGGATCTCAACCTTCCAGACATGAACGGCTATGACGTTCTTCGCACGCTCCGCGTCGCGAAGGTCGGAACGCCGATCCTGATCCTGTCCGGCATGTCCGGCACGGAGAACAAGGTCAAAGGCTTCGGCTTCGGTGCCGACGACTACATGACCAAACCTTTCAACAAAGAAGAGCTGATCGCCCGTATCCACGCGATCGTTCGTCGCTCGAAAGGCCACAGCCAGTCGGTCATCGAGACCGGCGACATCAAAGTGAACCTCGATGCGAAAACGGTCGAAGTGAACAACTCGCGTGTTCACCTGACCGGCAAAGAATACCAGATGCTGGAGCTGCTTTCGCTGCGCAAAGGCACGACGCTCACGAAAGAGATGTTCCTGAACCACCTCTATGGCGGCATGGACGAGCCAGAGCTGAAGATCATCGACGTCTTCATCTGTAAGCTCCGCAAAAAACTCTCGGCAGCCACGGGTGGCCAAAGCCACATCGAAACGGTCTGGGGTCGCGGTTACGTTCTGCGTGATCCTGAAGGCGGTGTCGAAGCCCTGCCAGAGGCCGCAAGCGCCTAAGCTTCGCTCCTCAACGCTCCCCAATTTCAAAAAGGCCGGTGCCCACGCACTGGCCTTTTTCTTTGTCAGCCAATCACCCCAACAACACCGTCGGTGCCGCGTTGTTCCGCAGCCGCGCAGCATAGAATCCATCAATCCCGCCGCGCTCCGCCCAGTGATGCGGCAGGGTGCGCAGCGCGCCGTCGACGATCATCTCCGCTTCAATCCCACCGCCGGGCAGAACGGGAATCATCTCCGCATCAGACTGGCGATTCAAAAACGCGCTGATCCGTTTTGGTCCCTCAGCGGGCAAAAGCGAGCAGACGGCATAGACCATTGCACCCCCGGGTTTCAGCCACGAGAACGCCCGATCCAGCAACGCATCTTGCAACGGCACCAGTGAGGTCAGCTCTTTCCCGGATTTGAGATACGGCAAATCTGGATGCCGCCGGATCGTTCCCGTTGCTGAACATGGCGCATCCAGCAAGATCGCGTCGAATGGCTCTGGCGGTTCCCATTCCAATGCATCCGCCGTGACAACATCGACCGACAACCGCGTCCGCGTCAGGTTCTCAATCAGCCGCTTCATTCGCACTTCCGACAAATCGAGCGCCGTCACCTGCGCGCCCGCTGCCGCGAGCTGCATCGTCTTTCCACCGGGGGCCGCGCATAGATCCAAGACCCGCTTGCCTTTCACATCACCCAGCAACCGCGCGGGCAAAGCCGCCGCCGCATCCTGTGCCCACCAAGCGCCTTCGGCATATCCCAACAATTCCGGCACCGCCCCAGCATCCGCCAGACGGACGGTCTCACCGGGCAGCAACGTACCGGCCAATCGCTCGGACCATCCCGCCGCATCATCCCGGATCGACAGATCGAGCGGCGCACCGTTGCGATGGGCGGCGGCAATCCCGCGCGCGGCCTCCTCGCCATAGTCATGCACCAACCGCATCCACAGCCAAGCCGGTGTGTCGACCTTCGCGCTGTCGATCTCATCGAACAGCTTGACGCCCTCGCCAGCGACCTTTCGGCAAACCGCGTTGACCATGCCCGACAGCTTACCGAGATTCTTTTGCTTCTTCGTCAGGCGCACCGCGCTATCCACGGCGGCATGGGCGGCCCCATCAAGCGCCAACAACTCTGCCGCGGCAATCCGCATGATATGAACCGCAACCGCATTCCCCCCAACGGGACGCTTGCGCAGAAACTTGTCGAGCACGGCATCAATCGATCCCAGCCGACGCAATGTGGTCAGCACCAACAAGCGCGCAAAGCCCGCATCGCGCGGATCAAGCTCGGTCAGCTTGGCTTCGCGCCATGCCGCATCCAGCGATTGTTCTTTATCCAGAACAGACCGCAAGGCCGTCAGCGCCGCTTCACGAGCGGGCAATCCTGCCGCACTCACCCTGCGGTTTTCCGCGTCCGGGGCATTTCCCATCGCGAGCGACGATGCGGCGGCGCTTGACCCTCAAGGGGCGGCAATACCTGTGGCACCGGAGCAGGCGCAATTCGGCTCATCTGTCGAGCAATCTCTTGCAATTGCGCAATCCGATTTTCAATGGCCGGATGCGTCGAGAACCAAGAGTCCGATCCCTTCGCGGTCGTCAGCGGATTGATAATGAAGATATGAGCTGTGGCGGGATGACGCCGGGCGCGCCGTAACAAAGTGCGCTTGCTCATATCGGAGATTTTTTGCAAAGCCGAAGCCAAGGCCAGCGGTTGCCCCGAAATCTGCGCCCCAATCCGATCCGCCTCGTATTCGCGCGTGCGGCTGACAAACATCCGCACGACCAAGGCCGCCATCGGTGCAACAATCGCCGCGACCAACAGTCCGCCTCGACCCAACGGCCCATCGCGACGCCCTCCACCAAGCCAGAACACATATTGAGACAGCATCGAAATCGCCCCAGCCATCGTCGCGGTAAACGTCATGGTGAGCGTATCGTAATTTCGGATATGAGCCATTTCATGCGCGATCACCCCGGCCAGCTCGTCGGGAGTCAGCGCCTTGATGATCCCTGTCGTGAGGCAAACCGCCGCATTCTCGGGGTTTCGACCCGTCGCGAAAGCGTTCGGTTGATCGCTCTCCATGACATAGAGTTTCGGCATCGGGATCTCGGCGCGCTTAGCCAATACTTCCGTCATTTCAAAGAGTTGAGGCGATTGGTTTGGAGAGATCTCGTGCGCCCCTTGCATCCGGCGCACCATTTTCCCGCTATTCCACCACGCAAACACGTTCGTGCCGGCTGCGACGATCAGGGCCAAAATCATGCCGCCGGTCCCGCCGATCAACCACCCGACCAGCATGAAAAGCGCTGCCATAACAATCAGCAGTAACCCTGTCTTAACTACGTTCTTGCCTGACATTTTCGTGTGTCGCCCCTTTTTGGTCTCTGTGTTTGCTTACTGTATATATCTGCAAGATAGCCAGTAGGGACAGGATTGCAGAAATGAGCGACGCGAAACGACCCGACCCCCAAATTGCGGAACGGGCGCTCAAGGAGGCCGAAGCGCGCAAGAAAGCGCAGGAGGCCATGGACTTACCGCCTGAACAAGGTGGGCGCGGCGGCGCAGAGCCGGTGCGTTATGGAGATTGGGAAAAAAATGGTCTCGCAGTTGATTTCTAGGTTCGGTGGTGTGGTGGCGGTTGGACTCGCACTAGTCGGGTACTTGTGGATTGCGTCGCCCTTACAAGCCGAGAGTTCTAAGGCCAAAGCACCGACGCTCGAACCGGGTCAGGCCATCGCGACGTTTGCCGGTGGGTGTTTCTGGTGTCTGGAATCGGACATGGACAACCTGCCCGGCGTAATCTCAACGACCTCCGGTTATACTGGCGGGACGCGCGACAATCCAAATTACCAAAACCACTACAAGGCCAAACCGGGCGGTAGCCCTCATTTTGAAGCGGTGCAAATCGTCTATGATACCTCGGTCCTCAGCTATGATGACTTGCTAACGGTATTCTGGCATTCGGTTGATGTGACCGACGATGGCGGTCAGTTCTGTGATCGCGGGGACTCCTATCGCACCGCTGTCTTTGTCACGAAAGAACAGCGCGCCGCAGCCGAAGCCTCAAAAGCGGAAATCGCTGCAGGCGAATGGCCGAAAAAGCCGATTGTAACGCCGATCATTGATGTCGCGGAGTTCTTCCC
Organism: uncultured Neomegalonema sp.; assembly: GCA_964641645.1. Lineage (GTDB taxonomy): Bacteria > Pseudomonadota > Alphaproteobacteria > Rhodobacterales > Rhodobacteraceae > JAHDDY01. Next base: position 4,377 of record CAZXMX010000015.1, read on the forward strand.
GGCTGAAACATACCATCAGGATTACCACACGAAAAATCCGATCCGGTATCGCTACTACCGCAACGGCTGTCGCCGCGATCAAACGGTCAAACGTGTTTGGGGTCCGCTTGCCTACAAAGGCTTGCCAAGCCACTAGATCACCGCGAGGTTTTGCGCTCCGTTCCGTCATGGTCTTTAATGAGTGCATGACGGAGCGAGCATAAATGATCTTGAGCTACATCGGTTGGATCATTGCCGGGGCAATCGTATGCGTGATCGTTATCGCGCTGATCATCGCCAGCATCATGTGCCCGCCAGAATTCTTTAAACCGCCTAAAGAGCCAGAACCCCCTGAACCCGCACCGCCACCCGAAGGGGTTGATGACCTCAAGGAATACCGACCCAATCACTGGCGCTAGTTACGGGCGAATGGAAAATGGGCGGCCAGCCAGCCGCCCGCATTTTTAGGCCGCGCCCGGTGCCGCTGCCAAGACGTCCGCTTCCACATCCGCTTCGTATTTTGTGAAGTTGTCGATGAACATCTTCACCAGCTTCTGTGCCTGCGCATCATAGGCCGCCGCATCTGCCCACGTTTGACGCGGGTTCAGAATGACGTCGGAGACCCCTTCGACAACTTCTGGCACTTCAAACCCAAAGTTCTCATCAACCCGGAACTTCAGATTATTGAGCGATCCGTTCAGCGCTGCCGTCAACAAAGTCCGTGTGGCTTGGATCGGCATCCGAGACCCAACGCCATGCGGCCCGCCGGTCCAACCGGTACTCACCAACCAGCAAGTCGCGTTGGTCTCCGCAATCTTGCGCTTGAGCAAATCGCCATACTCGCTCGGACGGCGCGGCATGAAGGGCGCACCGAAGCAGGTCGAGAACGTCGGTTCAGGATCTGTGACGCCCTTCTCTGTTCCGGCAACCTTCGCGGTGAAGCCAGACAAGAAATGGTATTGCGCTTGTGCAGGGGTCAGACGAGCAATCGGAGGCAAGACGCCGAAAGCATCGCAAGTGAGCATAATTACATTCTTGGGCACACCGCCGACCGAGGTCTCCGATGCGTTCGGGATCATATCGAGCGGATAGCAAACCCGCGTGTTCTGAGTCAGCGAGCCATCGTCAAAATCCAATGCGCGCGTGATCGGGTCCATCACGACATTTTCCAACACCGAACCAAACATCGATGTTGTCGCGTAGATTTCTGGCTCAGCTTCTTCGCGCAAGTTGATCGTCTTCGCGTAGCATCCGCCTTCAAAGTTAAAGATGCCGCTGTCAGACCAGCCATGCTCATCATCGCCAAGCAGCGTGCGCTTAGGGTCAGCAGACAAGGTGGTCTTACCTGTTCCTGACAGGCCGAAGAACACAGCGGAGTCATCCGGGTCACCTTGGGCGTGGTTCGCCGAACAGTGCATCGGCATGATGCCCTTTTCTGGTAGGACGTAATTCATCACGCCAAAGATCGATTTCTTGTTCTCACCACCGTAAGAAGTGCCACCGATCAGCACTGTCTTTTTGGTAAAGCTAACCGCGATCACTGTCTCTGAACGACATCCGTGACGGGCGGGGTCAGCCTTGAACGAGGACAGGTTCAGGACCGTCCATTCGTTCTGAAAGCTAGCCAGAGTCTCTTGCTCAGGTCGACGCATCATGTTGCGGATGAACAGCATGTGCCACGCCAGCTCGTTGACGAACCGCACATTAATTTGCAGCGACGGGTCTGCGCCGCATGACAAGTCTTGAACGTAGAGCTTCATGCCCTTGGCATGGGCGACCATATCCTCGTGCAGCACGTCAAAGTGCTCGGCGGTCATGGCTGCGTTGTTGACCCAATCAACCGTGTCTTCCGTCGTCGCATCGCGAACGGTGAATTTATCTTTCGGCGAACGCCCCGTGTGCTGTCCGGTCAGGGCGAGAAAAGCACCGCCGGGCGCGAGCTGCCCTTCGCCGTTCAGAATGCCATGTTCGATGAGTGCAGGTGGAAGGTCGTTATAGTAAACGGTCTCCGCCTCAACACCCAGTTCGAGAGACTCGTTTCTGATCCCATGCTCCAGCACGCGCTTTTCCTCCAGCGGATATAAATCAGGTAGGCTTGATCCAGCACAACCCAACACAAAGGGTTCCCTAACAACCCCCGATATAGAGCGAAAGTCATAATGTTGCGTTGCAACCGCTTGCAATTAAAGAAAGTGACGTAAAGGATTCATAAATGCAGACAGACTGGGAACAAATCGCCGATTGGACCGCCGCTTATGACAACCGAGCTGCGGTGCCTACCCATGAAGAGTACTTTTACGGGTGGGGACGGGATGCAGCCGTTTTTCGTGATTCGCATCCGCCGCACACGTTGACCTATGGATCGGGTGAGCGCGAGAAAACCCATCTTTTCAAACCTGAAGGGCACCCGAAAGGGCTGGTCGTTTTTATTCACGGTGGTTGGTGGTGCTATTTCGGGCGTGAGTATTTCAGTCATCTCGCGGCAGGCGCTATCGCCAACGGTTGGGCCGTGGCGATGCCGAGCTACACGCTTTGTCCTGACATCAAGATCACCGGAATCGTCAAGCAGATGGTCCGTGCGGTTGAGGTTGCTCATGATGCGATGGCCGATGGACCACTGGTCATCGCCGGACATTCAGCGGGCGGTCATCTCGCCACGATGATGGGTGCTGAAGAATCTCAATTGCCGACTCCTGTTGCCGATCGCCTGAAGCGCATCGTTTCGATCAGCGGGGTTGCCGATCTACGGCCTTTGCTGAACGTCGCGATGAACGACATGCTCAAGCTCGATGAAGCTGAAGCCCGCGCCATCAGCCCCTTGTTCCTGACGCCGCGTTCTGATTTCGATTACATCGCTTTGGCAGGAGCCGATGAAACCACCGAATTTCGCCGCCAAACCGCGTTGCTCGCAACGGGTTGGGGCGCTCAGGTTTCAACTCGCCGGATCGAGACTGTAGGAAAACACCATCTCGACGTCATCGACCCACTGGCGGAAGCCGATAGCACGCTAACCCGGCTGATAACGCTCGGTTGAGATCACAGGGAATGCAGGACCCCAACCAAAACGGCCTTAGAATCCTCTTTCTGCATGCGCTTCCGTTCGGCGGCGAGATGTGGTCGGACTTTGCAGATCTGTTGCCCGGCTCGACTTTCGCCCCGACGCGCTGCGCCATCACTTACCCAGATCGTTATGCCAACAGCGACGACAACACAGCATTCAGGACAATTCGCCCCCGCGCCGTCGCGATCAGGCGGGTGCCTTCTTGTTCGAGCATTCCGTCCGCCACGAGGCTCGCAATCCGCTCCGGGTTAAGTGCGGCACCGCCCGACGCTTCGAACCGCGCGAGGTCAGCGCCTTCGCGCAACCGCAAACACATGAGCAAGTATTCTGTCGCTTGATCTTCCGGCGCGATCTCGGTTTCGCCAGCGGAGCCAATCCCATCGCGATCCGCCGCATCGAGCCATGCCTCTGGCGCAAGCAATGTCTCCGTCGCCACACGCCGATTACCAATCGTCAGCCGCCCATGCGCACCCGGCCCAACGCCAACGTAATCGCCATAACGCCAATAGATTAGGTTGTGACGACTCTCTGCACCGGGGGCGGCATGGTTCGAAACTTCGTACGCTGGCATACCCGCCGCCTCGCAAACCTCTTGCGTCACGTCATACATCGAAGCCGCACTATCATCGCTGGGGGTTATCAGCTTACCAAGCCGATAGAGATCAGCAAATCGCGTCCCGGCTTCGATGGTCAGTTGATACAGCGACAAGTGATCGACAGCCATCTCAAGCGCCTCCCGCAGCTCGCCGCGCCACGCCTCCACCGACTGCCCCATTCGCGCGTAAATCAGATCGAAGCTCACTCGATCGAAGACGTTGCGCGCAATATCAAAGGCAGCACGTGCCTCAGCGACCGAGTGCATCCGTCCCAGTGCTTTCAAGTCTCGATCATTGAGCGCCTGAACCCCCATCGACACCCGATTGACGCCCGCATCGCCATAGCCGCGAAACCGCCCGGCCTCGACCGAAGTCGGGTTCGCTTCGAGCGTGATCTCCGCATCCTCACGAAGTCCCCAAAGACGCTGAATCGTCTCAATGACGGCTCCAACCGTTTCGGGTGGCATCAGCGAGGGCGTTCCGCCCCCAAAGAAAACCGTATCGACTGCACGCTCCGGCACGCGTGCAGCTTCAGTTTCCAAAGCGCGAACGAGTGCCTTGGCCCAACGGTCCTGATCGATCTCGCGTCGAACATGAGAATTGAAATCGCAATACGGGCACTTCGCGGCGCAGAACGGCCAGTGGACGTAAACGCCAAATCCAGCCTTGGAAGCGGCGTCACTCACCCCAGACAGACCGCTGCCAGTTGCTTGAACGCATCCGCGCGATGGCTCATCAAGTTTTTCTCGGTCGGGTCCATCTCGCCGAACGTCCCGCTGTGCCCCTCCGGAACGAAAATCGGATCATAGCCAAATCCATGCGTGCCCCGCGCCGGAAACGTGAGGATACCATGCACGGTTCCCTCAAAATCCTCCATATGCCCATCAGGCCAAGCAATCGTCAGCGCGCTCACAAAATGAGCCTTCGGGTTTTGAAGCGCCCCGCGCCAGCGAAGTTCATCTTCGACCCGCGACATGGCGGCCCCAAAGTCTTTGTCCACAGCCCAGCGCGCCGAAAAAATCCCTGGCGCACCGTGCAACGCATCAACGGAAATACCGGAGTCGTCCGCCAATGCGGGCTTGCCGGAAGCTGTGGCGGCAGCCAGCGCTTTGATCCGCGCATTCTCAATATAGGTGGTGCCGTCCTCGACGGGTTCCGGTAGCCCCAACGCGCCTGCCGATAGGGCCGTAAAACCATACGGCTCAACCAGCTCATTGATCTCGCGCAACTTGCCTTTGTTGTGCGTGGCGATCACCAGCGTTTCGCCATCGCGTTCTTTTTCGAGTCTGCGACGCATCGATTGATTTCCTTACGTCAACGCGATGGGGTCAACCGTCGCTCGGTTCACTCAGGTTTCAACGCCAATGGCCGCTTTTTGAAGCGCGACCAACTCGCCGACGCCCTTTTCAGCGAGGCGAATCATCTCTTCGAATTGATCACGCTGGAACACTTCACCCTCAGCACTCGCCTGCACCTCGACCAAGCCACCACTCTCCGTAATAACGAAATTTCCGTCGGCTCCCGCGACCGAGTCCTCATCATAATCGAGGTCCAGCACAGGTTTGCCCGCATAAACACCGCAGGAAATCGCAGCAACGTGCTCACGGATTGGCCAAGTGGCAAGATTCTCGGTCCGTTTCAGCGCGGCACAAGCCCGCCATAAGGCCACAAACCCACCGGTAATCGAAGCCGTGCGGGTTCCACCATCCGCTTGAATCACGTCGCAATCGATGGTGATCATCCGCTCACCCAGCGCATGAAGGTCCACACCAGCCCGCAGCGCGCGACCAATAAGACGTTGAATTTCTTGTGTTCTTCCGGTTTGGCTGATCGCTTTCGCCTCGCGGCGGTTCCGCGTGTTGGTGGCGCGAGGCAACATGCCGTACTCAGCCGTCACCCAGCCCTTGCCAGACCCACGCAACCAGCTCGGCGGTTTGCTCTCGATACTCGCGGTGCACAACACATGCGTATCGCCAAACTTGGCGTAGCAAGACCCTTCGGCATGTTTGGAACAGTCAGCCTGCAACGTCACTTGACGCATTTCATCTTGCGCGCGGCCAGAAGGACGCATGAGAGCACCTCTTTGATGTTTTTCAGGCGGTCTCCCTACCCCGCAAGCACGGGCAGGTCCAGCAATCGAGTCGCGTGTGACTTGAATCACGGCACAATCTGGCCATGTAAATTATGTAGAGTTTAACGATCGCAACCACCGAGAAGGAGACAGACAATGAAAACCATCGTCACGACCGCCTTTCTCTCGCTCGGACTGGTGATGACCACTGGCATTCAAACAGCCGCAGCCGGATCGCTGAGCGCGCTAGGCTCGGCTTGTCGTACGGGTGATTACGCAGCCTGTAGCCAATATAACGCTGAAGTGCTTGCTCGGCGCGGCGCGCAAAGTCCTGCGCTTACCCAAGGCTACGATCCTTTTGCCATCGTACCCGCCACGCATTCGACCCGGACACCGACTCAACCCGAGGTGAACAACGCGGATATCGCGGTCGGCAAATCAGCCCCAAATCACAGCGAAACAAAAAAAGCGCAGTAAGCCGTGGATTGACGCGCTGGTAACGGATGCGTAGCTCTGAACCTATGGTGCAAGACACTGCCGGAGTAGACGATCTAGACGAGCGAAGCCGCGAGATTTTTCGGCGCGTCGTCGAGATTTACCTAAAAGACGGCGACCCCGTTGGGTCGCGGACGTTGTCACGTGCGCTCGACGATCCCCTTTCACCCGCCTCGATCCGTAATGTCATGCAGGATCTGGAGCTTGCCGGGCTGATCGCCGCCCCGCATGTCAGCGCCGGACGTGTCCCCACCCAATCAGGGTTGCGGCTGTTCTTGGATGGATTTCTACAAATTGGCGAGATCGACCCTCGCGAACGCGCCAGTATCGAAAGCGCACTCAGCGATGATGATGTCGGGGTTCAAAAGCTGCTGGACGAGGCGAGTACCGCGCTTTCTGGCCTCTCGCGCTGTGCGAGCCTGGTCATCGCGCCAAAGCGTGACGCGCCCATCAAACATATCGAGGTTGCTCCGCTCTCGGACGGTCGCGCGCTCGCGGTCATTGCGACGGCAGACGGCGCCGTCGAAAACCGCCTTTTGACAACACCTGTCGGCTTGACCCCTTCGGCAATCTCAGAAGCCACGAATTTCCTGAACGCCCATATGCGCGGGCTCACGCTGCAAGAAGCGCAGCTCGCCGTGGGCGAAGGAATCGCCCGCAGCCGCGCACAACTCGATGCAGCCGCCCAAGCGCTGATCGAGGCGGGTCTAGCTGAATGGAGTGGACCGAGCGATTCCGACGATGCCCGGCTGATTGTCCGCGGGCTGTCAAATCTGATCGCCGACGATTCGGCGATGGAGGAACTAGACAGCGTTCGGATGCTGTTTGACGAGCTTGAACGCAGCCGCGACTTGGCCCAAGTGCTTGAACTCGCGGAAGGTGGCGAAGGTGTGCGGGTGTTTATCGGGGCTGAAAGCAAATTATTTTCGCATTCGGGTTCCGCGCTGGTTATTTCTCCGTATATGGATAGCGACCAAAATATCATCGGGGCACTGGGTGTGATCGGACCAACCCGTCTGAATTATGCCCGGATACTGCCGATTGTCGATTTCACCGCCCGAATGGTTGGGCAATTGGTCGGCAAAGCGGCGGAACCGAAACTCGGAACGACAAGGCGAAGCTGAATGGCTGATACGACTCCTAATCCTGACGAAGACGAAAACGCACCATTCGTGCATCCAAAGCCGATGGAACCGCAGTTGGATGCGGATGTCTTTGATTTTGCAGAAAATCAGACCGACGGTCCCGCGGCACCCAACGTCGGCGAGCCGGAGCTGGATGAAAACGGCGAACCGCTGCCGCCAAAATCTCCGCTGGAGTTTTTGCAGCAACAACTTGTCACCGTCGAGGCCGAACGGGATGAGTTGAACGACAAGCACCTGCGCGCGCTGGCCGAAGGTGAGAACATCCGCCGCCGGGCGATGAAAGACCGCGAAGAAGGCGAAAAATACGGCGGTGTTCGCCTCGCTCGCGACATGTTGGCTGTCTACGACAACTTGGCTCGCGCCCTTGAAGCGGCGGATGAAACGGTTCGCGAAAGCGCACCTGAATTTATCGAGGGTGTTGAATTGACCCAGCGTGAGCTGGTGAATGCTTTTGCCAAACACAAAATCCAGCCGGTCGCCCCAGAAATCGGCGACAAGTTCGACGCGAACCTACACCAAGCCATGTTTGAAGCACCAGCACCGGGCGCGGAGAACAACACCGTGATTCAGGTCATGCAACAGGGCTTTCGAATTTCCGACCGGCTTCTCCGTGCGGCCATGGTGGGCGTCGCCAAGAACCCAGCGGGCGCGTCACCCGCACCAGCACCCGCCGCAGCCGAACCGGATACCGCTCAAGCAAACCCCAACTCAGAGTCGAACACCGACCCCGAACAACCGACCTGATCCGCCGTGCTGCGGGGGATCAGCGTCAAAGGGTATCGCTCGATCCGTGCGTTGGAATTTGAACTCGGTCAACTGACCGTCGTGATCGGCGAAAACGGGACCGGCAAGTCCAACCTATATCGTGCGCTTTCTCTGATGCGCGAGGCCGCAACGGGCGGGCTTGCCAATGCAATCGCGCTCGAAGGCGGCATGAAATCCGTGCTTTGGGCGGGAGAAACCAAACGGAACACGTCCCGCGCGCTCGATCTGACAGTCCATCTTGATGACCTCCGCTACGCCCTGAAACTGGGCTTGCCGGGACCGACAGATCCGGCGCTGGCACTCGATCCCGTGGTGAAAGAAGAGTCCGTCTCAGTCGCGGTCAAAGGCCGCCAACCCGTTATGCTTCAACGCAAGGGCCCCAGCGTCCTGACCCGCGATCAGAGCGGCGCGTGGCAGCCCTATCAAAACATGCTGCTGATGGCCGAAACCGCCCTGTCGATGCTCCGCGATCCTCGCCAGTTCCCGGAACTAGACCGCGTTCAGCGCGCGCTCAGCGGCTGGCGCTTTCACCACGCTTTTCGCACCGATTTCCAGTCCCCGATCCGCCAACCGCAAGTCGCCGTCTGCGCGCCAACCCTCGATGCGGATGCCGAAAACTTAGCGGCGGTTCTGGCCACAGTAATGCACCTGAAGGACGGTCCTCGAGACTATGCTCGCTCAGAAATTGGCCGCGCGATCGACGAGGCGTTCCCGGGCGCAGTGCTCGAATTTGACGAGGCGGCGGGGCGTCACGCGGTCGCTCTTAGGACCCCTGACTTTCGGCGCGCCTTCTCGGCCCACGAGATGTCGGACGGAACGCTCCGCTACTTGTGCCTTGTCGGGGCGCTCTGCGCCTATCGACGCCCGCCCTTTATTGCCCTCAACGAACCTGAAGCCAGCCTGCATTCTGAACTGATCCCGCCACTGGCACAGATGATCTTGCGCGCTTCAGAAGATGCCCAGATGATTGTCGTCACCCACTCTCACCAACTGGCCGACATCCTAGAGGTCGAGGGGGCAGCAACCCGAATTAGTCTGGAAAAACGGCAAGGTGAAACGACACTATCGAGCAGCCGTGCTCATACAGAGGTATGAAGATGACCGACCGCCCCGTTCCAACCTTTCGCAGCGATTATCACGCGTTTCGCGAGATCACGACCCGTTGGAAAGACAACGACGTTTTCGGCCATGTGAACAACGTCAACTACTACAGCTTCTTCGACACCGTGGTTTGCGGCCATCTGATGGAGACGGGAGCCTTCCACTACGAAACGAGCGAGACCATCGCCTTCGTTGCACAAACCCAATGCAACTATTTCGCGCCGATCGCTTTCCCAGACAAAATCACCGGCGGTCTCCGCGTCGAACATATCGGCGGATCGTCTGTGCGCTACGGCATCGGACTCTTCCGCGAAGACGAAGACAAAGCCAGCGCTGCCGGACATTTCATCCATGTCTTCGTCAATCGCGAAACCCACAAGCCCGTTGGTGAAATACCGGCTGACTTGCGGAAGGTCTTTGATGCACTTTTAACGCACTGATTTCAGGAATCACGCAACCATTGCGCATTCTCCCTGTGGTGGTAAAATCTCCCCGTTTTAGTTGAGGGGTTTACCAATGTACTTTCGCCGTTCCACTCTGGCTGCCATTGCAGCCGTGCTATCTTTTGAGTTTGTCGCGGTTAATACGCCCGCTTCCATGCTCCAATCAGCCTATGCCCAGGACCTTTCGTCCAGCCTGCAGTTCAAGGTCAAAAAGCTGGCCACCAACATCAACAAGGCCCGCAAGAGCCTCGCGAGCCAAGGCGCAGCGCTCGCGGGGGATGCCTTCAAACTCAAGCAATTTGGCCAGCGCATCGATAGCTATGCCAATGGTCTGAAGAAGTATCCGACCAATACCGACCCCATCTTTCTCGCGGCAACGACAGAGCTAAAAGCCCTACAAGAAGAGTTCGCTGCTCTGCAGGGTGGTACAGGCACGGCGGCTGCGGCTCCAACGGCATCGACGACCACGACGCAAACGCCAGCGGCACCTGCGCCTGCGGCATCCGCGCTCGACAACAGCGCAAAGATCAAGCTCAACGCCTTAGTCAACAATATGGATCGGACCCGGAAGATCCTCCTCAACAGTGGTGTGACCAATCTGCAAACACCAGAGGGGGTCGCAAAAATCAAAAAAGACCTTGGCGAGTACGCTGCAACACTGGGCGCGTATAAGAACTTTGCAAAAGATCCTGCTGTCCAACCGGCCATCCAGGGCTATCAAGCGCTGGTCGCGACCGCAAAGGATACGTTCGCAAAAGCAAAAGTAGCGAAAGCAGCAGGTGATGCTGTTCAGGCTGAACTTGCCGTCCTCGACAAAGCGATGCGCGCGAACAACGCGCCGAAATCGCTTCTCATTCCCTTCACGGAAGAAGAAGCAATCCGCTGGGTTGAACGAACCCGCAAAGTAAAGGCCACCGCCGAACACGTAATGGCGGAGGTCAACCGGATCGGCGGCTCAAATCCTCTGCCCATCGTGCAAGGCACAGTCGACCAAGGCACCCCTTACGATAAGCAAGACATCCAACGTCTGTTCAGCGTGTCGCAAAGGCAAATCCGGAATGCGGATCAAGCGGTCGAGCGGACCGAACTTAACTTCCAAGCATCGTTCGGGATGCAGCACGAATTGGACTATTATCGAAAGCTGGATCCAGACGACCCAAGTGACAAAGCCAATGCTTTCCTGAAAGAAAATGTTGAACAGGACAATTACGCGCGGCTCGATAAATTGTTGAAAGAGGCAGAATCCTACGCGCATTACGACAAAGCTCGCACGGGAAAGGTCAGTGCCGAGAAACAAGCCCGTGTTGACGAAGTCATTGCGCTGCGTCGGGAGTACGGCGAAAAGCGGATTAAAGCCGTCGGCGACTCTCGTTTGCCCGAGGCCCGCAGCACCGATGCCGAGCGCCTGAAAATTGCCAAGGCTGTTCTTGATATTCCACGATACGAATTCGGCGAGCATGGGCCGATTGTCCTCATCACTGAAAACATCGATACGCGGACTCAAACGGTATCTCGCGATACGATTAAAGACGTCGATGTCAGCCTTTCCGGCGATATTACGTGGTCTGGGACGCGCGAGACTTGGAACTATGATTGGGACGAGTTCACCTTCGCAACGCCTCTGAAGGATGAAAGCGGCGATTGGTATATTTGGTGGATCAAGCCAACCTATTATCGATCTGGCGCGAGCACGACGCCCCTCAAGACGTGGATTTCAGGCTCGGCAACAAAAGGCAGTCTAATTTTGGAGAAAAATTTCCGATAGCCTTCGGGCTGTCCTACAGTCATGGCGTACCGAAGATAGGAAGCGCCATGACCACCAAGCTCGACCCCCGCGAGACCCGCTCACAAGACGAACGCGAAGCCGCGCTGATCCAAGCCCTTCAAAACTGCTTTGCTGAAGCATCCAAGAACAGTGCGCACTATACTCAATCTCTTAGCGGTTTCGATGCCAGTCGATTGACCTCTAGCACCGCGTTGGCGGAATTGCCGGTCTTGCGGAAATCCGACTTGATCGCCGCGCAAGAGGCCGCTCCGCCTTTTGGTGGGCTTGGCACCCAAGCACCCGACGCAATGGCGCGTTTGTTTCTCTCTCCCGGCCCCATTGCCGAACCTCAGGGAACCGATGGCGATATTTGGCGGTTTGCCCGAGCATTACGCGCGGCGGGTTACGTCGCGGGTGACATCGCCCATAACTGCTTTTCCTATCACCTGACCCCCGCCGGGTTCATGTTCGACACAGCGGCGCGTGCCTTGAACTGTGCAGTCTTTCCCGGAGGCATCGGCAACACGGAACAGCAAGTGCTGGCGATGCGGCGTTACGGGGCAACCGCCTATGTTGGAACACCTGATTTCCTCAAGACCATTCTCGAGAAAGCTGACGAGATCGGAACGCCGGTGACGTCCATCCAGAAAGCCTCCGTCGGCGGCGGTCCCCTCTTTCCAGACCTACGCACATGGTATGAAGATCGTGGCATCTCTTGTTTGCAAAGCTATGGGACGGCGGATGTCGGTCTGATTGCGTATGAGACCACCGCAAAAGAAGGTTTGGTCATCGACGAGGATGTCATCGTCGAAATTGTTCGCCCCGGCACGGGCGATCCGGTTCCTGAGGGCGAGGTTGGTGAAGTCGTCGTCAGCGTTTTTGACCCCGCCTATCCCCTCCTCCGTTTTGCGACGGGCGATCTGTCCGCGGTCCTCTCCGGCCCTTGTCCAACAGGCCGCACAAACACGCGGCTGAAGGGTTGGATGGGACGCGCGGATCAAACCACAAAGGTCAAAGGCATGTTCGTCCACCCCGAACAAGTTGCGCGCGTCGCGAAGGCGCACGGATTTACGAAGGTTCGCCTCGAAGTCACAGAAACTGAGGGCAAGGACAGTATGGTCTTGATTTGCGAAGGCAGCGGCGATGCCGACGCGATTGCATCAACGCTCCAATCAGAAACCCGCCTTAAGGGAGCCATCAAATTCGTCAACGCTGACGCATTGCCAAACGATGGCAAAGTCATTGATGATCTACGCTCTATGACGGGCGGATAGTTGACTGATGTTAGGCTTGGTTTTTGGAGCCAGCTAGGCGTCGTCTTCGCTCGTACCTGGCGTCACCACGTCAACGGCGGTGCCGACGACGTCAGTTGTGATATCCACGGTGCCAACGACAACATCGGTTGCAACGCTCGCAGCCGTTCCAACGATGCACCCCGACAGCGAAATGAGGAGACTAAGAACGGCACAGATGCGGAGCATATCGGCAGACCTATCAATTTTCGGCAGCGGCCACTCTAGACCACAACCGCGAAGAAAGTTTGAACACCGTACAAGTTTCTTCGAATCGAAGCCTATGTCGCATCACTTGGCGCAAGGCATTGCAGAGACAAAGCATGGACCGGCCCCGCGAGCTCATCCTTTAAGACGTCAAAAACCATGCGCTGACGGGCCACACGACTTGCTCCTTCAAAAGCAGAAGCAACAATTTTCATATTGAAATGACTCTCGCCGCCCTCGCGGTATCCGCCATGCCCCCGATGACTTTCACTGTCATCAACAATCTCTAACACCTCCGGGGAGAGCGCAGCTTCGAGCTTAGTGCGCATATTTTCGGCAATTCCCGGCATTTTTACCTCATGTGCTAAACAGACACCTTGGCCTTTCGCACGGAAACCGTCATTATGGAAATCTTCAAATCACGAGCCATATGACGGGTTCCTTGGTTCTCATTGGTAGCGTGGTTGAAAGAAGCGGCGAAAAGTCCGTATCGATTGTTTTGGAGTGAGTGGTTTGGACGACGACTGGAAATCGATTTTGGGCGATATCAGCGTCGGCGCCGACAAGAAAAAGCGCGCGCGCAAACGTGGATTCACCGGCAACTTTGAACACTCGCAACGAACCTGCGAATGGCCGGAGTGCGAGAAAAAAGGCGACCACCGTGCGCCGAAATCTCCCGATTTGCTGAACGAATACCGTTGGTTCTGCGCGGCTCACATCCGCGATTACAACAAAAGCTGGGACTTCTACGCCGGGATGAGCCCTGAGCAGATCGAGAAAGCGCGCGAAAAAGACCGCCGCTGGGATCGCCCGACATGGGAGATGAAGGGTGCTGGACGTCCAAAAGGCGTCACCAGCCAACCCCATGCCGAAGGTAAAGCATGGGAACGCTTCGGTTACACTGACCCCCATGAAGTCTTGGGCGAAAACGCCACGATCAACCCCGGCGAGTCGCTCGCCAATGACGCTCGCAAAGCGCGGCGTCGCCTGTTGCCGAAAGCCGATGTCAAAGCGCTAGAGGCGCTCGATCTCGACGTCATGGCAACCGCTGATGAAATTCGGGAACGCTATAAAACGCTGGTCAAAGAACTTCACCCGGACATGAATGGCGGTGACCGCAGCGAAGAAGATCGCCTTCAAAAGGCGGTCGCCGCGTGGAATCACATCAAGAAAAGCGCCAGCTTTAAGCGCTAATCGCGGCTTAGGGCTCGCCGATCCTCCCTTTGGACCTATACTTTTTGCAACCCGCCTCTTGCGAGGGCGGCTTTGCTGCGCCATGACTGCGCAGAAGACGAGATTTTGAGGACTCCCATGGCTGACGGAACGGATTTTGACGCGATGCCGGTCGCGCCTGACACTGAGGTTTCGGTCCGCGAAGCCTTTGGCATCGACACCGACATGAAGGTTCCTGCCTTCTCTCAGCGAACCAGCCATACGCCCGACCTCGACAGCAGCTATGTCTTTGATCCTGAAACGACGATGGCAATCCTTGCTGGATTTTCGCACAATCGCCGCGTGATGATCCAAGGTTATCACGGTACCGGGAAGTCCACACATATCGAGCAAGTCGCCTCGCGCCTGAGCTGGCCCTGCGTCCGCGTCAATCTGGATAGCCACATCAGCCGCATCGACCTGATCGGTAAAGATGCCATCGTGCTCGAAGACGGCCAACAGGTGACACGCTTTAACGAGGGCGTTCTCCCGTGGGCGTTACAAAACCCGGTCGCGCTCGTTTTTGACGAATATGATGCGGGCCGCCCCGACGTCATGTTCGTGATCCAGCGCGTTCTCGAAGTCGAAGGCAAGCTGACGCTGCTCGATCAGAACAAAGTGATTCGTCCAAACCCGGGTTTCCGCCTGTTTGCCACCGCCAATACGGTCGGCTTGGGCGATACAACGGGCCTCTACCACGGCACGCAGCAAATCAACCAAGGCCAGATGGACCGCTGGTCGCTTGTGGTAACACTCAACTACCTCCCCCATGAGCAGGAAGTGAAGATCGTCGCCTCGAAATGTCCCGAGACGAATCCGGAAACGCTGAAACACATGGTTACGGTTGCGAATCTGACCCGTCAGGCCTTCGTGAATGGCGAGCTTTCAACGCTCATGTCGCCCCGTACCGTTATCGCTTGGGCGCAAAATGCTGATATTTTCAACGATGTCGCGTTTGCCTTCCGTCTCAGCTTCCTCAACAAATGCGATGAGATGGAGAGGCCCACGGTAGCTGAGTTCTATCAGCGTTGTTTCGATGAAGAACTGCCTGAAAGTTCAGCAACAATTTCTCTCGGTTAAGAGAATATTGACCAAACGCTCAGCGCTTGTTTTAGGGCGGATATTCTACAAATTGTCCGTCAAAGGACGCCAATTCTCCGCCAGCTTTTGAATAAATTTTTCGTTGTTAAGCGAACCGTAAGTCAAATGGGTCAATGTGCAGTCAGCTCATTAACCACGAGATTTGACTTGCGGAGTTAGACACCATGCTGAACCAACCTAAAAGCCCACCCCTGCCTACGAGCACTGCAAAAGCGCCTGCTCCAAAAGCAGGTGCTGCTGCTGAGAGTGCTGAAAACAAGTTCGACCAGCTTCAGGCTATGCTGTTCGGCGACACCCGTCAGGAAATGTCGGATCGCGTCGATCACCTCGGTGATCGTTTCTCTGATTTCGAACAGTTCGTTCGCGGTGAATTCCGCAAAGTAGCTGAAGACCTGCGCGCAACCGAGCGCCGCCAAGAAGATCACCGTCGCCAGGTTCTCAAAGAGATCAGTGCTGCGATGGAACTGATGGCTCAGAACGTGCGTCGCCTGACCGAAGGCTGATTTTCTCAGCAACCATCTCTCTTCGAGGCGCTCCAGCGAAAGCCGGAGCGCCTTTTTGTTTGCCACTCACCCCCTGAAAGCCCTATTTCAGCAGGCATGAGTGATAATCCCGCTGACAAGTTCAAACAGGCCCTCGCCGAATCCGCCCGCACCCTTGCGGGACTGCCGGAGATGGAGGTGACGTACACCCCTGATCCATCAGGCATGAGCGGACAGCGGATGCGCTTGCCGCAGGTCTCGCGGCGGATGAAGCCAGAAGAGGTCAAGCTTGCGCGCGGCAAGGCTGACGCGATGGCGCTGCGCCTGCGTTATCACGACGAAATGGCCCACGCACACCGGATGCCTCAAGGTGACATGGCGCGGGAAATCTATGGTGCCCTCGAAACCGCGCGTTGCGAAGCGTTAGGCGCACGAGCCATGCCCGGTGTCGCAACCAACCTTGATGCCAGCCTGTCGGAACGCGCAGAAAAATCGAACTGGGCGGGGATGGAAAGCGCTGACGATGCGCCCCTTTCCGAAGCCTGCGCCCTTGCCTTACGCGCGGCAGCAACCGGACGGCCCTTGCCAAAAGCTGGTGCGAACTTGGTCAAGTTGTTCGCCGATAAATTCACCGAGACCAGCGCCGAAAGCATCGCCTCACTGATCGCCAACCTCGACAACCAAGACGAATTCGCCAAACAGGCGTGGGATCTGATCGACGCGATGGGCTATGGCGAAGAACTCGGCGCGCCCCCTGACGAAACCGACTTCGATGACAGTCCACCTGAGGAAGATGAGGGGGAATCCGAAGACGAGCAAGGCGGCGAAGACCAGCAGCAGGATGGCGAGCAGGACGACTCCCCCCCTGAAGCCTCGGACGATGATGCCTCCGGCGACGAAAGCAGCGCTGATGCCACCGCCGTCATGGTCGATGAAGAGTCTGACGAGAGCGCGGAGAGCGAGGACCGCCAACAATCCGAGGGCGATCCGCCACCCTATGTTCCCCCCGGAATCCCTGACAGCGAAGCCAGTCCAGACTACAAAGTCTTCAACAAGGCCCATGACGAAGAGATCAAAGCCGAAGACCTCTGCGATACCGAAGAACTCACCCGTCTGCGCAACTTTCTCGATGCACAGGTCGCGCCCTTGAAGAGTGCGGTGGGACGATTGGCCAACCGTCTGCAACGCAAATTGCTGGCGCAGCAGAACCGCTCTTGGGATTTCGACCAAGAAGAAGGCATCCTTGACGCCGGGCGTCTCGCCCGTGTGGTCGCGAATCCAACGACGCCACTCAGCTTTAAGGTCGAGCAAGATACCGAGTTCCGCGATACCGTCGTGACAATCCTTCTGGATAACTCCGGCTCAATGCGCGGGCGCCCCATCACGATCGCAGCCGTTTCGGCTGACGTCTTGGCTCGCACGCTAGAACGGTGCCGCGTGAAAACCGAAATCCTCGGCTTCACCACCAAGGCATGGAAGGGCGGTTCCTCCCGTCAAGAATGGATCGAAGGAGGGCGTCCACAATCGCCCGGTCGCCTCAATGATCTGCGCCACATAATCTACAAAGGTGCCGACGCGCCGTGGCGGCGGGCCCGCCGTAATCTCGGATTGATGCTGCGCGAAGGTCTGCTGAAAGAAAACATCGACGGTGAGGCCCTCGAATGGGCGCACAAGCGTCTCGTCAATCGTCCTGAGCAACGTAAAATTCTCATGGTGATCTCTGACGGAGCGCCGGTGGACGATTCCACGTTGTCGGCAAACCCATCGCACTATCTCGAAAAACATCTGCGCGACGTCATCAAGATGGTCGAGACCCAGCGCCGCGTTGAACTGGTGGCCATCGGCATCGGTCACGACGTCACACGCTACTATCGCCGCGCGGTGACGATTACCGATGCGGATCAATTGGGCGGCGCAATTACCGACCAACTCGCCGATCTGTTTGACGTGAACACCGACTCGCCAAAAGGCCGTCGCCGGTTCGCAGCGTAAAATGACGGGTCGCTTTTTTCGCGGCCCGATCACGTGGGATGAATACGGCGAACATCTCGATTTCGTTCCGCCCGAAGGAATCGAACCACCAGAGCCACGCTATAACATTCCGCCAAGCTCATGGGTGCCCGTCATCCGCCCGCGCCTCTTCCACAAGCCCGGCAATGAAATGGCGCTGATGCTGTGGAACCTCGTTCCGATGTGGTGGAACAAGCCCCTCTCAGAGAAAAAGTGGACCAGCTTCACGGCACAATCCGAAACCATCGATGAAGCCCCAACATTTCGCGGCGCGTATCGGTATCGCCGTTGTCTCATTCCCGCGAGCGGGTTCTTCGCGTGGTCAGGGGCCGCCGGAAAGCGCATCCCGTTCGCCATCGGCCTGACCGACCAGCCGTGGTTTTGCTTTGCCGGTGTTTGGGAGACCTGGGGTCATGATGGTGGAGAGATCGACACGTTTGCAATCCTCACCACCCGCGCCAATGATCTTGTTGGTGCACACTCCACGCGGATGCCTGTGATCCTGCGTCCGCGCGATTACATCACATGGCTGGACCCGCCGAACAAGAACACGGCGCGGCTGTTCAGACCCTTTCCCGCTGAAGACATGGAAGAGTGGCCCGCCGATCCAACTGTCGGCAATATCAGCAATCAAGGACCAGAGCTGATCGCGAGATAGCCCTGCCCTCGCCCCATCGCCGCCCCACTCTCCGCCCAGCGTCACGCCATGGGTCGTGAGGTTTTTCGGTTTTTTCTGAACGTCATGCTGTTCGTCTGCTTCATTGCATTCGGCATTGCGCATGACATCAGAACGGGCCGAATCGAGATTGCCGATTCGTGGAACCCGTGGTTGCCGCTCGATCTCACCGTTGCAGACACAAGCGTCCAACGCTGGAAGATCCGACGCGTCAAAGAAAGACCAGCCCAGTGTTTCGCCGCCCTCGCCAAAGTCTCGACAATCAGCAGCCTACCGGACTTCACCCCGTCACCAACCTGCGGCATTGTCGGCGGTGTGATGGTGGCGAGCATCGGCGCGGTTCAACTCGACCCGTTCAAAACCCGCTGCGCCCTCGCGATGGAGCTGTATCTCTGGGAGCAAAATTCAGTGCGCCCTGCAGCACGAGACCTATTCGACAGCGACCTGCGGGAGATTGAACACTTTGGAAGCTATTCCTGTCGCAAGATTGCAGGGTCGCGCAGGTGGAGCAAACACGCCCGCGCCGAAGCCATCGACATCGCCGGATTTCGTCTTACCAACGGGAGGCATATTTCACTGCTGCGCGGTTGGAACGGGAAAGACGACGAACGAGCCTTCCTCCGACGTATCCGTGATGGTGCCTGCGAACGATTTGGCGGCGTGCTCTCTCCTGACTACAACGCCGCCCATGCCGACCACTTCCACTTTGATTTTTCGCGTTGGGGTTTTTGTCGATAACTAGCGAACGACTTTCTCGACTCCATAAGGCGCATTGAGCATCACTATGCCCGAACCCTCCATCCCTCGCCCTTTGTGGGGCGGAAAGCGGACTTCATTGACCATCCCACCCAGAGCATCGACCATCGGTTTGTGTCGCGCATCGGGCAAGATCGGGTACCAGATCATCATCACCGCTTCAGGCCACTTGGCTATCAGAGCTTTCGAGAAATCCACAACCGCCATGTACTCCGACTTCACCTCATAGCTGGGATCGACCAACACCAAGCCGCGACGCGGCACTGGCGGCGACAGGGCCAACACTCCCTCGAACCCATCGCGGCGATGCACTTCGGCATCAATCGCCTCGGCCAACGCGGCATGTTCGGCAGGGTGCAGCTCTATCAAAACGCACCGATCCTGATCGCGAAGCAAAGCCTGCGCCACCAAAGGCGAACCGGGATAACTGTCAGGTCCGAAATGCTCGCGCACGCGGTCCAGCGCGGTCCAATAGGGATGGTCATCCCGTGCCGCCTGTCCAATCCCCGCACGCCACTCGCCGGTCTTCGTCGCTTGCTCGCCCGTTAGATCATAGAGGCCGCGCCCGGCATGCGTCTCCATATAGGTAATGGGCCGCGCCTTTTGCGTCAGTAAAGACAACACCCCTGCCAACGCACGATGCTTGTGCACATCCGCCGGACCCCCCGCATGATAGCCGTGTTGGTAAGACAGCATTTTCGCTCCATACTATACGTCATGCTTACCGCAAGACGCGCCCGATGAAACCCTTTGCCGATTTGCTCGAAGCGTTGGTTTTGACGCCCTCGCGCAATGCCAAGCTTGCGTTGCTGACGGAGTATTTCCGCCGTGCCCCTGATCCGGATCGCGGTTGGGCCTTGGCGTGTATCGCTGGATCATTGGAATTGCGCAATGCGACAGCGTCCAGTTTGCGTGCGCTGGTGGAGGAACGCGTCGATCCGACACTCTTTCGGCTGTCTTACGATTTCGTCGGAGATCTGGCGGAGACCGTTGCGCTGATCTGGCCCGAAGGGGCGAACGAACCGCTACGACTCTCTACGGTGGTCGAAACCCTGCAAGGCGCGACCCGTGACCAAGCCCGGAAACATATTGAGGGGTGGCTTGATCGGCTCGGCGCGTCAGAACGTCTGGCTCTGATCAAATTAACAACCGGTGGTTTGCGAGTCGGCGTTTCCGAACGGCTGGCCAAGACCGCACTTGCCGCGATGAGAGACAATGCAGACGAAACGCTCTCTCATATCGAAGAGATGTGGCACGGGTTGGAACCGCCCTATATCTCGCTGTTCGCATGGCTCGATGGCGAGGCGCCAATGCCAGAGGTCGATTTGCGCCTCGCCTTTCGTCCCGTTATGTTGGCGCACCCACTGGACGGAGGACTCTATTCCGCTGAAGAACGCAAAGCGGGACTGCACGAGCAAGATGGTTCCGCCGACTGGACGCTCGAAAGACTCAACGCAAAACTCGACCCTGTCGCGCATAGCGCAGAATGGAAATGGGACGGCGTCCGCGTGCAGGCGATTGCGCTGGATGGAGAGCGCCGCCTCTACACCCGCATGGGCGAAGACATTGGCCGTTCTTTTCCTGACGTCATCGCGAATATGACTTTTGAGGGCGCGGTCGATGGGGAATTACTGGTGGCGCGCGCAGAACTTGATGGCCTCACCATTGCACCCTTCGCCGATCTACAAAAACGTTTGGGTCGGAAATCACCGGGGGCCAAGACCCTGCGCGAGAACCCCGCCCATATCCGTCTCTATGACCTGCTGCATGACGGCGACGACGATATTAGGTCGCTGAGCTTTGATGATCGCCGCGCGCGATTGGACGCGTGGTTTCCGGCGCAGCCGGTTCTTGGCGGTATTGATCTATCCCCCATAGTACCTTTCGAGACATGGGAAGCGCTCGCCGCCATTCGAGCCACTTCCCGTGATGCCGGGCAAGAGGGGTTGATGCTCAAGCGTCTCGACTCGGCCTATGTCGGTGGACGTCCTACAGGGCCGTGGTGGAAGTGGAAACGTGACCCACTCTCAGCCGACTGCGTCGTCATGTACGCCCAACGCGGCCACGGACGGCGCTCCTCATATTATTCGGACTTTACCTTCGGGTGCTGGCACGAGGGGCCAGACGGCACCGAACTCACCCCGGTCGGCAAAGCCTATTCTGGCTTCACCGATGCGGAACTTGTAAAGCTCGACAAGTGGGTCCGCGACAACACGACCGAGCGGTTCGGCCCTGTGCGCGCCGTCAAGCGCGGACTGGTCTTTGAGGTCAGCTTCGACGCTGTGCAACGCTCATCCCGCCACAAAAGCGGCATTGCCATGCGGTTCCCAAGGATCAAACGTATTCGTTGGGACAAACCCGTTCACGAGGCGGATCGAGTCACTGCGTTAGAGGCGATGATAGACGATCAGCACGTGTAGTTCATGCCAAGCCGTCCACCATCGACATAGATCGTCTCGCCGGTGATGTAGCTCGCCTTGTCACTGGCAAGGAACGCCACGACATCCCCGATCTCTTTCGCAGAACCAATGCGTTGCAGTGGCGTGCGAGACATGACCATCTTCATTGCATCGGGATTGGCGTTCACCCCCGCAAGCATCGCGGTATCAATCGAACCAGGGCCGACCGCATTGACGCGGATGCCATGCGGCGCGAGCGCAAGCGCACTGGCCTTCGTCAACTGATTCACGCCGCCTTTGGATGCGCAATAAGCCGGGATCGAAGGGATCGCGACTTGGGCGTTGATCGAAGACATATTGACGATGGCACCCTTAATGTCATTGGCCACCATCGATTTTGCCGCACGCTGCAAAGAAACAAAAACGCCGATCAGATTGATGTCAATCACGCGCTGAAAATCATCCAGCGACGTTTCCAGAAAATCTCCCGGCATCGCAACACCGGCATTGTTGACCAGCACCGAGATCGGGCCAACCTCTGTTTCGATCTTGTCGAACATCGCATTGACCGCCGCCGCATCGCCCATATCACAAGCAAGGCCAACCGTATCGCCACCCATCTTCGCCGCCGCCGCCTCAACACCCTCTGCGTTGATATCGGCCAGCACGATGCGGTGGCCCAACTCAGCAATCGCTTCAGCACAGGCATAGCCGATGCCCTGCGCGCCACCAGTAATGAGAGCAATGGGTTGGTCAGTCATGGGGAGTCTCCGAGAATTGAAATCTCGGAGACTGTTGCACTCGACACCCCGAGGGGCAAGGTCGTTCCACGATAGGTGCCTTCAGGTTCGTCGGATAGCCGGCTGTCTAAGCCGCCGGTGCCATTTCAGCGCGTATCTGCTGGCGGTAGACATCAATCGGGGCGAGTTCGCCGCCAGTATCGACATGCCAGAACGTCCAACCATTGCAGGCCTCCGCACCTTGGACAATCGCACCGATCTTGTGGATTGAGCCGGTCGCGTCTTTGGTCAACAACGTGCCATCGGCGCGAACTTTCGCTGAATACCGGCGGTTGGCCGAATACAGCATCGTACCGGGACGGACGAGATGACGCTCGACCAGCGTACCGAACGGCACGCGCGGCTCTGATCGTTTGGGGCGCGTGATCGACAGCGAAGGCTCCTCAAACGGAACAACATCCTCAATGCGATCCATTGCGAAGTCAGCGTAGACTTGCTCACGCTCAATGCCGATAAAGCGGCGACCCATGCGTTTCGCAGCGGCCCCGGTTGAACCCGACCCAAAAAACGGGTCCAGCACCACGTCGCCGGGATTGGTCGTGGATAGCAGCACGCGATACAGCAGTGCTTCCGGCTTTTGCGTTGGATGCGCCTTGCGGCCATCCTCATCCTTGATGCGTTCTGAGCCTGTACAGATTGGCAGGGTCCAGTCGGACCGCATTTGCAAATCGTCGTTCAACGCTTTCATGGCTTCATAGTTGAAGGTGACTTTGCTGGAGTCGGACTTGGCCGCCCAGATCAGCGTCTCATGCGCATTGGTAAAGCGCTTGCCGCGAAAGTTCGGCATCGGGTTGGTCTTGCGCCAGATGATGTCGTTCAACACCCAGTAGTCGAGATCTTGCAGCGCCGATCCAACGCGAAAGATGTTATGATAGCTGCCGATGACCCACAACGCGCCATCCGGTTTCAGCACGCGCCGTGCGGCAGCGAGCCAATCACGGGTAAAGCGATCATAGGCGTCAAAGCTGGAAAACTGATCCCAAGCGTCGATCACGCCATCCACTTTACTCTCATTCGGACGTTTCAACTCGCCACGGAGCTGAAGATTATAGGGCGGGTCGGCGAAGACGAGATCAACGGAACCAGCGGGCAGCCGGTTCATTGCCTCAACGCAATCCCCGACGAGAATCTCGTCTAAGGGCAGCGTCGTCTTCTTTGCCGACCGCGCGCTGCGTTTTTCGCAGCTTTTTTTCGCGGTCATGATTTGAGTCCTGCTCGTTTGCCTTAGCGACGAACATGATTCATTCAAACGAATCGGTCAATAATTAAATTTAATCAGGACTCTACACGTTGTTCTTTAAGTAAAATCT
>CAZXMX010000016.1:0-27942 GCA_964641645.1 uncultured Neomegalonema sp.
AAGAAATGACCATGAAGATATGGAAAGCTCTAGGTGTGTCTGCCGCGGCTGCGGTCGCTATGGCAGCCGCCACACCATCATATGCAGCCGATTGTGAAGAGATCACGCTGGGTTCGGCGATCTCGCTCACCGGTAAGTACGCCACGAATGGCGTTCACGCCAAAAACGGCTACGAATTCGCGATCCAGAAGATCAAAGAAAGCGGCGGCCTGAAAGTCGACGGGAAATGCTACAACTTCAACGTCATCTACTACGACGACGAATCCAAAGGTGACCGGGGCGCAACCCTCGCGGAACGCCTGATCTCGCAGGATAAAGTTCAATATATGCTCGGGCCGTACTCGTCCGGCCTAACCAAAGCCATCGCGCCCGTCACGGAACGCTACAAAATCCCGATGGTTGAAGCCGAAGGCGCATCGCGTTCGCTGTTCAACAAGGGTTATAAGTACCTCTTCGCGGTGCTCTCGACATCCGAGCAGTACCTCGCCTCCGCTGTAACTCTCGCAGGAGAGATGGCGGAAAAAGAAGGCAAGACAGCGGGCGACATCAAGGTTGCGATCGCGGTCGAGAACGACCCGTTCTCGCTCGACATTCGCGCTGGCGTTAAAGAAGACGCTGAAAAGCTGGGCATGAAAATCGTCATCGACGAAAAACTTCCACGCGATCTGTCGGATATGTCCGCTATCTTGACCAAGGTAAAACTGCTCAAGCCTGATCTTCTGGTCGTCTCCGGCCACTCGAAAGGCGCAGCAACCGCTGTTCGTCAGATCGAAGAGCAAAACATCAAAGTACCGATGATTGCTGTCACCCACTGTGAGGCGGCTGACGTCACCGGGAACTTCGGTAAAGCAGCGAACGATATCCTCTGCTCGACGCAATGGGCTGAAACGCTCAGCTACGAAGACCCGATCTTTGGAACGGCTGCGAACTACGAAACTGAATTCAAGGGTGCATATCCTGAGTACAAAGAGAAGAAAGTTCCTTACCAGACTGCACAAGCTTCGGCTGCCGTCTACGTCTTCAAGGATGCTTTCGAACGCGCGGGTTCGCTCGACAAAGATGCTGTTCGCGATGCAATCAGCAAGACAGACCTGATGACGTTCTACGGAGCCATCAAGTTCTCTGAAGCAGGCAACAACATTGCGAAGCCGATGGTTCTGCGTCAGATCCAAAACGGCGAATACAACGTTGTCGCTCCGTCCGATTTTGCCTCGCACGACCTGAACTGGCCGCGCAAGTAATCTCTATCCATCGAGACGAAGCCGGGTGTCGTCTGATGCCCGGCTTAATTTATACCAAAAATTTGGGGACGCCGGATGGACCAGATATGGGGAAACATTGAACTTTTGCTTCAATTCCCAATCGTCAACCTGAAGATTATTATCGACGGGGTTATGATCGGCGCGCTGTTTGCGCTTGCGGCCTATGGGCTCGCACTGGTCTGGGGCGTCATGAACGTCAAGAATTTGGCCCAAGGCGATTTCGTCATCGCGGGCGGTTATGTCGCTTGGTGGTTGGCCACTGTTGGCGTACACCCTTTCATCGGTATCGTTGCAGCATTCATCGTTATGGCTCTGATCGGAGGCGCGCTCTACGGAACCAAGCTCCACAATTGGGCACGCCGAAATCGAACATTGATGATCGTGCTCGCAAGCATCTCTTTTCTGGTCCTCGCGGTCGGGATCTATTCGGAGAGCGATCCGATATTGCTCACCATGATCTTTGGTGCTGAGACGACAGTCACGCCGGGCAATCTAACTGGCGTTGCGGGTGCGGCATTGCTGATCCTGCTCGTTGTGAACGGCGGCATCTACGACGTGATCATATCGCGTGTGATCGAGCGCGATCTCTTTACCTCGCTGCTCGCGACCTTCGGGCTGGCCATCATGATGGCACAGATTCTCAATCTGATGTTCGGGTCCGACACGCAGAGCATAGACCTCGGTTATGAAACGCTGCACTTCGCAGACGGGTTGATCGACGTGCCCATCTCGAAGTTGATCGGCGTCTTCATGGCATTGGCGCTTGCCGCCGCTGTCATCATCTACATGAAGCGTAGTCGCATGGGGCAAGCCATTCGCGCCACGGCGCAAGATGCGCGAGCCGCGCGGGTTCTGGGCATCGACACGGAGAAAGTCTACGCCTTCACCTTCACACTCAACTCCGCGATTTGCGGCGCAGCAGGCGCGATTATTGTGATGGCTTGGGTGATCCAACCGTTCTACGGCATCACATATTCGATCCGTGCCTTCGTGATCGTGACGGCGGCGGGTCTCGGTAACCTGCCGGGCGTCATCGCGGCGGGCCTCGGCATCGGGGCTGCGGAACAATACGGCAGTCACATATTCGGTATCGGCTATCAACAAGCCATCGCCGTGCTGCTCCTTCTGCTCGTTCTCATGGTTCGTTTGCTGCTTCAGCGCCGCAAACGCCAAGTGTTGCAGTAGGAGGATCACGATATGAAAAGCATTGGAATGCCCCTGCTCCACATCGTTCTGTTGATCGCGGTTATCGCGGCGCCGTTCGTTTTTCCAAATTACCAGACTCAGCTCGCAACGCTGTGGTTATTCATCATTGTCTCGATGACGTGGGACATGACCGGCGGACAGATGGGTTATAACTCGCTCGGCAACATCTTTTTCTACGGGACGGGAATGTATGTCGCGGCAGTGATTACGATTGCGCTCGCGTATAACGTCCGCGAATACAACGACGCCGCTGGTGGCGGCATCTTCAAATTCACCGACACCCAGTATTTCATGGGCTTTGGACTTGGCTTAATCGGCGCTGGCCTGTTTTGCGCCCTCTGCGCTTACATCATTGGGTATCTCACTTTTGGCCTGCGCGGTCCTTACTTTGCCATTGGTACTCTCGGCGTCGCGATTGCGGCAGGTGAGCTGGTGTCCAACTGGGAATGGGTCGGCGGAGGTCAAGGCATCTCGATGCCGAACTACCCCGGCGAGCAAGAACGATTGTTCATCTATTTCGCCTACGCCGCCGTCGGGGTGATCCTCTACATTTTCCTCAAATGGCTCTACGCGACCCGCTTCACCGCCGCGATCAACGCGATCAGGGACGATGAGGAAAAAGCCGAAGCCATGGGCATCCACACGATGCGCTATAAACTAGCGGCATGGGCCATGTCCGCGTTCTTTGTGGGATTGGCCGGAGCGATCTCAGCGTTCCAACTGCTCCACTTCGAGCCACTGGAAACGGCATATCAAACCATCAACCTCGGTATCTTCATGGTGGTCTGCGTCCTCCTCGGCGGCAAAGGCACGCTCTGGGGACCGATCATCGGCGCCATCCTGTTCCACGTCTTCAAAGAAGTGACTTGGAACTACTTCCTCGGTTGGCAGTGGGTCGCGCTTGGCGCCCTCATCGTCATTACCGTCGTTTTCTTCCAAGACGGCTTGATGGGCTGGCTGGCAACGAAAAAGCCTGAGTGGTTCGGTATTCGCGTGGAAACCAAAGAAGAAGCTCCAGCCGCAGGAGCAACCCAATGAACGCGATCATCGAAGTCAACGACGTCTCCAAATCCTACGGCGGTGTGAAAGCCAACACTGACGTCTCAATGAAGGTCGAAAAGGGCGGGATCACCGGCCTGATTGGACCGAACGGGTCGGGTAAAACCACCCTCTTCAACTCAATCGTCGGCTATCACCCGATTGACAAGGGATCAATCAAGTTCGAGGGCAAGGAAATCTCCAAACTCCAAGTCCCGGCAATTGCCCGCCTCGGCTTGCTACGGACGTTCCAACAGACCCGCATCTACGGCGCGATGAACTGCGTCGAGAACATGCTGATCTCGATGCCGCACCGGAAGATGACTTTTAGAGAAGCGTTCACGAAGAACAACGCGGAACAGATCGAGCGCGCGGAGAACCTGCTCGATTTCGTCGGTCTCTATGAAAAGCGTTATCTGCGCGGCGGATCCCTCTCGTTTGGTCAGCAAAAGCTGCTCGAATTCGCGATGGCTTTGATGAACGAGCCAACCGTTTTGCTGCTCGACGAACCGACTGCCGGCATCAACCCGACCCTCATCAACGGTCTGATTGATCGCCTCAAACGCGCGAACTCTGAAATGGGGATCACGTTGTTCGTCATCGAACACAACATGCGCGTCATCATGAACATGGCCGACCACATCTACTGTCTGGCCCATGGCGAGTTGCTGGCCGATGGCGCACCCGACGAAGTGCAAAACGATCAGCGCGTCATTGACGCTTACTTGGGAGCGCACTGATGACCGAGGAAAAAGACACCGGGGTCAGCGGATACGGCGCAGGCGGCGTTGACACCGTCATCTCCGTCGAAGACGTCACGCGCCAAGTCTCCGCGATTGCCGAAGAGATTTCCGTCGAAAAACTTGACGGTTTGGTCGAGGGCGAACCCCATGTTCATATCGACTCCCTCTGCGCGGGTTACGGCAAGATGCAAATCCTGCATGACCTCAACTTGCGGGTCGGCAAAGGGCAATCGCTGTGTCTGATCGGACCGAACGGCGCGGGCAAGTCCACAATCCTTCACTCGATCTTCGGCTTCACGAACATCTTCAGCGGCAAGATTGTCATTGAAGGCGACGGCGGCAGCAGCGATGTCACCAAGCTGACCCCCAGCGAAAAGTTGGCCAACGCAGGCATCGCCTACATCCTGCAAGATAAGTCCGTCTTCCCCGGCATGACGGTGGAAGAAAACCTCTGGATGGGTGGTTTCCTCAAGGATCAACCCGCCGAGGCCCGGCGATCTGCCGAGATGGTCTTCGACAAGTACCCACGCCTCGCCGCGCGCCGCAAACACCAAGCCAAGGTTCTGTCCGGCGGCGAACGTCGCTTACTGGAAATTTCCCGCGCGCTGGTAATGAACCCGGAAATCTTGTTGGTCGATGAACCTTCCATCGGATTGGAGCCGCGCTTCATCGATATGGTCTTCGAAATCCTTGACGACCTGCAAAGGCGCGACGGGAAGACGATCATCATGGTTGAGCAGAACGCCAAGAAGGGCTTGGAGTTCGCCGACATAGGCTACGTCCTCGTCTCCGGCGAAGTCGCCATCGCTGGCAAAGGCGACGACCTGCTGGCCAACCCGAAGGTCGGGCAACTTTTCTTGGGTGGTTAGGCGAGTTTTCGCAATGGAATTCAGACCGGTATTCGAAAGAGTGGTGTCGCGGGAGCCATGCGGTGCGAAAAGCGCGTCAAGCGATAGCATGCAACCGCTAACCAGCGGCGAACTCATTCTCCCGATGGCGTACCAGCGCACTCAGCGTTTCGTTATAGGGCGTCGCGATCCCCATCTCCGCACCGAGCTGCGCGGCCATCCCGTTGATCGCGTCGATCTCTGATCGCCGTTGCGCGTGATGGTCTAACAACATCGAAGGCCGCGCGTGCGGCATCCGCTCGGCAAACTCGGTCACATAGGCGTCCGGGTCATCAAAGGAAAATTTGACCCCTCGGGCTTTCCCAACCGCATACGCCTCGCGCGCGCACCCCAACGCCAATGACCACCGCGCCGGATCGCCGCGTAACTCGCCGACCGTACAATCGAACGCGGTGCACGGCGCGGACAGCGTGCAGTTGCAGACAAACTTTTCCCAGATGAGTTGGTCAATATCGGCAAAGCACTTCACGTCGAACCCAGCCTCACGCCAGACCGCGCCGACCTCCTCGGCCCGTTCGGTCAAACCGCCTTGCATCTCGCCAATCCGGATTAATTTCATCGCATTGTGATGCACATGCCCCGGCCCCCGCATCGACGCACCAAATCCTTCAGCGACACCGAGCAACACCCGATCCTTGGGGGCATGAGCCGCAATCCGCTCCCCTGCACCTAATCCGTTTTGAATGGTGAGGATCAACGAGTCCGGACCCATTGTCGGGGAGATCGCCGCCGCTGCCGCCGCAACCCCAGACGCTTTGGTCGCTATGATATAAAGATCGCAAGCTCCGGCTTCCGCCGCATCGTGCGTTGCGTTGAGATTGGTAACGATGCGATCCCCGCTCGCACCCTCGACGCGCAACCCATCGCGCTGAATCGCCTCGACATGCTCCTGCCAAACATCAATCGCCCAGACTTCGTTGCCTGCATCCGCGAGCAACCCCGCATAGATCGATCCCATCGCCCCCGCCCCAACCACGGCAATCTTCATGGACGCATCCTTTCAATCGGCAAACGAATATCAAAGCGGCCCCGCAGATCGGCATCAATTGCTTCGGGAATGATCCGTGGATGATGCGAGGCGAGAATATCGCGAGCAACTTGCCGCGCGCGGTCTCGCATATCTTGCGAGCCGCCCTCTTCCCACTCGGCAAAGGAACGACGGTCGGCGACACGCGGATAAAGAAAATCAGTTTCCATCCGTGCGAAAGTCTCAGCATGGCCAAGGTAGTGCCCTTCTCCCGCGACCACATCGAGCACTTGAGCCACCGACACTGTTTCCGGCGTGACCTCGACGGGAGCCATCGAACGGATGATCCCACCCAACATATCATTGTCGATCACATAGCTCTCCAGCGCACAGCCCACCAACCCGGCATGCATCCCACTCGCTTGGGTAATCGCATTCGCCCCGGCATGTGCCGCCAGCGTGACCGACAAGCTCTTTTCATAACCCGATTGCGCATCGGCGATCTTGCTGTCCGTCGCTCCGGCAATACAGGTGTTCGGCAGATCGTAATAGCGCGCCATTTGCATCGCCGCTGCCATCAGCACTGCTTGCTCACCGCCGCCACCACTCATTGCACCGGTTCGCAGGTCGGTCACCATCGGGCGCGGGCCGAAAGTGATCTTAGCGGTCGGCTCAACAACCCATGCAAAGATCATCCCTGCCAGCGTCTCCGCAACTGTTTGCATAACAGACCCGGCGATCGTCACAGGCGTCGATGCGCCGAGTTGCCCGAAGGTATTGGCGTGCATCGGAATACCCAAACGCGCCGCCTCCGCCATCACGGCGCAAGCATCTTCTGAGAACCGCATCGGTGAGACGACATGATTGACATTCAACGACAAGAAAGGTCGCGCCCGAAATGCGTCTTCCGACCCCGCAATACCGTAACAAATGTCTGCAATCGGCTGAACGCTGTCCGCGGTCGTTGCGCTGGTGAAGACATGCTTTGCGGTGCCCGACAGGCTGGCATAAGCGGTGTTCACATCCAATAGCCAATCGCTCTCCATGTCGCGCGCAACGACTGATCGGCTGAAAAAGTGGATGTTCTCCATCACATCAACCAACCGCGCGGCATCATAAAGATCTTGCAAAGTCGCATCGCGGTAGCGGCCCGTCTCCAGATCAACAACCGATGGCGCGGCACCGCCTGATCCCATGTAGACCCGGCCTTCACCCATGTGCAGGTCGTACCCGTCGCAACGGCTATGCAGGATGAAGCCCCGCTGAAATCCGGCCAATGCCTCTGCAATCAACGCTGGGCTAAACGTCAAACGGCCATTTTGATAGTTGCCACCCCGCGCACAAATGGCGTCAACCACAAAGCGCGGCACGTCCGACATACCGACCGTCGACAACACCTCCCGCGCGGCAACATCGATTTGCTTTAGCTGCGGTGCAGACAACGGAACAAACGATCCGCCTTTCGTTCCCGGCACCGCCGGATTAAACGCGGCGACGTCTGTACCGCGTTTTTCCGTTCGGGTCCGTCGACAGCGTCGAGGCGATGGTGGCGAAGGCGAAGTCTCAGACATAATCGATCAACGCATTGAGTATTGTGGTACGATTTCGCGCAACAACTTTTCGAGGATCGCTTCGGGATATGCCTCGTAGTCCTCCGCAACGATGACGAAGGCACCCGGCCCGCGCGCCACATTCTCTCGAAAATATTCTTCGGGGTCGGGCGTCGCGCCTTTAATCACCAACCCGTTGATCGTTATACCATCGAATACGCCGCGCTCCGCAAAATACGACGGCTCGACACTCCAATTCGTGATCCCATCCCCGGACAGATCAATGACCCGCCTCGCACACGGCATCCCGTGCAACAGCTTCGCCGAAAATTCGAGACCTTTCGCTAACGCTGTCGGCTGATTGCGCGCGCCGCGTGGAATGCGCGCCGTTGCAGCGGCAAATCGCGCGATGGCTCGTTCACTATCGAGACGGGTCCACGGGACGTCCTGAGTTTGATGATCGTAGCCACTCCATTGCACGACCGTCGCGATAACCGGATCGTTTGATTGCCCAAGCAGGGCGTCGCGCAGTTGAGGATTACGAAAGGCCCGCGCCATCCCTTTCATCTGTAGATAGTATTCTCCAGCATCAATACTGCTCGAAACATCGACCGAAAGAACCAAAGCAAGACCGCAAGGCCGATCATCTGCCCGAACCGGTTCAGCCCCTAAACCCAGCGCCAGACAGACAAATGCCGCAATTTTACAGAGTTTCATCGCCAAAACGTCTCACGGGTTACGCGATTCGTCCATGATTGCAGGAACTCAAGAAGGCGTGATTTTTTATCAAGCTCGGTTTCGGGCACTATTCACCGCGAAATCAGGAGATTGTCATGCTGAACCGACGCACCACGATAACCGGCCTTGCTGCAACCGCCGCTGCGGCTGCAACCCCCGCACTCTCTTTACCGGCTGGCTCGCCTGCTCCGGAATGGGAGATTGCGGAGTGGATCAACTCCGACCCGGTTAAACTTGCCGACTTGCGCGGGCAGGTCGTGGTCGTCGATTTCTTTCAGCTTTGGTGCCCTGGCTGTAAATCGTTTTCGATCCCCTTGACCCTGAAGTGGGAAAAGGAATTTGCAGAAGAAATCGCAAACGACAAAATGAAGATTGTCAGCATTCACACGGTGTTTGAGGGCCATCGGCACCAGACCGTGGATCGCCTGAAGAAATTCGTTGAAGAAACAGGCTTCGGGCATCCGGTCGGCCATGACCTGCATGACGACAGCATCCACGATCGCTTGCCGATTACCATGATCAAATATGGAACGCGGGGAACCCCCGAAGTTGCGATCATCGATAAAGAAGGCCGCATCGCGTATCAGAAGATTGGCTTCTTCGATCCAGAAGAGAAAGCAGCACTGATCCGCAATCTGATGGCCGCTTAAAGATCAGAGGGCGGCTTGATCGAGCCGCCCTTCTCTTTCCGACTGCCCGTCGAGCAACGGCAATTCCTTGTTCGTCTTCGCGCCCAAGGTCTTCAGCATGTCCACCTGTCGCAAGACATTGCCCGGACCTGACGACAGCTTCGTGACGGCCTGTTCGTGAACCAGACGCGCGTCGTCCAAATGCTTCCCGACTCGCTCCATGTCCGTCGCGAAGCTGTGGACCTTGTCGAAGAGTTTTCCGGCGCGGTCGGCAATCGCTTCGGCATTCTCGCTACGCTTCTCGACATCCCAAACATTTCGGATCGTCCGCAGCGCCATCATCAGCGTGGTTGGCGTGGCAATCATCACCTGCCGTTCTAGTGCAAATTCGGTTAAGTCACCCCGCGCCCGCAATGCCTCAGATAATGCGCCTTCGATGGGAACGAACATAATCACATAGTCCGCTGATCCACGAACCAACCCGTCATATCGTTTGGCGGCAAGCTCTTTCACATGCGCAAACAGAGACGCCACATGCTCTTTAATCGCCGCGGCGCGCGCCGTATCATCGTCGGCATTCACCGCACGATCAAACGCAGTCAACGAGACCTTGGAATCGATCACCAACTGTTTGTCACCGGGCAACGTGACGATCACATCAGGCCGTTGCCGCCGACCATCAGCGTGCGTAAAACTCTGCTGCGCCGAATACTCGCGTCCCTCTTCAAGGCCAGCCATTTCTAACAAACGGGTGAGGATCGCCTCGCCCCAAGCCCCTTGCGCGCGGTTATCACCCCGAAGAGTTTTGGCCAGCGTTTCCGCCTCGCGCGAAACCGCCGCGCTTTGCTCCGACAAAAATCCCAACTGCTGCTTCAAGGCAGAATGTTCGCGTACGGCATTCTCACGCGCGTTTCGCATCTCACCTTCAAAGCGGCCAATGTTCTCTTTCAGCGGGCCGACGATCCCGGCAATCTGATCATGTGCCGATTTCTTGAAGTCCTCGCCATGCTCGCGCATTACCTGACCGGCGAGCGCCCGAAACTCGGATGTCATTTCACGCCGCGCATCCGAGAGCAGCGCGATCTTCTCCGCCGCCGACCGCCGTTCTTCTTCGATTTGAACCGTCAACGCCCTCGAAGACGTCAACGCTTCCCCCGCGCGTTCCCGCCAGACCTCGCCGCGACGCGCCATCCGCGCGAAGTGCCGCGCGACGAAAGCCAACGCGAGGCACAGCACCATCAGCGCAGCCGACAGCGCCATCCAGACTTCAATAGAACCGAGCATAGCGACACTCCTTTGGCAGAGTCACTTTTCGTTCCTATGACATCAACGGAACAATTTAGAAACAAAATTCTACAGCAGTTTGCGAATTTGCTTTCGCAGCAGCTTTTCATTCGCCTCGGAAGCCTCAGTCACCAAGGCTTCCGCCGCCTCAACAATCTCGGTTGAGTTGTCCGGCAAAACCAACTCACTACCCAGCGCCAACTCATCCACCCGAACCGCAGCGCGGTGCAGATCACTCGCAAAACCATCCTCCGCAGCGCGCGCCGCCTGTTTCAGCGCGTGACTGACCCGAGCCGCCGTTGCACGCTTGGCGGCTCCATTGGTATCAGCAGACAGCCGCTCGGCCAGCACCTCGGCATTGGTGTCCATGCGGATCAAGCCAATCACCGGCGCATCAACCTTGCCGTCGGTATCGAGCAGGCCTTCCAAACGATCCCCGGCTTCACGCAGAACGCCTTCCGCAACGATCATCCGTTCATTCTGAGCAGGCGACAGATCTTGCCCGGCCAAACCGACGTATTGTTCAGCAGTCGTCGCAATCAGCAGTAAATCCTGACTCAGTCCCGGTGAAAACTTCGCACGCAGCTCCGGCTCTAACGCCAAGCGCCGTTCGATCTTACGAGTCTGGCGCACCAGCCGATCCAGCGGTTGATACATCGCCGCCTGTCGCCCAACCTTCTTGCGGGCTTTGGCGAGGCGGGCCTTGGCATCGCCAATAGTCGCCCCCAACGGATCATCGGCAAACTCGGCCAGCGCATCCGCCGTTTGGTCCAGTTCTGGTTCAATCTCAGCAGGTTTGCGCAGCAACCATCCCGTCAGCGCGATATTGATGACCGCATAGCCGAGCAATATCCCCAGCACCGAAACGCTCAGCGACAGCATCGAAGCGATACCGCTCGCAATCGCCCAACCGCTGCCCAACAGCGCGATATGCAGCAATCCCGCCCGAAAAAGCGGCTGTTGCCAAAGGTTTTTCACGGTGGCGAGTTTCATTTCCGCACCCTAGCAACCCGCTTCCAAAGTTGACACCCCGCGATCTCGCTCACACAACAGAGGAAGACATTACTCGAGTGATTTCAATGACAGACCAACCGCGCACCCTGCCCCGCTTTTCCGCGACCTTTGACCCCCACACGCTCAGCGAGATCAGGCGCGCAGCAGCCACGGGCATCTACGATATTCGCGGCGGCGGCGCGAAGCGCAAAGTCCCGCATTTCGATGACCTACTGTTCCTCGGGGCCAGCATGTCCCGCTATCCGCTGGAGGGGTATCGCGAAGCCTGTGACACCGCCGTCACCCTTGGCGACCGCTTTGCCGAAAAGCCCATCGAGCTGAAGATCCCAATCACCATTGCAGGCATGAGCTTTGGTTCGTTGTCCGGTCAAGCCAAGGAAGCCCTTGGTCGCGGTGCGAACATGGCGGGCACCTCGACGACCACGGGGGATGGCGGCATGACACCGGAGGAGCGCGGCCACTCGAACCAGCTCGTCTATCAATACCTGCCCTCGCGCTATGGCATGAACCCCGACGACCTGCGCAAAGCCGATGCGATTGAAGTTGTCGTCGGCCAAGGCGCAAAGCCCGGTGGCGGCGGCATGTTGCTGGGCCAGAAAATCAACGACCGCGTCGCCGAAATGCGCACCCTGCCCCAAGGGGTCGATCAGCGCTCCGCCTGTCGTCACCCCGACTGGACAGGCCCGGATGATCTTGAGATCAAGATTCAGGAACTCCGCGAGATCACCGATCACAAGATTCCGATCTACGTCAAAGTCGGTGCGGCGCGGCCTTACTATGACACGGCGCTCTCCGTGAAAGCCGGAGCGGATGTTGTCGTTCTCGACGGAATGCAAGGCGGCACGGCGGCGACACAAGATGTGTTTATCGAGCATGTCGGTCTACCGATCTTGGCAGCGATCCGTCCGGCGGTTCAGGCGCTCAAAGATTTGGGCATGCACCGCAAGGTGCAATTGATCGTCTCTGGCGGTGTTCGCAACGGAGCCGATGTCGCGAAGTGTCTGGCGCTCGGCGCGGATGCCACAAGCATCGGCACGGCGGCGCTCGTCGCCCTCGGCGATAACGATCCACGTTGGGAGGCCGAATACGAAAAACTCGGCACCACCGCCGGAGCCTATGACGACTGGCATGAGGGCCAAGACCCCGCCGGGATCACAACGCAGATCCCTGAGCTCGCCTCGCGCCTTGATCCTGTGAAGGCGGGCCAGCGGCTTGCGAACTTTTTGAACGTGATGACCTTGGAATGCCAAACCATCGCGCGGGCCTGTGGTAAGTCAGACGTACACAATCTGGAGCCGGAAGATCTGGTCGCCCTAACCGTCGAAGCGGCGGCAATGGCACAAGTGCCGCTGGCGGGGACGAGTTGGGTGCCGGGGGCCGACTAATTTGTCATTGCCCGACTTGATCGGGCAATCCATGCTCACGACCAAATAATGCCCCATCACGAGGGCAACGACCAAACACTAGGGAGCGAACCACATGCCACTGAACCTCACTGCCGAAGCCAAAAAACGGAAGATCGAGTATTTTCTGATTTCCTTCACTGACCTGTTCGGCGTGATGCGCGCGAAGCTGGTCCCGGCTTCTGCCATTGGCGATATGGCCAAAGACGGCGCGGGCTTTGCGGGCTTCGCGTCTTGGCTCGACATGACGCCCGCCAATTCGGATATGTTCGCCAAGCCTGATCCCGACAGTCTCATTCAACTCCCGTGGAAGCCCAATGTGGGTTGGCTGGCGGCAGACCTTTGGATGGACGGCAAAGAGGTCGAGCAAGGCCCGCGCAACACGCTCAAACGTGTCATCGCTAAAGCCAACAAAAAGGGCTATCGCCTGAAACACGGCGTCGAGTGCGAGTACTTTTTGATCTCCGAAGACGGCACGCAGCTTTCCGATGAGCGCGATACGCAATCGAAGCCCTGCTACGACGTCTCCGCCCTGATGCGCCGCTATGACGTCATCTCCGAGATATGCGACGCGATGCAAACGCTCGGCTGGGGTCCGTATCAAAACGACCACGAGGACGCGAACGGACAGTTTGAGATGAACTGGGATTTCGCCGACGCCCTCGTCACCGCCGACCGTCATGCGTTTTTCAAATACATGGCCAAGAGCATCGCCGAAAAGCACGGCCTGCGCGCGACCTTCATGCCGAAGCCCTTCTCGCACCTGACCGGCAATGGCTGTCATGCGCATGTCAGCGTGTGGGACAAGACGGGTAAGAAGAACCTGTTCCATGACAAAAAGGGCGAGTTGGGCGTCTCGAAACTCGGCTATAATTTCCTCGGCGGCATCATGGATCACGCTGAGGGCCTCTGCGCGATGATGAACCCGACCGTAAACAGTTACAAACGCCTCAGCGCGCCGCGCACGACCTCGGGCGCAACATGGTCGCCCTCCTCAATCACCTATGCAGGCAACAACCGCACGCACATGATCCGCATTCCCGACGAAGGCCGCATGGAGCTGCGACTACCCGACGGCGCGGCCAATCCCTACCTTCTCCCCGCATCCATTATGGCGGCGGGCCTCGACGGTATCGACCGTAAACTCGACCCCGGCAAGCGCCACGACATCGA
Source organism: uncultured Neomegalonema sp. (assembly GCA_964641645.1). Lineage (GTDB taxonomy): Bacteria > Pseudomonadota > Alphaproteobacteria > Rhodobacterales > Rhodobacteraceae > JAHDDY01. Next base: position 13,916 of record CAZXMX010000016.1, read on the forward strand.
CATGTACGAAGAAGGCCACAAGGTGAAGGGCGCAAAGAAACTGCCGCTCAACCTGCTCGACGCGCTGCGTGCTTTCGACAAGGACAAGCACCTGAAAGCCGCGATTGGCGAGGAAACCTCAGCCGCCTTCCTGAAGCTCAAGATGAACGACTGGCTCGATTACTCCCGGCATCTGACCGATTGGGAGCGGGATCAAACGCTGGATTGCTAGGGTCGAACATTGATACGTCGCTGAGGTCTTTCCCTTCCAAATTTGCAAGATTGGAGGGGAAAACCTCGCGATTGCGATTCATGGCGGTCTTTGACCAACGCACAAATGCAATGACGGATCGGAACCTTATGGCGAACATGCCTGTGAGCAAAGCGGATAGATCGGCAGACACTGTGCGAAAATCTATTCGACCGGCATTTTCAACAATAAAGACCTCCGTATAGCACGGCGACAACGCAAAACGCTTCTGTTCAAGCGACGCCAACGCACCGTGTCATCTGTCCCTCTCAGAATCTTCAACATATGCGCGCGCTTCGCGCCGAAGCCATTCGACGAACCGCAACTCTGATGGTGATAGGGGTTCATCGTGGGTCAAGAGATGAAAACCGTATCCCGATACTCCACTCTTAAACGGAGCAACCAATGAGCCTGATTGGAGTTCGGAGGCGAGTAAATCATCGGCCAGCGCAAAACCCTGACCATCGACCGCCGCTTGCATCCGAACATTCGGGTCTGAAATGGTGGGTCCGCGAGGACTCAGCAAACCTTCATAGCCTGCGATTGAGAGCCAGCGCCTCCACGCGTTGTGGGTCTCATCATCGTGCAAAAAGGGATGTTCAGCGAGTGTAGCTGCATCGGCATAACCGGTCGCGCTCTTCAACAAAGTCGGCGAGCAAACGAGATACAGTTCTTTTTCGAACAGCAGTTCAGAATGTGCCGAATCCCAAGAGCCATCTCCCCAACGGATTTCGATCGAAGCTGGTTGGGTCCGAGGGTCGGTTGGTCGATGCACGATGCTGACACCAACATCCGGGAAATCGCGCATGAAAGAAGTCAAACGCCCCGATAGCCACCTCGAGGCAAAATAGGTTGTCGTTGCAACTTCGACTTCGAGCGTTGTCTCGATGGCACTTCGAGAGATCTGTTCGGTTTGCGCCCGGATCATCAGCAAGCTGTCATGCACTGTCTTCGCCAGATCAGCCCCTTGTTTGGTCACTTTTACAGTGCGACCGGACCGAGAAAACAACGACACGCCAAGGTCCGCCTCGAGCGCTTTGATTTGATGGCTAACAGCCCCCTGCGAAATACGAAATTCCTCGGCAGCACGGGTAAAATTGTCATGCCGCGCGGCGGCTTCGAAGATTTGCAACGCATAGAGAGAAGGGAGGCCCAATCGCATATTTTATCATTAGTTTTTCTAATCAATTAGGTGAAGTTTATGTCGCTTTACGTAGGCGTTGTCTAGGTTTTAGATACGAGGGGGTATGAGAACGATTGAAATACCGAGGAGAGTACGATGAGCGTCGAAGCGGAAGGCACGACCCGACGTGGGCGCGGGGCCAGGCGACAAGCGCGTCAGGTGCGCGATGTCGCCATGCTCCCGGCTTTGAAACGCCGCTTACCTCTCGTTGAACCAATGTCTCCTGAGGAAATTGAACGCATTGACGCGGCTTCGATGGCGGTTCTCGAAGACGTCGGCGTGATCTTTCGCGATGAGATTGCGCTTGAAGACTGGAAGCGCGCAGGGGCCGATGTTCGCGGCGAGCGGGTGCATTTCGATCGAGACATGATCCGCGAATTGATTGCGACGATCCCGGCGACCTTCACGTACCACGCGCGCAACCCTGCTCACAATCTGCCTTTCGGCGGAGATCACGCGATCTTCGCACCGATGACAGGCGCACCCTACTTGCGCGACCTTGATAACGTGCGACGCAATCCGACTATGGAAGACCTCGCCAACTTCCACAAGCTGTGCCAGATGCTTCCCGCGATGCATTCCTCCGGGCATCACATCGTCGAACCTTACGACCATGCGATTAGCCAACGCCATTTGCGCATCACCTATTCGTCGATGAAATATTCCGACAAGACGTTCATGGGGATGACAACCTCGCCGAAGAACGCCGAAGACGTCATCGACATGTGCCGCATTCTTTTTGGCGATGATTTTCTCGAAACACATCCCGTCGTTACAGGCAATTGCAACGGCAATTCACCTTTGGTTTGGGATGAGACAATGCTGGGGGCGATGCGCGCGTTCTCCCGTGCCAACCAGCCCGTGCTGTGCAGTCCGTTCGTGCTGGGCGGCGCCAATACACCCGCCAGTGTTGCGCCTACCGTGGCCCAACTCAATGCCGAGGCACTTTCGGCGCTCGCATACACACAGGTTATCCGAAAAGGCGCACCGGCAATCTACGGGCATTACCTTGCAACGGTTTCGATGAAATCCGGCGCGCCGATGGCGGGCACGCCAGAGATTAGCCTGATGAATTTCATGATTGGTCAGATGGCACGATATTACGATGTGCCGTGGCGCACGTCGAACATGCTTGGAGGGTCAAAGACCTTTGACGCTCAGGCGGGGTATGAGAGCGCGATGACCCTGAATGCCGTTCTGATGGCGGGCGCGAACTATATGTGGCACTCAGCCGGTTGGAACGAAGCCGGCATGCATTGCTCGATGGCGAAGTTTATCGTGGACGCCGAGATGTGCGCGATGGGGTATCGCATGGCAGAGGGCATCCGCTGGGATGACTTTGATGAGGCGCTCGTTGCTCTGCGCGATGTTGGCCCAGGCGGGCATTATCTGGGTCACCCGCACACGCTCGAGAACTTTCAGCGCGCGTTCTTCATGCCGGAAATGTTCGACAACAACTCAATCGAGCAATGGCAGGCTGAAGGCGGCATCGAAATTACAGAGCGCGCATTGACCCAAGCGCGAACGATGTTGGGTGAGTATGAAGAACCGAAACTGGACGCTGGAATTGACGAAGCATTGCGGGATTACATCGCGCGGCGCGAACGCGAAATCCCGGCTGCCGATTCTCTGAATCAAGACGCCTGAACGAGCGGTGGGTTTGCGATGACTGAGACACCAAAACGAACCAGCGACCCTCTGCTACAGCCCTTTACCTTGCGCCACTTACACTTACGCAATCGCGTCTTGAGCACAGCGCATGCGCCCGCCTTTGCCGAGGACGGTCATCCACGAGATCGCTATCGCCTCTATCATGAAGAAAAGGCAAAAGGCGGTGTCGCGCTGACCATGATTGGTGGCTCAACGAACATCGCGCCCGACAGCCCGTCCGTCTTCGGTCAACTTTATGCTGGCGACGACAAAATCGTTCCGTGGTTTCAAAAGCTGACAACCAGCGTCAAAAGCCACGGCGCTGCGGTGATGTGCCAGATCACTCACATGGGACGGCGCACGGGTTGGGATAGTGCTGATTGGCTCCCTGTGATCGGCCCATCCAGCGTTCGAGAGCGGGCACACCGATCCACGCCAAAGCCGATGGACAGCGCAGATATTCGGCGTGTCATCGCCGACTTCTCTGCCGCCGCCAAACGATGCCAAGACGGAGGGTTTGACGGTATTGAATTGCTCTCTCACTCGCATCTTCTCGGACAGTTTCTAACGCCTGCCGTCAATCAGCGAACTGACGCTTACGGTGGATCGCTAGACAATCGGTTGAGACTAACCATCGAGGTACTCTCCGCCGTTCGCGACACCGTTGGAGAAGACTTTGTTGTCGGAATGCGGGTGACGGGAGACGAGCAACTTGTGGGCGGTCTTGAGCCAGAAGAATGCGTTGAGATCGCGCAGAGATTGGAAGCATCTGGCTATGTCGATTTTCTAAACGTCCTTGCTGGTGCTCCCTATGACGACCTCGGTCTCGCTGGGTGGGTTGCACCGATGGGAACCCCTTCGGCAAAAGATCTACCCGTTGCTCAGCGCATTCGGAGTTCCGTTGACCTGCCCATCTTTCACGCGGGAACCATCAACGATCTGGCCACGGCCCGCCATGCAATTCGCGAAGGCGCAGTCGACATGGTGGGAATGACCCGCGCTCATATCGCCGACCCCTATTTAGTCGCGAAAATTGAACGCGGTGAGGAAGATCGCATTCGCCCTTGCGTTGGTCTTGGCTACTGCGTGGATCGAGTCAATCAAGGCAAAGATGCCGTCTGCGGACATAACGCGGCCACAGGGCGTGAAGGCAAACTACATCATGTCATCGCGAAAACACGACCACCGCTCAATGTTGTTGTTGTCGGTGGCGGTCCCGCCGGACTCGAGGCCGCGCGCGTAGCGGCTGAACGTGGCGATACCGTGCATTTATTCGAGGCCAGTGAGCGCCTCGGCGGACAGCTTTTAATGGCTTCCAAAGGCATAACTCGGCGTCAGATCGAGAGTGTTGCGGCTTGGCTGATCGACGAAGTGACCCGGATGGGCGTCACGATCCATCTATCGACCTATGCCGAACCCGATGACGTTGTCGCTCTGGAGCCGGACTTGGTCGTCATCGCGACAGGCGGATGGCCGGAGCCGCCGACGATTTCAGGCTCTGAGCATATTACCTCTTCGTGGGAAGTATTATCGGGACGTGCTCAGGTCGAAGGGGATGTATTACTCTGGGATGAGATTGGCGGTCACCCGGCAGCGGTGACCTGCGAGGCGTTATCGGTACGCGCCGCGTCCGTCGTTTTCGCGACACCAGATAATCGCCCGTTGACGGAGCTTGGACCGACAACACAATCGGTAGCAATGCGCTCGCTTTATCGAGCGGGCATTCAGTTCGAACCCGATCACGAGCTTTCCACAATTGAACTTTCTGGAAATCGCAAGCGTGTCACATTGCAAAATGTTCTGACCGGTGAGCAGCGGGCGCAGGAGTTTGATCATGTTGTTGTCGAAAACGGCTCCGCGCCGATGGGAACACTCTTCGAAGATCTGCGCGCACTCTCTGCAAACGATGGAGAGGTCGACCAACGATCATTGGTAGAAGGACGCACTGTTTTTCCAAACGCCAACAGATCAGGAAAGTTCAATCTCGTTCGCGTCGGTGATGCGATAACCAGCCGAAACCTCCACGCCGCAATTTACGACGCCTCCCGCATCCTCCAAGGGCAGGAGAATGGCGGAGCCAACCGCGACTAAGCGACGAATTCGTGACGTTCAGTAACATGGTGATGAATGCGGCCATCAAAAAACTCATCGACAATTTGGCCCGTAACATCTTTGGATTGGAAACGTGCCGGGCTATCCAGCGCGGCGGTCATCACGGCTTCGTCCGGGTAACTGATCGCCAGAATAAGTGGAAACTCGGGGGCGCCTTCATCGCGGCTGTCGCTGAACATCACGCGGACATCCGTGTTGCCGGGGAACTGTTTCCACAGCGGAACCAATCGTTCGAGGACGGCCGCGCGGAATGCTGCCGTTTGGCCGGAATTGATACTACCCTCGAACAAAGCAAATCTTGAAATCATGCGTCAAACTCCTGTTTTGCGCCTTTGAAAAACTCCATAACTGCAGCCTGATCCTCTCCGCCGAGGCCCGCTGCAGTCAGCATCCGGTGTATGTCGGTACAAAGCGACGTCATCGGCATCGACGTGCCGGTCTCGCGCTGTAGATCGTTCACCATATTCAAGTCTTTGATCATATTGTCGATCCGGCCCGTGCGCCGATAATCCTTCGTCGCAAAGCGTGGCATGTACTCTTGCAGCAACGCACTATCGGCGCGCCCTCCTTTGAGCGCTTGCGGAATTTTAGTCGCATCAACACCAGCATCGAGGGCCAGTTGCGTTGCTTCGGCTACGGCCAGAAAGCCGAGTCCACACAAAACCTGATTGATCATTTTCGTCGTCTGACCCGCGCCGGGTCCGCCCATGTGAGTCATGTTCTTGGCGACGTGACCCAACGCGACCTTGGCGCGTTCGACATGCGCCTCGTCTCCACCAAGCATCAGCGTCAACTCACCGATCAGCGCTTTTGGTGCACCGCCAGACAACGGCGCATCGACCCAAGCAAAGCCGCGCTCTTGAGCTTTCATGGCAAACTCTGCTGTAGAGCCCGGATCAATCGAAGACATATCAATGACAATTGTGCCGGGCTTCGCTCCGTCCGCGATGCCCTTGTCGCCAAATGCCGCAATTCCAACAATCTTCGACGAATTCAAACTGGTGATGACAAAATCAGCTTCGCTTGCTGCGTCAGCAGCCGACCCTGTCGAACTCGCGCCCTTTGCAACGAGCGCATCGACTTTTTCTTGATCAAGGTCAAAAACGGTGAGCGTGTTGCCGGTCTCCAAAAAGCGGGTGCCAATGGCTCCGCCCATTGCTCCTGCGCCAATCAACGCGATTTTTTCGCTCATGTCATACTCTCCGTAATGTAATCCCGCACTGACGAGACGACCTCGTCGAAGGGTTTTGAAATATCGAATGTTTGTCCAAACTCGTCTGTGCCGAGTGGCTCTAACGTGTCGTACTGACTCTCAAGCAATGAAGTCGGCATAAAGTGCCCTTCTCTTGAAGCCATGCGTTCCGCGATGACGGCCATTGGCGCAGCGAGGTGAAGAAAGCCAACCGCTTCACCAGAACTTTCCGTTATTTGATTACGGTAAGTCCGCTTGAGCGCTGAACAACCGAGGGCGATTGGTCCATCCGCGTGGGCCATTTCTTCCCCTACCAGCCGCAACCACGGCGCTCGATCACTATCGGTTAACGGCGTGCCCGCCGACATCTTGGCGATATTTGCTGCAGGGTGAAGCGCATCGCCGTCGACAAAGATGACGCGATCATCCGCTGCGACAGCTTCACCGACGGATGTTTTCCCACACCCTGCGACGCCCATGATGACGAAACAACGCATCAAAGAGACGCCGTAATCCCGCCGTCGACATAAAGCGTGTGTCCGTTCACAAAACTGGATGCCTCGGAGGAAAGGAAGACAGCCGCCCCAACCAATTCATCAACCTGCCCCCAGCGGCCCGCAGGTGTCCGTTTTTCAAGCCATGCGCTAAATTCAGAGTCCGATACGAGCGCGGCATTCAGGGGAGTATCAAAGTATCCCGGCGCAATCGCGTTCACCTGCAATCCGTACTGCGCCCAATCCGTTGCCATCCCTTTTGTGAGGTTGGCGACGGCCCCTTTGGTCGCCGTGTAGGGCGCGATGCCCGGTCTAGCGAGTGCCGTCTGCACGCTCGCGATATTGATTACTTTACCGGCTTTGCGCTTAATCATGTGGCGCGCACAGGCCTGACCGACATGGAAGACGCTGGCGATATTGGTCTGAAGCAACGCTTCAAACCGGTCAGCGGGAAAGTCTTCCAACGGCGTGCGATGTTGCATGCCAGCGTTGTTGATGAGGATGTCGATAGCGCCGTTCGCCGCTTCAAACCCGTCGACCGCCGCACGCGCCGCCTCATGATCGGTCACGTCGAAAGCAAGCGTTTCAACTGCCGCGCCCTCTGCCCGAAGTTTTTCCGCCGCCTCTTCTAACTTAGACGCATCTCGCCCGTTCAATACCAAAGAAGCACCCGATGCCGCCAATCCACGGGCCAGCGCATATCCGATGCCCTGCGATGAGCCGGTAATAAAGGCGCGACGCCCGACGAGGGAAAATAGAGTAGTCGTCATGTTTTCTCCGTAGCCCATGTGGTGTGTGGCTAGCTCCGCCAGCCTTGAATGAACAGCTCCCGGAAAAGTCAGAATCTAACCGTTGTCCCGGTGATATGTTACCGATAACATCGAATTCAAGTTTTGCCGATAATAATTTTAAGAAAGCCGTGATGACACAGCCCATCGTTTTACAAGTTGGTCCCTATCCAGAATGGGATCAAGGTCCACTCGACGCCGCCTTTGACATCAAACGCTTGTTTGACGCCAAGGATAAAGACGCCTTCCTCAAGGAATGTGGAGCCGAAGTGCGAGGGATTGCAACGCGCGGGGAACTCGGCGCAGATCGAGCAATGATTGAGGCCTGCCCCCAACTAGAGGTTATTTCAGTCTACGGCGTGGGCTATGATGCTGTCGACCTGGAAGCATGTCGCGAAAAAGGCGTGCGAGTGACGAATACGCCGGACGTTTTGACAAAGGACGTCGCCGATCTTGGCGTTGCGATGATGCTGTGCCAATCGCGCGGAATGATAGGCGCGGAAGCTTGGGTCCGAGATGGCTCGTGGCAGCGCGACGGACTCTATCCGCTCAAACGTCGCGTCTTTGAGCGAAAGGTTGGTATTCTTGGGCTGGGGCGCATCGGTTTTGAAGTCGGCAAGCGACTCGCAGGTTTCGACATGGATATCGCTTATTCAGACGTCGCCGCGAAAGATTACGCGCCGGATTGGACGTTCATCCCTGACCCCGTCGAGCTGGCGAAACACGCTGATTTCCTATTCGTTACCTTGGCCGCTTCTGCTGAAACGCGCCATATCGTGGGAAAGGACGTGATTGAAGCGCTTGGTCCAGAGGGAATGGTTATCAATATTTCGCGGGCTTCGAACATAGATGAAGACGCTTTGATTGCGGCCCTTTCAGATGGGCGCCTCGGATCGGCTGCGCTCGATGTGTTTGAAGGAGAACCAGCGCTCGACCCTCGGTTTCTAGAGCTTGATAATGTCTTGCTTCAGCCGCACCATGCCAGTGGCACGACCGAGACCCGGAAGGCGATGGGTAAACTCGTTCGTGACAATCTCTCGGCTCACTTCGCTGGCGAGCCCCTTATCACTCCCGTCCTTTGAGGCCATTTCCATGAAAGCAATTGTCGCGCATAACGCGAAAGACCTTCGTATCGAAGACGCGGAGATGCCCTCCCCCGACGCCGGACAAGTTCTGATCCGAATGGAAGCGGGTGGCATCTGTGGATCTGACCTCCACTATTACAATCACGGTGGCTTCGGTACGGTCCGCCTGAAAGAACCGATGGTTCTCGGCCATGAAGTGGCTGGCCAAATCGAAGCGCTTGGCGACGGCGTTACGGGCTTGAAGCAAGGACAACGCGTTGCCGTTTCGCCGTCTCGTCCTTGCGGGAACTGCGGTTATTGCCAAGAAGGCTCACAGAATCACTGCCTCAACATGCGGTTCTATGGTTCCGCGATGCCCTTCCCGCATATTCAGGGAGCCTTCCGCGAATACCTCGTGGCCGACGTCGCCCAATGTGCGGTTGCTGATGGACTCAGCGCCGGTGAGGCCGCGATGGCAGAGCCGCTCTCCGTCGTACTTCATGCCGCGAAACGAGCAGATGATTTAATGGGAAAGCGCGTTCTCATTACAGGCTGTGGCCCGATTGGTATGCTCGCCATTCTCGTGGCGCGGGCAGCGGGCGCAATTGAAATCGTCGCGACGGATGTAGCGCCGTTCACCCTCGCAAAAGCTCGTGAGATTGGGGCCGACGCTGTCCACAATGTTGCAGAAGATGCCGACGCGCTATCAACCTATTGCTCGGACAAAGGCCATTTCGACGTTCTGTTTGAGTGCTCAGGTGTTGCGGCTGCTCTTGCATCGACTATTCCCGCCCTGCGCCCCGGCGCGATCATTATGCAGCTTGGGCTTGGCGGCGATATGACTCTACCCGTTCAAGCGATGACAGCCAAAGAACTACAACTTCGCGGCTCCTTTCGGTTCCACGAAGAGTTCTTCACGGCGGTCAAGATGATGCAAGGCGGTCGCATTGACGTAAAACCACTCATCACGCACACTTTTCCGATCGCAGATGCAATCCCAGCGTTTGAGATGGCATCCGACCGCAGTCAGGCGATCAAAGCGCAAATCGCTTTTTCCTAACGATCACCCAGCACTCTCGGCGCCGATTGCCGAGAGTGCAGCCCCAGCGACGGCGAGATCTTGTTCGGGGCTTCCCGAGCCTACACCAATTCCACCAAGCAAAACGCCGCTCAAACGAATGGGCAATCCACCACCCAATCCCGTCACATCTCCTTCGGTTGCCAGGGCAATCAAAGGCCGCACGGCGTCAGGGATTACCGCACTTGGTGCGCCAATTGATGCGGCGGTTCTCGCCTTAGCTCGGGCACTTTTCCGACTCAGATACTTAGCGCCATCCATGCGAATCTCGCCAAGCACCTCTCCACTGGCATCCACAATAATGATACATTGCGGTTGGCCAATTTCCTCGGCCTTCGATACCCCAGCGCCAAGCATTTGCAAAACAGCCGCATGCGTCAATTTCAGCGTCGATTTAACGTATTCACTCATAGTGGTGAGACTCCATTGACGTTGAGGTAAACCGAGTAAAGCGATGTGGTGCCGCAGATAAACAATCTGTTGAGCTTAGCTCCGCCAAAGCAGACATTCGCGACCAACTCAGGGATACGAACCTTTCCGATCAAACGCCCATCCGCCGCGTAGCAATGCACACCATCCGCCGCAGAAGACCAAAGTCTCCCATCGCGATCGACGCGAAAACCATCGAACAAGCCGTTGGTGCATTCGGCAAAGACATCATCACCCGACAATGTTCCATCCGACTGCACGCTATGACGACGAATATGCTTCGGGCCATCCTTTTGGTGAGTCGCGCCGGTATCCGCAACATAGAGCAGGCTCTCATCTGGTGAAAACGCCAGACCATTCGGCTTTACGTAATCATCAGCGACAACGCTCAGTTCTCCTGATGGAGCAACGCGGTAGACATGGCATCCGCCGATCTCTTCCTCGGCGCGATCTCCCTCATAATCCATCATGATCCCGTAGGACGGGTCGGTAAACCAAACGGAACCATCAGATTTCACGACAACATCATTGGGCGAGTTCAGGCGCTTGCCTTCAAAGCTATCGGCGATCACAGTAACGCTGCCATCCAGCTCGGTGCGCGTAACGCGGCGCGTCAGATGCTCACAACTCACAAGTCGCCCAAGGCGATCCACGGTATGCCCGTTCGAATTGTTCGACGGTTCACGAAATACGGATACCGAGTTATCCGTATCGTCCCAACGCATGATCCGATTGTTGGGAATGTCCGACCAAAGCAGATAGCGGCCTGCAGCAAACCAAACAGGTCCTTCTGACCACCGCGCGCCGGTCCACAATCTCTCAATCCGCGCATGCCCGATAATGCAAGCCTCAAAATCAGGATCGACGACCTCAAAGCCAGCACCTTCAATCTCACCAAACAACTGCTTCTCCTTAAACCTATTCACTCGGGACGGCGGCGGCGTCTCTTTCTTGAACATGCGTTCTGTTTCCCGGATGCTTTGGGTCCGGCCCCCAAATCGCTTGATACGATCCAACCGTCCAACCCTTACGTTGCAGCAAGACGATCACGACCGTCAGACAAGCCCACCAAAGAAACAGGGAAATCCACATCCACCGAGGCGCATTGCTCGACCACATTCCCGTCAACAGCGACAAGGCGGCAACCGCCAACAGAAAATACCCGAGAGATTTGTGGATACGCTCAAACACCAAGCGCCAAGACGTCATATCGTAGTGGTCCCCTCGCAAACTACCATCGACACCGGGGTCCGTTGGCCCCCCTTTCGAGCCACGAAAAATTCCCATGACGACCTGCACAGCGGCCATAGCAAGAATGGAATACCCGAACACGCCATGCCAGCTATTGTCTTCCCCGGTTCCGAGGATCAATCCGACACCGAACACAGTCAAAAGAACGGCAAGCCCCTGCCCCATCCAATGACACCGCCACCACAACTGACTATCCAACTCGTTCGGCCAGTCTTGCCACGGTAAGATTTTGAAAAACCGAGCGGCCACGATTGCCAGCGGCGCAAGGAAGCCCCAAGCAAAAACCATCGCGCGGCCATGCCATGAAACTTCGAAGCTAACCTCATGAGAGCGGCTCAGGTCGATCGGCAAAAGCAGCCAATCCAACATCAACCTTTCACCGCACCGGCTGTCATCCCCGTGATGATCTGCCGACTCGCAAACAAGGTGAAAATAATGGGAGGGATCGCCAGTAGCATTCCGGTGGCCATGATCACGCCCCACTCAACATTGAACTCACTCATGTTGTTCACGATGAGAATGGGAACCGTCTTCGTGTCTCGATCACTCAGCGCAGACGCGAGCAGGTATTCATTCCACGCAATCCGAAACGTAAAAATTGCCGCAGCGGCCAAGCCCGGTTTGATGAGAGGCAACACCACAAGGAAGAACACCTTGAACGGACCGGCACCGTCAACCCGTGCGGCCTCTTCAAGGCTGCGCGGAACCTGAACGATAAAGCTCTGCAAGATCCAGATGACAAACGGCAAGTTCATCGCAACATAAATCAGAATGATACCGCCGTGGGTTCCCGCGAGACAGATGTCTCCGCGCCCCCCAAACACGTCCCGCCACCACTCGCCAACCATCGAATCTTTGTCGATGCAAAACTCGTTATTCCAGAGACCGAATACAGGAACGAGCAAAACAGCGGGCGGAACCATTCGTACCATCAGAGTGGTAAGCGAAACCGTGTCCCGTCCCATAAATCGAAACCGAACCAGCGCATAGGCCGCCATGCAGCCGATCACTAACGTCAGGATCGTCGAGACAAGTGCAATGATCAGAGAGTTGATAAATGCGCCGCCAAACTTGAGGGAGCAATAATCAAGATGATCCAATTCATACGGCAGAACATCGCACAAAGCCGTCTCATAATTCTGGATCGTCGGCATGAACAGCAAACCGCCGGTTCCCGAAATTATATCGACGTCCAGCTTGAATGAGTTCGTAAACATCAGCAGGACCGGACCCACCGACATAAAGACGAGTGTAAAGATCAGGGCATAAAATGCCGGGTGTTGTCGTTCATGCGCTTTATCCGACATTATTCTTCCTCCCTGACCGCTGCGCGTAATCGATTGGCGCGCGCCTCCTGCCAGCGCGTGAAGGCAAACATGCCAATGGTCAGAAACAGGAGCAAAAGGAGCAGATAGTTCGACATTGCCGCTGCAACACCAAGTTCACGGAACTCAGTTGCAGTGCGTGAAATTCGCAGGGCTAAGATTTCAGTCGACAGCCCCGGACCGCCCTCCGTCATGACAAGAATGACCTCAAGGACCTTGAAGGCATCGATCAAACGGAGCAATCCTGTAACGATCAGAACAGGCATCATGAGCGGCAGCTTGATGTGGATGATTTGCTGCCAAGCTGTCGCGCCGTCATTTTTCGCGGCTTCCAAAGCGGAGCGCGGCAGCGATTGCAGAGCGGCCAACGCAAGAATGAATATGAATGGTGTCCATTGCCAAATATCAGCGATGATAACGCTCATCAAAGCGTGATCCCCCAACCAATCGACCTTTGGCAAGCCAACGGAATCGAGGGTGCGGTTAAAGGTACCGACAGTGGGGTGATACATGTACCGCCACATAAGGCCGACCACGACAGGCGCGATCATCATGGGCAGAATGAACATCGTGCGCAGCACCGACATCCCACGAATATTGCGATCAAGCAGCAAGGCTAAACCAACGCCAATGATCATCTCGAAGGAGACAACGAAGAACGCAAACCGCAGAGTCACCGATAGGCTTTCAAGAAAGTACGGATCATTTGCGAGCGTAAAATAATTTTTCAGCCCAACAAACTCAGATTCGCCAATCGTCTGGCTTGGGTTCCAATCACGAAAGCTGCCCCAAATCATATAGCCGAGCGGATAAATCAAGGCCATGGCCATGATGATTACGGCTGGCACCATGAAGAGATAAGGTGTGATGCGGTTTGCGGCGTTCATCGCTCATTCGGATCCGGTTGGGAGCCATAGTGACTCAATCACAGAGTAGAATGGTGGGAAACGAAGCACGCGCCTCCCACCAAGGCCCAGGGAGATTGAGCCTACTGCCAGGTGTAGTAACCAGCTTCAGTCATCACCGCTTTCGTGCGTTCCGCCACACCGTCGAGCGCTGTTTGAATGTCCAGATCTTCAGTCAGAACCTTCGAAAGCGTCGTGCCGAGGTCAGCGTTGATCTTACCCCAAACCGGGATAATCGGACGCCAGTCGGGGTCCGCATGCTTAAGCGCTTCGCCAAAGGTTTCCATGTGCGGGAACTTTGCGTTGACGTCTGAATCGCTGTGGGTT